>CAZVZP010000082.1:0-11390 GCA_964631625.1 uncultured Hyphomicrobiales bacterium | reverse complement strand
AGAAGTTCATGCCGATGGCGAAGAAGAACGAGAGCCGGGGCGCGAACTCGTCCACCGAGAGGCCGCGCAGCAGCGCCACGCGCACGTATTCGAGGCCGTCGGCGAGCGTGAAGGCCAGCTCCTGCACCTGCGTCGCACCCGCCTCCTGCATGTGGTAGCCCGAGATCGAGATCGAGTTGAACTTGGGCATGTGCCTGGCCGTGTGCTCGATCACGTCGGCGACGATGCGCATCGAAGGCTCGGGCGGGTAGATGTAGGTGTTGCGGACCATGAACTCCTTCAAGATGTCGTTCTGGATGGTGCCCGAGAGCTGCGCCTGTGTGACGCCTTGCTCCTCGGCCGCAACGATGAAGGAGGCCATCACCGGCAAGACCGCGCCGTTCATGGTCATCGAGACGCTCATGCGCTCGAGCGGAATGCCGTCGAAAAGAATCTTCATGTCCTCGACGGTGTCGATCGCGACGCCCGCCTTGCCCACGTCGCCCATCACCCGCGGATGGTCGCTGTCGTAGCCCCGGTGGGTAGCGAGGTCGAAGGCGACCGAGAGGCCCGTCTGACCGTGGGCCAAGGCCTTGCGGTAGAAGGCGTTCGATTCCTCGGCGGTGGAGAAGCCCGCATACTGGCGGATGGTCCAGGGCCGGTTCGCGTACATGGTGGCGCGCACGCCGCGCAGGTAGGGCGCAAGCCCCGGCAGGCTCCCCACGGCCTCGAGGCCCTCGAGATCGGCCTCGGTATAGAGCGGCTTGACCGGGATGCCCTCCGGCGTCTGCCAGATCAGGCTCTCGGGGCTGCGCCCGCCCAGCTCCTGCTCGGCGAGCCTTCGCCAATCCTCGAGCGAGGCTGCCTTATCGTTCTCCTTGGACATCGCTCCGCTCTTCCACACGGCGCGCCAACCGGCGCTCAGAGCCCATCATAAGTCAGGCTTTCGCACGTGCGAAAGGGCGATGTCCAGGGAGCAGAGACAAATCGGACCACCCCTTAAGGGCAAAAACAAAGGCGCCCCGAAGGGCGCCTTCCGTGTGCCCAGAAGCGATGCGCGGCTAGAAGACGAAGTCGTCCGAGGTCCAGGCGCTCTCATCGACGCCCAGCACCTCGATCGTCATCTCCGGGTTCTCGTTTCCGGCGGTGTTGAACTCGAGGATGCTGCCGGTGTTGCTGCCGTTATCGACGGCCCGGACCTCACCGGTGCCCGTGAATGTGCCGGTGCCGATGAAGGTGAAGGCGCCCACGGCCGCCGCAATATCCGAGACATCGATCACATCGCCGCCAGCCGCTCCGGCGCCTTCGAAGTCGGTGACGACGTCGCGGCCGCTGGCCGTCGTGCCGCTTTCGTTTTGTTTGTTCCAGTCGAAGGCGTCGTCTCCGGAGCCCCCCGCGAGGGTATCGCTGCCCTGGCCGCCGTCGATCGTGTCGTTTCCCGCCGCGCCGTCGAGCTCATCGTCGCCCGCGTGGCCGTTCAGCTCGTCGGCCCCGATCTTGCCCACGAGCGTGTCGTCGTGAGAGCTGCCGTCGATCACGATCTTCACGAGCAGCTCCTGCTCCCCGGTGGTTTCATTGACCACCAGGACATTACCCACACCCTCGACATAGTACTTTTGCTCGATAATCCCCGGCTCGAGGGGGGTGAAATCGTCGGTTTGCAGGACGCCGTCGAAGGAGCCGTAGGGGACGTCGACCGAGGCATCGAGGCTGATCACTTCCGCCATGTCTTCGGCCACGCCCGGATAGTTTTCCTGTTGGTAGACATCCCCGACTTGGGGCGAGGCTTCCATGAGGATGCCCGGCTCGGCGCCATCGACGCCCGCCTTCCACGAGCCATCCCGATCGACCAAGTGGCCGTCCTCGTAGTTTTTTACGGATTCGCCGAAGTACCAGACGTTGCCGTCAACGTCCTGAGCAAAATAGTCGAGCGTGTACTCTACCACCTGGCCGTCGACGATCGCCGTATGCTCGACGACGACGCAGGTGACACCCAGGATCTTCACCGTCTTGTCGGTGATGACAAACGTCTCGAATGTTGTCCCGTCCGGGCTCTCGTAAACGAGCGTCGTACCGGGCTCCAACGGGAAGTACGGATTGTCGATCCCCGAGACAAAGTCATCGGGATCGATCGTCGTGCTCGTGACCTCTTGGTGCTGTTGCCTGCCGTTCTGCTGTGCCATCTCGGGTTCCTTTCACAGAAAATTCGTCGTATTTCTGATCGACACGCCGCGTGATCTGTCGCGCCGGTCCAAATCGCCCGCCGCGAACGGCAAGCAAGCCGACCGTGACCAGCGCAACAACTGCCTGCTTCGCGTGCTGCCTTCGGATGGGTGGCGTTCGGACTGCACGGACATCATGGCGAGATTTGAACCAGCGTCAGCCGACGAGGCAACTTACAGTTTCGTAAATCTCGGCGAACGCCTTCGCCGCGGAGCTTCCTCCCGCATCACCTTACGAATTTGTAAAGTTGTGCGAACTCGTTTTACTGGAAAATTCCATTGCACCGATGGACGATCCTCGTTGCCGAGGCGCGCAGGCTTGCGGGTCTGTCGACAGTGACCTCAAATGGTCGTCATCGAACCCGATCTCGCCGTCTCGAGTTGCCCAACGGTGGACGAGCCGATATGAAGGTGTTGCTGATCGAGGACGATGCCGATACGGCGACCTATATCATCGAGGGGTTGAGGGAGTACGGCCACGTCGTCGACCACGTGGCCGGCGGCCGCGATGCCCTGTCGCTCGCCTCGGACGAACATTACGATGCCCTGATCGTCGATCGCATGCTGCCGGGTCTCGACGGGCTATCCATCGTAAAGACGATCCGCGAGGCCGGCATCAAGACACCGGTGCTTTTCTTGAGCGCGCTCGGCGGCCTCGACGACCGCGTCACGGGGCTCGATGCGGGCGGCGACGACTATCTCGTCAAGCCCTTCGCGCTCTCCGAGCTGACGGCACGGATCAATGCGCTCGGGCGCCACCACGCCCGGGCCTCGGCGGAGACCACATTACGGGTCGGCGATCTCGAAATGGATCTGCTCAAACGGACCGTGACCCGGCAGGGCAAGCCGATCGACCTGCAGCCGCGCGAGTTCCGGCTCCTGGAATATCTCCTGCGCCACGCGGGCCGCGTGGTCACGCGCACGATGCTGCTGGAGCACGTGTGGGATTTCCACTTCGATCCCAGGACCACGGTGGTCGAGACGCACATGAGCCGCCTGCGCGCCAAGATCGACAAGGACTTCGAGGTCGAGCTCATTCATACGGTGCGCGGCGAGGGGTATTCGATCCATGTCCCCTCGTAAGCTGTTTCGAACCTATGGTTTTCGAATCGCGCTTCTGTATATCGGCTTGTTCGCCGTGTCGCTGTTGGTGCTCTTCGGCGTGATCTTTCGGGTCACGGCAAGTTTCATGGAAGACCAGATTCAATCCACGATCGGCACCGAAACAGCGTCCCTCGTCCATGACTTCAAGGTCACCGACATCGGAACCGTCGCGGACGTGGTCGCGCAGCGGACGGACTGGTCGCCCGAGCCAAGGAATTTTTATCTGTTGCAAGATGCCGCCGGACAAAGAGTGTCCGGCAACCTTCCGCCAATGGCACCCCTCGCCGGTTGGCAGGAGCTGCTCATTCCTCCGGAATTGGGCGGCGAAGACAGCACGGACACGCTGATCGCCCGGGGCAAGATACTGTCCAACGGCTGGTTTCTCCTCGTGGGACAGGACACCGACCGGTACACCGATTTCGAAGAACTGATCACCAACGCGGCGGGGTTGATCCTCGCGGCGGCCTTAGGGCTCGGCTTGGCGGGTGGCTTGACCATCAACGCGCGCATGCGCCGGCGCATCGATATCATCGCCGAGGCCGGCCGCAACATCATGCAGGGCAACCTGTCGCACCGTATCCCCCTGCGGGGAACCGGTGACGAGTTCGACCGGCTGTCCGCCAATCTCAACGAGATGCTCGATCGCATCCAGATGCTGATGGAGGGTCTTCGCCAAGTTTCGAACGACATCGCGCACGACCTTCGCACGCCGCTCACCCGGTTGCGCCAAAATCTCGAAGGCGCACGTCGGAAGGCCACGACCGTGGCCGAATACCAGACCCTCGTCGACAAAGCCATCGCCGAAACGGATGAGATCTTGCACACCTTCGGCGCCTTGCTGCGCATCGCTCAGATCGAAGCAGGCACGCGGCGCGCTGGATTCACCGAGGTCGATTTGTCCGGCGTCCTTCAGACGATTGCCGAGACCTACGCGGCCGTCGCCGAGGATCATCGGCAGACTCTGGCGAGCCGAATTTCGGATCGCGTCACCGTGCGAGGTGATCGTCAGCTCCTGACACAAATGATCGCAAACATCGTCGAAAACGCTCTGCGCCATACGCCGGCCGGCACCCGGATCGAGATCGAGCTCAACCAGACACCGGCCGGAGCCGTTTGCGCGATCGCGGACAACGGGCCCGGCATTCCGGAAGACGAACGCCCGAAGGTCTTCCGCCGCTTCTATCGGCTGGAGTCGGGCCGGGCGATGCCCGGCAACGGGCTCGGCTTGAGCCTCGTAGCGGCCGTCGCGGACCTGCATAAAATCGCCGTCGAGATCGGCGACAACCGCCCGGGCCTCCGGATGACGCTGCGGTTTCCGCCGCTGGAGGCTTCGTGAGCGTCCGCGTTTTCCCCGTGGCGCGCCCACGTCGAGACCCCCCGTGACGTTGCGACCGCTCGCGGCGCGATGCCGTTCGTCAACGCTCGCCGCCGCTCGTAGCGCGCCGCTCGTAGCGCGCTGCTCGCAGCGCTGAAGGGCGCCCGAAGGGCCCTCAAACGTCAGGCCTTCGCGGCTGCGAAAGGGCCGATGTCGCGCAGAATTCGTGGCCAGCGCTCCGCACGATGCGCGGTGCGCGGTGCGGGCGCCGGCCTCAGGCGGGCCCCTTCTCCGTATGCTCGACGAGGGCGAGCGAGCTGTGCACGTCCTTGAGGTCGAAGGCGATCTTGCCCATCCCCTTGATCCGTGCGCTCCCAATCTCGGCGTGCCGGTATTCGAAGCCCTCGGGCATGTCGATGCGGATACGATGAGGCGCGCCGGTCACCGGATTGCGGATCGGTTCGACGACCGTCTCGAGCACGCCCGGCACGCTGACGCGCGCCGATCGGCCCGCCAGGTCGAAGTCGAAGGCAATCGGCTTGAACAGCGGCTCATGGAGCGTGGTGACGATCAGGCTCAGGATCTGGAAGAACGTGCCCTCGACCTGCTCGCGGCCCGAGAGAACCGTGAGCAGCGCGTTCCTCTGCCCGTCATCGGCGCGTTGGTCGATCACGGGTTGGAGCGAGCCGTGGCCCTCGTGGAGCGCGCCGGGCCAATGGTAGAGGGCGACCCAGCTCAAGCCGTTGAGTTTGACGGAGCCGAAGTGCCCCTCGTCGATGTGCATGCCCGCCATCCCCGTGCAGTGGCCATAGCTCGGCCGGGCGTTGAAATCGCAGGGACAGCCGAACGCGCAGTTGCAGTTTTTCAGGTACTTGCCCTTCATGCGCCAGGAAATCGTCATGGCCGGATTCTCCCCGAACGGATCGCGACGTGCTCGCCAGCGTCCGTTTTTCATGTTATTCAATTAATTATTTGAATATAATTGGATCGTCATGTCAACGGAGAATCCGAAAGTCACGGCGTTCGAGCAGGTGGCAAGCATCGCCCGGGCGCTGGCGCATCCGCATCGGTTAGGCCTTCTCGACCTCGCTGCGCAAAGGGAGCGCCGCGTGGAGGAGTTGGCCGCCTTAAGCGGCCTCTCGATCGCGAACGCGTCCCAACATCTTAAGCAGCTTCGCCGCGCCGGGTTGCTCGCTGCGCGCAAGAACGGGCAGCGCGTCCTCTACCGCGTCGCGGACGCCGCGGTCGCATCCCTCATCACGGCGCTCGGCCAAATCGCCGAGCGCAACTCGGCCGAGATGCAGGCCGTCATCGCCCGCTACTATGCGCACAAGGACGGCCTCGAGCCCGTGACCCGAGCCGAGTTGCTCAAGCGCCTGAGGCGGGGCGCCGTCACGTTGCTCGACGTGCGCCCACGGGACGAGTTCGACGCCGGCCACATCGCGGGCGCGCGCAGCGTTCCGCTCCGAGAGCTTAAGCGTCGGCTCGACGAGCTGCCGCGCACGCGCGAGATCGTCGCCTACTGCCGCGGACCCTACTGTGTCTTTTCGTACGAGGCGGTGGCGTTGCTGCGGGCCCGGGGCTTCAAGGTCCGCCGGCTCGAGGGCGGTTATTCCGACTGGCGCGCGGAGGGCAGGCCGATCGGGGCAATCCACACCGCGTCGGCTTGACGAGGCCCCGTGCTATTTCCGAAGGCGGCTCATCGCTTTTCCCGCGAGCGCCCTGCGTCCGGCTGCAATGAGCGCATCGAGGGCCGCCCGCAAAGCAGCGCCGTCGGGCGCAAGCACGCGCGCGAAGGCGCCGCAACCGTTGGGCAGGGCGGATACGCCGGCGTAGACCTCGGGCACGGCCTCGAGCGAGGCGCGCAGCGCGCTCGCCACGGTCTGCGGCGATTTGCGTCGCGACAGCGCATAGACCGCTCCTTGGGCAAGATAGCCGGCGGCGAGCGCGGGGTTGCCGTGATCGGCCCCGGGCTTTTCGATCAGGAAGCGATCGGCCGCGAGCAAGCGATGCTCCTCGTCCTCGATCAGCACCTCGGCGGCATAGGCATCGAAGGCGGGACGCCGTTCCGCGCCAGCCTCCTGCGCGGGATCGTGAAAGAGGAACGAATCGCTTAGGAGCGCCTCGGCATCCGCCGCGCTCTCGAGCGTGATGCGCGCGAGCAGCCGGCTTGCCGGAAATAGGATTGCCGGGTCGGCCAGGTACTCGAGGTAGGCGCCGCTGCGCACCTTGAGCTTGACCGTCTGCACCGCGAAGTCGCGCTCCATCGAGTGCACCTTGGTCGAGGCCTGAGTGGTGAGTTGCACCGCCGCGCCCGCCTCGGCCTCGCACACGAGCGTCAGCCGGTCGCCCTGGAACAAGCCGCCGGATACCGACTGGAGATAGAGCGTCGCGAGCTCGGGCCACTCGGGCTCGAGCCGGAAGACCTTCGTGATATGGAAGGGATACCCCACCTGCTGCTCGGCCAAGTAGGTGATCCCGTCGGCGTCGCAGCGGAAGGTGAGCCGCGCCGCCGCGCGTTTGCCCGGCTCCTCGTGCGCCTCGCCCACCGGCAAGCGGCCCGCGACATAGGCCGCAAATGCGCTCACGATTCGAGCAGCACGTCGTGGGCGAGGCGCGCGACGACCTCGGCCAACCCCGCGCCCGTGCGGCAGTTGGTCAACAGCACGGGCCTGCCGTGGCGCACGGCTCGCGCCTCGCGCGCCATGCGCGCAAGATCGACGCCCACGTAAGGCGCGAGATCGATCTTGTTGATGACCAGAAGGTCGGACTGCACCACCCCCGGGCCGTTCTTGCGCGGAATGTCGCCGCCGCCCGCAACATCGATCACGAACAGCCAGTAGTCCACGAGGTCGAGCGAGAAGGTCGAGGCGAGATTGTCGCCGCCGCTCTCGAACAGGATGAGATCGAGTCCGGGAAAGCGGCGCTCGAGCCGCTCCGCCGCCTCGAGGTTGAGCGTCGGATCCTCGCGGATCGCGGTGTGCGGGCAGGCGCCGGTCTCGACGCCGATCACGCGCTCGGGCTCGATCAGGCCGCCCTTCTTCAGGCGCTCGGCGTCCTCCTCGGTGACGAGATCGTTGGTCACGACGGCGACATCGGTGCCCCGCGCCTTCAAAAGCGGCAGCAGCGCCTCGATCAGCGCGGTCTTGCCCGAACCCACGGGTCCGCCGATGCCGACGCGCGCCGGCCCCGGTGTAGCCTCGGCCGCGCCAGCCGGCTCGAGCGAGGGAGAACGGGTGCTCGCCATGGGCTGCCTAAAGGTCTTCCAGCGCCTTTTGCTCGCTCGGCAGCCGATCTCTCGAACCCAGCGCCCGGCTCCGGTACAGCACCCGCAGCACGACCTCGAAGTCCTTGCCGTAGAGGTCGAGCTGGATGGTGGTCGCCTCGGTCTGCCACGAGGCCAGATAGGCCAGCGCGCCGACGCTGACCGCGAGGCCCCAGCGCGTGGGATCGTTGCGATAGAGATCGCCCACCCAAAAGCTGTCGTCCTGCAGCGGCGGGCCGTATTTCTCGCTCAGTAGGCCCTTGAGCATGGCGTAGTCGGCGAGGTGATCGTTCCTATCGACGCGTTCTTCGGTCGCCGTGTAGCTCGCCCGCCACAGCCCGCTCGGCCCGAAGCCATAGGTCAGGATGACGTCGAGCCCGGCGAGCGTCGTGGCGTAGGCGAGCGAGGCGTCGTCCTCGTGGAGGACCTTGAGGTCCTCCGCCGCCTTGACGTCGTTTTTGTCCATGCCCCACGAGACGCTGCGCAAATCGGCCGCCTCGACGCCGCTCCCCAAGCCAAGCGCGAGCACCGCGCCCAGCCCCAGAGCCAACAGCCGGTGCGCCGGTAGCGGGGCAAAGCCCAAGACGGATAACGGCATGCTCATCGCCACTCCTCAGTCAGCGTAGCATGTAGCGCTGAGCGAGCGGCAGCGTCTCGGCCGGCCTACAGGTCGCGAGCTCGCCGTCCACCCGGACCTCGAAGGTCTCGGGATTGACCTCGATGCGCGGGCACGCGGTGTTGTGCAGCATATGGGACTTGGTGAGTCGGCGCGTGCTCTTGACGGGTAGCATCGGCTTGCGCAGGGCGAGGCGGCGGCCGAGCTCCCGGCTCATCGCCTCCTGGCTTACGAAGCTGAACCCCACCGCCTGCGGCGCCTTGCCCTGCGCGCCGAACAGGGGACGCACGAGCCGGGGCTCGACAGTCATGGTCGAGGCCGAGGCGTCGCCCATCGCGCCCCAGACGGGAAAGCCGCTCTTGAGCACCGTCTCGGGCTTGATGCCGAAGAAGCCGGGGCGCCAGAGCACGATGTCGGCGAGCTTGCCGACCTCGAGCGAGCCGACGTGGGCATCGATCCCGAAGGTGCGCGCGACGTTGATCGTGTACTTGGCGATGTAGCGCCTGAGGCGCTCGTTGTCGCCGCGCCGGGTCGTCTCCGAGGGCAGGCGGCCCCGCTCGTCCTTCATCTTCGAGGCGAGTTGCCAGGTGCGGCAGATCACCTCGTTGATCCGCCCCATGCCCATGGCATCCGAGCCCAGCATCGAGATCGCGCCGATGTCGTGCAGCACGTCCTCGGCGGCGATCGTCTCGGCGCGGATGCGGCTTTCGGCAAACGCCACGTCCTCGGGCACCGCCGGGTTCAGGTGGTGCGCCACCATGATCATGTCGAGGTGCTCGTCGAACGTGTTGCGGGTATAGGGGTTCGTGGGGGTGGTCGAGGAGGTGAGGCAGTTCGGCTCGCCGGCAACCCGGATGATGTCGGGCGCATGGCCGCCGCCGGCTCCTTCCGTGTGATACATATGGATCGTGCGGCCCTGGATCGCGGCCAGCGTATCCTCCAGGAAACCGCTCTCGTTCAGGGTGTCGGTGTGAAGCTGCACCTGCACGTCTAGCTCGTCCGCAACCGCCAGGCAGCAGTCGATCACGGCGGGCATGGCGCCCCAGTCCTCGTGGATCTTAAAGCCGAGGCAGCCGCCCTGGATCTGCTCGTAGAGCGACTCCGGCTTGGACGAGTTGCCGCGCGCAAGAAACCCCACGTTGACCGGCCAGCTTTCGGCGGCCTCGAGCATGCGCGCCACGTTCCACGCCGAGCCCGCATCGATCGGCAGGTCGTGCGGCCCGGCGCCGCCGCCGATCATGGTCGTGATGCCCGAGGCGAGCGCGGCCGGCACGAGCTCGGGGCTGAAGAAATGAATGTGGCAATCGATGGCGCCCGGTGTGGCGATGAAGTGCTGCCCGCCGATCACCTGCGTGTCGTTGCCGCACACGAGCTCGGAATGGACCCCGTCCATGGTGCGGGGGTTGCCCGCCTTGCCGAGCGCCGTGATCCGGCCGTCGCGGACACCAAGGTCGGCCTTGATCACGCCGAGCACGGGATCGACGATCAGCGCATTGGTGATGACGAGGTCGGGCGCGCCGTGGGCGCGGGCGTAGCCCGGGGTGAAGGCGAGCCCGTCGCGGAAGGTCTTGCCCCCGCCTGCCACCGCCTCATCGCCCGCAACGCCGAGATCCCGCTCGACCTCGGCCCAGAGCGCGGTGTCGCCCAAGCGCACCGCATCGCCCGTCGTCGGGCCGAACAACTCGGCATAGCGCCGGCGCGTGATCCTCGCCATGCTCACGAGCCCTTCATTCGCGGTCGGCCACGCCCGCGCATCAAAGACCGCGATGCGCCTCAGCGCAGCATGTAGCGCTGCGCGAGCGGCAAGCGCTCGGCGGGCTGGCAGGTGGCGAGTTCGCCATCGACCTTGACCTCGAAGGTCTCAGGGTTGACCTCGACCTTGGGACACGCCGAGTTGTGGAGCATGTGGGACTTGGTGAGCCGTCGGGTGTTCTTGACCGGCGCCACCATCTTCTTAAGCTCGAGCCGGCCCGCGATATCCCGCTCGAACGCGGCCCGGGCCACGAACGACATCGACAACGCCTGCTTCGCCCGACCGAACGCGCCCCACTGCGGGCGCATGAGAACGGGCTCGCAGGTCATGAGCGAGGCCGCCGAGTCGCCCATCGCCGCCCACACGATGAAGCCGCCCTTGATCACGAGCTCGGGCTTGATGCCGAAGAAACCGGGCCGCCAGAGCACTACGTCCGCGAGCTTGCCCGCCTCGAGCGAGCCCACGTAGGCATCGATGCCGAAGGTGCGTGCGGCGTTGATCGTGTATTTCGCGACGTAACGCTTGATGCGCTCGTTGTCGCCGCGCTTCGTTTTCTCCTCGCGCAGCCGCCCCCGCTCGTCCTTCATCTTCGAGGCGAGCTGCCAGGTGCGGCAGATCACCTCGTTGATCCGCCCCATGCCCTGCGAGTCCGAACCCAGCATCGAGATGGCGCCGATGTCGTGCAGCACGTCCTCCGCCGCGATCGTCTCGGCGCGGATGCGGCTCTCGGCGAAGGCCACGTCCTCGGGCACCGCGGGATTCAGGTGGTGGCACACCATGATCATGTCGAGGTGCTCGTCGAAGGTGTTGCGCGTGTAGGGGTTCGTCGGATTCGTGGACGAGGGCAGGCAGTTGGGCTCGCCGGTGATGCGGATGATGTCGGGCGCATGCCCGCCGCCCGCCCCTTCCGCGTGGTACATGTGAATCGTGCGGCCCTTGATCGCGGCCAGCGTGTCCTCGACGAAGCCGCTCTCGTTCAGCGTGTCGGTATGGAGCTGGACCTGGAAGTCGAGCTCGTCCGCAACCGCGAGACAGCAGTCGATCACGGCGGGCATGGCGCCCCAGTCCTCGTGGATCTTTAGGCCCATCGCGCCGCCCTCGATCTGATCGATAAGCGAGCGCGGCTTGGAGGAGCT
>CAZVZP010000081.1:549-11401 GCA_964631625.1 uncultured Hyphomicrobiales bacterium | reverse complement strand
CGGCAGTCACGGAGATTGAGAAGTTCGCGGACGTGGCTTAGATGCTCGCGCCTTTGCCGGCAAAGAGAAAGCCTGCCCGGCTCAAGGCCCGGCGGGCTTTGTCGTCGATGCCGCCGGGCCGGTTTTTTTGCCTGGAGTGCCGCGATCCCGAGGACGAGCAGAATCAACATGAGCAGGCGATGAGGCCCATGCCCCAGCCCATTCGCTCCACGCCGGTCATCGTTGGCGGCCCCCTCGTGAGCGGTCAGAACACCAGCACCTTGTCGGCCGTGAGTGTCGCGGCAGCGAGTTCGTCCATGGTGCTGCGCCGCGCGCCCGGCATTATGTCGGCGTCGGCGAGGCCGCGTGCATCCATGCAGGTGCCGCAGAGTAGCACGCTGCCCTTGCCGACGATCACGCGCTTCAGCATGCGCTCGATGTTGTAGTAGCCGTCCGGGGTCTTCTGGCCCGCCTTCGCCGCGATCACGGCGTCGGCCATCAGGAAGATGGTGATCTCAATCTCCGGATCTTTCTTGAGGAGGGCGTGGGCGAGGCGAAGCGCGTTGTAGCAGCGTTCGCTGCCATAGGGCGGGTCGTTGAGGATGAACAGCGGCTTCATGGAATCCTTCTTACGCTTGGGGTTGCGGGGCCCGGCGCGCGACCGGCTGAGCGTCCTGAGTCCACCGCTCCATGCCGCCGCGGAGCACGCGGACATCGCGGAAGCCCGCGTCGCGGAGCAGCGCCGCCGCATCGGCGGAGCGCTTGTCGGTGCGGCATACCAGAACGATAGGCTCATGCTTCAGCTTATCGAGTTCGCGCAGCCGGTTTGGAAGCTCTCCGACCGGCAGGTTGCGCGCCTCAGCGATGTGGCCGAGTGGGCCGCTGAACTCGTCGGGCCCACGCACGTCGATGACGGCGAGGCCGCGGCCTCCCTTGAGCCGGTCGGCAAGGTCGCCGACCTCGATCCAGCGGGGTAAGCCGCCGCCGCGCAGGCGACGAATGAGCCGCGGCAGGAAGACGATTGCCGCGAGAAGCGCGAGGGCGATCGGGCCGTAGCGGATGGCCGCATCGTCCCCTGCGAGCGCTTGCCGGCCAGCGTGGCCCAGCCAAGTGTAGGCCAGCGTGCCGGGCGCCATGCAGATGAGCGAGGCGAGGATATAGTGCGTCAGAGGGATGCGCGTCAGGCCGAGCGCATAGTTGAGCAGGTTGAACGGGAACAGCGGCACCAGCCGCACGAAGGCGACGAAGCGCCAGCCCTCGGCCTCGACGCCCGCAATCAGCCGCTCGAGCCGTCCGCCCGCCTTCCGTCTGACCCAGTCCGACGCGAGGTAGCGTGCCATGAGGAAAGCCGCGGTTGCGCCCAGCGTCGCGCCGGCGAGGTTGAGGATCGTTCCCCACAGCGGGCCGAAGAGCACGCCACCGGCGAGGCCAAAGATCGCACCGGGGACGAAGAGAACCGTCGCGAGGGCGAAGAGCACGACATGGGCGAGCGGTGCCCACACGCCCAGATCGCGTATCGAACTCTCAACGAGCGAGGGATCGAGGCGATCCCGATTGAACGCCAAAGAGATTGCCGCGCCCGCGATAGCGAGCCCGAGCACGAGGCGGGGGAGGATCGCCCGCGGCGTCATTCGGCCGGCTCCCGCCGGCCGAGCGGGTAGCTGCGGTCGTCGTCGCGGAACGGCTGCAAGAGCATGCGATCGAGGCGCAGCTCGCGCGGATCACGGAACTGCTCGATGCCGATGGTCATCCCCTCGTGCCCCGCCGCCGGCTCGGCGCGATAGGTGCCGAATAAGCGGTCCCACCAGGGCAGGTTGAACCCGAAATTGCTGTTCGTCTCGCGTGGCACCACCGAGTGGTGGACGCGATGCATCCCGGGGGTGACGACGATCCAGCGCAGCACGCGGTCGAGCCGCTCCGGGAGGCGAACGTTGCCGTGGTTGAACATCGAGGTGGCGTTGAGCAGCACTTCGAAGATCAGCACCCCCACCGCCGGCGTGCCGAGCGCGGCCACGACGCCAAGCTTGATTGCCATGGACAGCAGGATCTCGATCGGATGGAAGCGGACGCCGGTGGTCACATCGAACTCGAGGTCGGCGTGGTGCATGCGGTGCGGTCGCCACAGCACCGGCACGGCATGGAACAGCACGTGCTGCAGATAGATGGCGAGGTCGAGGAGGATCACCGAGGCGATCACCACGAGCCAAGCCGGTGCCTCCACCGTCTGGAACAATCCCCAGCCATGGGTTTCGGCGAGCAGGGCCATGCCGACGGCGGCAATTGGAAAGACGAGCCGCACGAGCAGAGTGTCGAGCGCGACAATACCGAGATTGCTGGGCCAGCGCCGAAGGCGCCCGATGGCTTGGAGTCGGCGCGGCGCGAGCAGCTCCCAGACCGCCATCGCGGCGAAGACGCCCGCGAAGGCGCTCAGGCGAACGACCGGGTCATTTGCCAGCAGGATCTCGGCCAAAGTCATGTCTCTGGTGCGAAGGGCTTGACGGGCTGCCGCCGCGGAGCTAATATTCAATCAGTTTATTGAATGATATAATGATAATTGGCCGAGGATGTCAAGCGAGAGTCCCAAGCAAGCCCTGTTTGCCCAATTCGCGGCCGTGGCGAAGGCGGTGGCCCATCCGCATCGGCTAGAGCTCTTGGAGCAGCTCGCCCAGGGCGAGCGGAGCGTCGAGGTGCTGGCGGATCGGACCCGAGTGTCGATCGCCAATGCGTCCCAACATTTGCAGCGCATGCGCCGCGCCGGGCTCCTCGCGGCCCGGCGGGAAGGCAAGTTCGTCTTCTACCGCCTGGCGGACGACGCTGTTCTGGAGCTCCTCGCATCGGTCCGGCGCATCGCCGAGCACGGCTTGGCCGAGGTTGAGCGCGTGGTGCGCGGCTACTTCCGGAATCGCGACAGCCTCGAGCCCGTCTCGCGTTTGGAGCTGATGGAGCGGCTCAAGGCGGGGATCGTGACGGTGCTCGATGTCAGGCCCGAAGACGAGTTCGCGCTGGGCCACTTACCGGGCGCCATCAACATCCCGCTTGCCGAACTCGAGAAGCGGCTTGGCGATCTCAACCCCGAGCATGAGATCGTCGCCTATTGCCGCGGGCCGTACTGCGTCCTGGCTTACGAGGCGGTCGCCGCGCTTCGCGTGCGCGGTTTCAAAATCCGTCGGCTTGAAGATGGGTATCCAGAATGGCGGGCGGCGGGAATGCCGGTCGAGACCAGGGCGGTGCGTTAACTTAGTGCCTGAAAGCACCGAAAGCCTCGGGTGCTCCTAACGACCCGAATGTCGCCGGTCCAAGTTCTTATCCAGCCGCCACCGGTTCTTGCGAAATCAGATCGGGCGATCCGGAAGGGCAGCCATTTCCATTGTGCGCCCAGCATGTTGGACACATTGGAGCTGAGAGTTCGCTGTCCAGCATAGTGACAGCGGATGAATCACGAAGCGTCGGGCGTTGTGGTCACAAGAAGCTCACACCGGCCGATCGGCGAAGGCCCGGCCGAGGATCTGCGAGAGAACGAGAAGGTGCGCCACACCTATCTCGGCATTTCCGAATAGAGAGGCTGGAGCGCGGCGAAGCGGGCCGCACGAGGGCCTGTCGTTCTTACGGAGAACGACACGCGCGCCGCGTCGTCACGGGCCAAGGGTTTTTTCCGCTCCCATCTCGTAGAGGAAGCAGGCCACCCAATGCCCGGGCCGGGCTTCGCGCAATTCGGGCTCGCTCTGCGTGCACACCGGCATCTTGTGCGGGCAACGGGTGTGGAACCGGCAGCCCTTGGGCAGATCGACCGGGCTCGGCACATCGCCCGCGATGCCTTCCAGCGCCTCGGCCCGCTTGGCGCCCGGATCGGCCACGGGGATCGCTCCGATGAGCGCCTGCGTATAGGGGTGGAGCGGCTCGCGGTAGAGGCGTTCGCTGTCGGCGAACTCCGCGATCCGGCCGAGATAGAGCACGGCGGTGCGCTCGCAGAACCGTTTGACCACCGAGAGATCGTGCGAGATGAACAGGTAGGTGAGGCCGAACTGCTTCTGCAGGTCGAGCAGGAGATTGAGAATCTGCGCACGGATCGAGACATCGAGTGCCGAGACAGGCTCGTCCAGGATGACGAGCTTGGGTTGCAGGATGAGCGCGCGTGCGATGCCCACGCGCTGGCACTGGCCGCCCGAAAACTCGTGCGGCAGGCGGTCGAAGGACTCGGGGCTCAAGCCCACCGTCTCGAACATCTCGCGCGCCTGTGCGTAGCGCTCGGCCTTGCGGCCAATGCCGTGAAAGCGCAGCGGCTCCGCGATCGAGACACCCACTCCCATGCGGGGGTTGAGCGAGGACAGGGGGTCCTGAAACACCAACTGCATCTGGCGCCGGAGCCGGCGAAGCGCGCGCTTGCCGAGTGCGCGCACGTCCGTCCCATCGAACTCGATCTCGCCGCCGCTCGGCTCGATGAGCCTCAAGATCAGCCGCGCCGTCGTGGTCTTGCCGCAGCCGCTTTCCCCCACGAGGCCCAGCGTCTCGCCGCGCCGGACCTCGAGGTCGACGCCGTCCACGGCCTTGAGGATGGGCGGCGGGCCGAACAGCGTCCGACTCTTGAGCCGAAAGTGCTTGCGCAGGTTACGGATCCGAAGCAGCGGCTCGCTCATGAGTTCAAAGCCTCGCCGGGCGCGACGAGATGGCAGGCGACGCCATGCTGCGGGGCCGCATCCCGCAGCGCCGGATACTCGACGGCACAACGCTCGACGGCGTGCGGGCAGCGGGTGCGGAAGCTGCATCCGGACGGCAGATCGATGGGGGTGGGCGGTGCGCCCGGAATCGAGCGGAGCGCGGAGTCGCGCGAGTCCTCGAGGCGCACGATCGAATTCAGGAGCCCCACCGTGTAGGGGTGGCGGGGTGTACGGAACAAGGTCGCGACATCGGCGTATTCCACGATGCGGCCCGCATACATGACGATCACGTCATCCGCCATCGCGGCGATGACGGCGAGGTCGTGGGTGATCAGGATCATCGCCGAACCCAGGCGGCGCCTGAGATCACTCAACAGCTTGAGGATCTGCGCCTGGATCGTGACATCGAGGGCGGTCGTGGGCTCATCCGCGATCAGCAGGTCGGGCTCGCAGGCGATTGCGGCCGCGATCAGCACGCGCTGGCGCATGCCGCCCGAGAAGTGATGGGGATAATCGTAATAGCGGTCGGCGGCATTTGGAATGCCGACCAGGCGCAAGAGCTCGACGGTGCGCGCGCGCGCCGCCTCGCGGCCAAGCTCCTTGTGGGCGACCAGCCCTTCCGCGATCTGTTCGCCGATGGTAAACGACGGGTTGAGCGAGGTCATGGGCTCCTGGAAGATCATGCCGACGCGATTGCCGCGGATTGTCGCCTCGAGCTCGCGCTCCGGCATCTCGAGCAGATTGCGGCCGCGGTAGGCGATGCGCCCGCCCTCGATGCGCCCGGGCGGATCGACGAGGCCGATGATCGAGAGGGCCGTCATGCTCTTGCCGCAACCGGATTCGCCCACGATGCCGAGCACCCGGCCCGGCGCCAAGGAGAACGAGACGTCATCGACGGCCTTGAGCAGCCCCGACCTCAGATGGAAGTAGGTCTTGAGGTTTTCGACGGTCAGGAGCGCTTCGGTCATCGCGCCACCCGAGGAGCTCAGCGCCTGCGCGAGCGCGGGTCGAGCGCGTCGCGCAGGCCGTCACCGATGAATCCGAAGGCCAGCGCCACGAGAACGATCAGGAGACCCGGAAAGACTGTGACGTGCGGCGCATTCTTGAGCACCGTGCGCCCCTCCGAGACCATGGTGCCCCAGTCGGCGATGGGCGGCTGCACGCCGAGGCCCAGGAAGCTCAAGCCCGAGCCCAGAACCATCATCATGCCCATGAGCGTCGTCGTGTAGACGATCACCGGGGCGACGACGTTGGGCAGCACGTAGCGCCACAGGATGGCCCACGGGCTGGCTCCGCCCGCCCGTGCGGCCTCGATGTAGGGCTGCGCCTTCACCGAGAGCGCGGTCGTGCGCACGAGCCGGGTGATGTAGGGGAGAAGCGCGATGAAGATCGCGATGATGATGGTGAGCAGGCCCGGTTCCAAGATGCCGGCGACGACGATTGCGACGAGCACGAGGGGGAAGGCAAAGAACATGTCGAGAAAGCGCATGATGACGAGATCGACCCAGCCGCCCAGGTAGCCGGCGAAAATGCCGACGAAGAGGCTGGCGATCATGGCCAAGAGCGTCGGTGCGATGCCGATGAGGAGCGAGATGCGTCCGCCCCAGATCAGGCGCGTGAGCACGTCGCGCCCGTCGCCGTCCGCTCCCAGGATCAGTCCCTCCTCGCCCGGCAGCGCGTTGCGCAAAGCCACCATTTCGTAAGGGTCGTATGGCGCGACATGGGGGGCGAGGACGGCCGCGGCGGCCACGAGCAGCAGGAAGGAGAGGGCCGCGAGCGAGGCGCGGTCGCGGGCGTAAGCGCGCCATGCGCTGCCGAGATTGGAGAGAGTGACGCGCAGGCGGCCTTCGCCTGCGCCGGTGCGAACGGCGGCGGCAACGCTCATCCGCCGCGCCCTCCTTCGGCCGTGCGCGTGCGCGGATCGAGATAGGCGTTCAAGAGGTCGGCGCCGAGGTTGATGAGCACGAAGGCGCCCGCGATCAGCAGCACCGCCCCCTGCACGATCGGGATGTCGCGGCCGATGATCGACGAATAGAGCTGGTTGCCGATGCCGGGCCAGGCGAAGACGACCTCGGTGAAGACCACGCCGCCCAGGAGATAGCCGAGCTCCATGCCGCCGACGGTCACGATCGGCGGAAGCGCGTTGCGCAAGGCGTGCCGGCGCAGGATCACCGAGCGCCGGATACCCTTGGCGCGGGCGACCCGAATGTAGTTCTGCGACAGCACCTCGATCATGGTGGCGCGAGTCATGCGGCCCACGATCGCGGCCGAGGGCAGAGCGGACGCGACGGCGGGCAGCACGAGATGCTCGAGCACGTCGAGAGGGTCCCCGCCGTCGATGAAGCTGAACATGCCGGTGGCCGGAAAGATCCGCCAGATCAACGCGAACAGGAAGACGAGGATCAGGCCGAGCCAATAGAGCGGCATCGAGCCGGCAATCAGCACGAACGCCATGATGACGCGATCGACTGTGCTGTAGGCCTTGGCCGCAGCCACAATTCCGGCGAAGAAGCCGATCAGGTAAGCGAGCAGCGCCGAGGCCAGCGCCAGGATCGCGGTGTTGGCGAACTTCGGGAAGATGATTTCGCCGACGTCGCGCTTATGGACCCAGGAGAAGCCGAAATCGCCCTGCAGCAGGTGGCCGAGCCATTTCGCGTACTGCACGGGCAGCGGCTTGTCGAGACCCATGGTGAGGCGCATGGCCTCGCGCGCCTCGGGCGAGCCCATGGGGCCCGTCAGCGTCGAGGTCACGTCGCCCGGCGCGAGATGCATCAGCAGAAAGACGACGATCGAAACGCCGAGCAATACAGGTGCGATGAGAAGGAGCCTGCCGGCGGCGTAGCGCCCCATGGATCGGTCTCCGTCCCCGTCCTTCGCGTCTGCTCACCGGGAGGAGCGCGCCGCAACAGCCCCCGCCGGGCCACCCCTTCCGGCTCGGCGCCGGCGGGGCCGGGCCACGGAAACCGACGGTGGAACGGACCGGCAGGCTTCCGCGACCTCGTGCCTCCTTCCTACTCGGCGATCGACACCGCCGACAGGTCCCACCAGTTGGCCGGGGCGTTGACGAAGCCCTTGACCGATGGGTTGAGCGCGATCGGGTTGAAGTAGTGATAAAGCGGCGCAGCGGGCGCGTCGTTCTCCGTGATCATGGCGTCGGCGTGCTGGTAGAGCTTGGCGGCCTCCTCCCGGTTAGCCGTTTTTTCGGCCTGCTCGAAGATCTTGTCGGCCTCGGGATTGCAATACCAACCGACGTTCCAGCCGTCGGGCGGCTGCCGGTCACAGCGGAAGCTCATTGCGGTAAACATCGGGCTCTGCTCGCCCCACAGCATCTCGTTGATTTCGACGTCATCGGGCATGCCGACATTCCATTTGTCGAGATAGGCGAGCCATTCCATCTTGTTGAGATTGATCTCGATGCCGACCTTCTTGAGGTCGCGCTGGATCCACTTCTCGACCAGCTCGCCGTAGCCATACTTCATCACGTCGTAGGTGAGAACGAGAGGATTGTCCTCGGTGTATCCCGCCTCGGCCAACAGCTTCTTCGCACCCTCCGGATCGTAGGGATAGCTCTTGTAGTCGGGATCGAAGGCGTAATGCCCGGCATTCAGCATGCCGTAGGCCGGACGGCCGTAGCCCCTGAGCACCTCCCGGGCGATGGACTCGCGGTCGATCGCCATGTTGATGGCCTGGCGCACCCGCAGGTCCTGCATCACCGGCTTCTTCATGTTGAACGTCGCATAGAAGATCGTAGGCGCATTCGGATTGGTTGTGATGACGAACCCTTCCTCTTTGAGCGCTTCGATCTCGTCCCACGCGGGCTCCTGGATGACGTGCACCTCGCCGGCGCGCAGCGCGCTGATGCGCGTCGCCGGATCCTCGAGCTCGCGGAAGATGATCTGATCGAGCGGGGGTTTCTCGCCCCAGTAGTCGTCGTTGCGCGTAAGCACGATCTTGATGCCTGGCTCGCGCTCGACGAACTTGAACGGGCCCGTGCCGACGGGATGGAGCGGCAGCCCCTCGTCGCCGTACTCGGCGATCGCTTTGGGGCTCAACATGTAGAGCTGCGGGCAGTCCTCCATGCCCATGCGGAGCCACTCGTAGTTGGGCGCGTTGAGGGTAATGCGGACCGTGCTCTCATCGACCACCTCGACCGACTTGATCGCGCCCGTGAAGCCGATGAAGCCGAAATACGCATTCGCCGTCTCGCTGTAGTGCGCCGCGTTGGGGTCGAGGAAGCGGTCGAAGTTGTATTTGACGGCGTCCGCATTGAACGGCGTGCCGTCATGGAATAGGACGCCCTGGCGCAAATGGAAGGTGTACACCGTGCCGTCGTCGGACACTTCCCACGACTCGGCGAGCTGGCCCTTGAGCTGTGTCGGTGCCTCGGCCTTTGTCAGATCGAGCTCGACCATCGATTCAAAGATCTGGTAGTCCACGAACTTCGCCAGCCAGCCGCACGAGACGTGCGGATCGAGCACGCTGACGCCCGCCGGCATGCCCCAGATCAACGTGCCTGCGGCCCGCGCGTCCTTGGCGTCGATGGCGCCTGCCAGCACGAATGCCGCGGCGAGCGCGGCTCCAAGCAAACAACGTTTCGGCGATAACCTCTTCATGGCGCATCTCCCTCGCAACGGCCGCATGCCGACCCGCCGGTCCTTTGCGGCCTTTGGTTTTTTCTCCGCGCCGCAGCCCCACGCGCCTCCCTCGAGGCGGGGGGCACGCCGGCAGACGGTTCGTGGGCCCAAGCGTCACAAGAAAGCCTCGCAGCGTCAACAGCCTGGGTTTGTGCTGCAATGCGAAAAGCGAGGTTTTCTTTGCCGGGCGGTGGCGCCGCCTGGGCGGCTAGACTGTGCCGCTTCAGGGCCGCGCGGCCCAAGGCACCCGGAGAACGGCGGTATGGCACTCCATTTCAGCGAGAACGAGCTCGCGGAGCGGCGGGGGAAGGTCTGCGCGGCGATGGGGCAGGCGGGACTCGAGGGGCTTCTCCTGTTCCGCCAGGAGAGCCTGTACTACCTCACGGGCTTCGACAGCTTCGGCTACGTCTTCTTCCAGTGCCTACTGCTCGCCGCCGACGGGCGCATGACGCTCGTCACCCGCGCACCCGATCTGCGTCAGGCGCAGCAGACCTCGGTGATCCAGGACATTCGGATCTGGGTGGACGGGCCGGAGGCGCGGCCCGAGCAGGACCTCAAGGCCAGCCTCGCCGAGCACGGCTTAAGGGGCAAACGGCTCGGGGTCGAGTACGAGGCCTACGGCCTGACCGCACGCAACGGCAAGCGGCTCGAGGCGGCGCTCGAGGGCTTTTGCACGCTCACCGACGCCTCGCTGCTGGTGAGCCGGTTGCGCGCGATCAAGAGCCCGGCCGAGCTCATCTACGTGAGACGGGCGGCCGAGCTCGCGGATGCGGCGCTCACCCAGGCCGAACGCGGCACCCGCGCCGGCGCCTTCGAGGGCGACATCCTGGCCGCGATGCACGGCGCGATCTTCTCGGGCGACGGCGATTATCCGGGCAACGAGTTCATCATCGGCTCAGGCGCGGGCGCGCTGCTCTGCCGCTATTTCTCGGGCCGGCGCCACCTCGCGGCACAGGATCAGCTCACCCTCGAGTGGGCCGGGGCCTACCGCCATTACCACGCGGCGCTCATGCGTACCTTCGTGGTGGGGCGGCCGCCCGAGCGCCAGCGCGAAATGTTCACGGTTGCGCGCGACGCCTTGCTCGCCGTCGAGGCCGCGCTGCGGCCCAGGCGTCCCATGGGCGAGGCGTTCGAGGCCCACGCGCGTACGCTCGATGCCGCCGGGTACCGCGCCCACCGGCTCAACGCCTGCGGCTATTCGCTCGGCGCGACGTTTGCGCCCAACTGGATGGATTGGCCGATGCTCTACCAGGCCAACCCGGAGGTGGTCGAGCCGGGCATGGTGATCTTTTGCCACATGATCATCTTCGACAGCGAGCGGGGGCTGGCCATGACGCTGGGCCGCACGAGCGTGATTTCAGACCGGGGCGCCGAGCCGCTCTCGAAGGCGCCGCTCGAGCTGGTCGTGGCCTAAGCGGCGGGGCGCCGGCCCTGTCCTGGAAGGCCCTCACCATGCCATTTCCGCGAGCGCGCCCATGGGGTACCTTCTTAATTCAACAAGACACGGCAGGGCACTCATGGCACGAGGCGTAGCGACGGTGAGCGCGAGGCGCAGGCCTCGCCGACGATTCGGCTTCATCCGAG
>CAZVZP010000081.1:0-539 GCA_964631625.1 uncultured Hyphomicrobiales bacterium | reverse complement strand
GACAACGTGGTCGTGGCACGGATGCCGCTGACCTGCGGCCTCGAACTCCCGATCGAGGGGATCGTCGTGGCCGAGGCCGTGCCCGCCGGGCACAAGGTCGCCGTACGGGCGATGGCACAAGGCGAGGCCGTGCGCAAATACGGCCAGATCATCGGTTTCGCCTCTCGCGACATCGCCTCGGGCGCTCACGTCCATGTCCACAACGTGGAAATGCGCGACTTCGCGCGGGACTACCGGGCCAGCGAGGCGGCGCGGGCGACCGACTTCGCGCCCGAGGCCGGGCGCGCGCACTTCGCGGGCATCGTGCGGCCGAACGGCCGGGTCGCCACGCGCAACTACATCGGCATCCTCACCACGGTCAACTGCTCGGCGACCGTGGCCCGCCACATCGCCGATCGCTTCCGGCCGCGCGACCTCGAAGCCTGGCCCAACGTCGACGGCGTGGTGGCGTTGTGCCACGGCACGGGCTGCGCCATGGCCGCGGACGGCGAGGGGCTGATGCTCCTGCGGCGCACCCTCGCGGGCTACGCCCGGCACCC
>CAZVZP010000080.1:7502-11408 GCA_964631625.1 uncultured Hyphomicrobiales bacterium | reverse complement strand
TCAAGAACACCGAGGCCCCGGTCATCACCTCCCAGTGGACGAAGAAGGTGATCCAGTCGCCGGCACCGACCGCGCCCATGCCCGCGCCCGCATAGACGAGCGCCGCAACCTGCTGCACCGGGTCGCGCAGGTGCAAGGCGAAGAGGAACGCGAGGAAGGCGCCGATATGGAAGAGCCAGCCGAACAGGAGGCTCAAGCTGTCGGTCTTCGCGAGCACGAGCTCGTAGTCGAAGAGCGCGACGCGCCAGGCGGCGTCCGTGGCGTCGAGCGCGGCGAGGTTGAGGGCGCTCACGACGACGAGGACGAGTGGATAGAAGCCGCGCAGACGCGGCGGTAGGAGCGGCAGGAGCAGAGCGCCCGCGATGAGCAGAATGCCGGGGGGGAGGCTAACGCTCATCGTCCTTGCGCTCGTAGTAGTCCTCGGGCCGCATCACGATTTTGCGCAGCGCGATGGCGCCGAATACGATCAGCGCGACGCCGATGAAGCCGTAGAAGGCCTCGAAGCCGAACCAGCCTTCCCAGAAGAAGAGCGCCTCTTTGGCGTAGATCGAATCGACCAGAAGAAGGGCAAAACAGGCGGCCACGAAGCCCCAGAAGAGCCGTGCGACGTTGCGGGGCTTGTCGAGGAAGGATGGTTTGTCCTGCGGGTTCGTCATGGTGTCGTCGGGCGCGTCGTGGCGAGTGCGGCGAACGGCTCGAGCAGGCGGTAGAGCACATCCGGGTAGAAGAACAGCGCCAAGCATCCCGCACACGAAAGCCCAAGAGCGATGAGGCAAGGCAGGGGCGCCTCGCGCACGGCGCCTGCGCCGTCCTCGGTTGGATCGGGCGCGGCGAAGAACGCCTTGCCCACGATGGGCAGGAAGTACGCGGCGCTCAAGAGCGCGCTCGCGATCAGCACGGCGAGGAGGAGATAGTTGTGGGCCTCGATCGCGCCGCGCGCCAGATACCATTTGCTCCACAAGCCCCCCGTGGGCGGCAGCCCGATGAGGGCGAAGCTGCCCACCGCGAAGGCCGTCATGGTCACGGGCATGCGCCGGCCGATGCCGGCGAGCTCGCTCACATATTTCTTGCCGAGCGCCGTGGCGATCGCCCCGGCGCAGAAGAACAGCGTGATCTTGCCGAAGCCGTGCATGGCGATGTGCAGCGCGCCGCCCATGAGGCTCGAGCCGTTGGCGAGGCCCGCGCCCAGCACGATGTAGGAGAGCTGGCCGATGGTCGAATAGGCGAGGCGGCGTTTGAGATCGTTCTCGCGCAAGGCGATCAGCGAGGCGATGAGGATGGTGGCTGCGGCGACGTAGCCGAGCCAGATGGAGCCCGCGAGGCCCGCCATCGTATCGACGCCGAACAGATAGACGACGACCTTGAGGATCGTGAACACGCCAGCCTTGACCACGGCCACCGCGTGCAGCAGCGCGCTGACCGGCACGGGCGCCACCATGGCGGCGGGCAGCCAGCGGTGGAACGGCATGATCGCGGCCTTGCCGATGCCGAAGACGTAGAGCACGAGGAGCACGCCGAGCACGCCGTCGGAGGCGCGCTGCGCAAAGACGCCGCCCGCTTGGAACGTCAGGTCGCCGGTGATGGACCAGGTCCACAGGATGGCGAGGAGCTGGAAGCCGATCGAGGTCGTGAGCAGAACGCCGAGATAGAGGCGGCCGGCGTGCCGCGCCTCCTCGGTCCCCGCGTGGGTGACGAGCGGGTAGGTGGCCAGCGTCAACACCTCGTAGAAGATGAAGAGGGTGAGCATGTTGGCGGCGAAGGCGATGCCCATCGCCGCGCCCAGCGCGAGCGCGAAGCAGGCGTAGAAGCGAGTCTGGTGGCTTTCCTTGTTCGCCCGCATATACCCGAGCGAGTAGAGCGTGGTGACGAGCCAGAGCACGGACGCCACGAGGGCGAAGACGAGGCCCAGCGGCTCGAGAGCAAAGGCGATGGCGAGCCCGGGCAGGATCTCGAACAGCGCGACCGAAGGCCGCGCACCCTCGAGCGCGGCCGGCAGCATCTGAAGCACGACAGCGATCAGCCCCGCCGCCGCCGCGAAGCTGGCCGCCTCGCGCAGGTTGGGCCAGCGTCCAAGGAGCGCCACGAGCGCGGCCCCGAGGACGGGGAGCGCGACCGCGAGCAGGAGCAGGCTCTCGAGGCTCATGGCGCAAACCACAGGAGCCGTGCGGCGATCGTCTGGGCGATACGCACCGTGAGATCGGTGTGGATGCCGAAGAAGACGCACGCGCCGATGAGCAGCCAGGTCGCGGCGAGCATGGGCGCCGGCGCTTCGCGCGCGGGGCGCGCATCGGGCGGCGGGGCGTGAAAATACGCGGCCTCGACGATGCGCCCCATGTAGACGAGGGCAAGAAGCGAGGAGACGAGCACGACGGCGGCCACCGGCCACAGGGCGGCGTCGAGCGCCGCGCCGACGAGGTACCACTTGCTCACGAAGCCCACGGTGAGCGGCACGCCGACGAGGCTCAAGCCGCCCACGACAACCGCCGCCATGGTGACCGGCATGGTCCGGGCCAGGCCCCGGAACTGCACGAGGTCGCTGCCGCCGAGGCGGTAACTCACGCAGCCCACGGCGAGAAACAGGCCGCCCTTCATCAACGCGTGATTGAGCAGGTGCACGATGCCGCCGGTCAGGCCGGGCACGTTCGCGAAGCTGATGCCGAGCGCGATGTACCCGATCTGCGAAACGCTCGAATACGCGAGGAGCCGTTTCACGTTCGTCTGGAAGATTGCGACGAGCGCGCCGCCCAACACGGCGATCAACGCGAGCGGCATCAGGATCCACTCGAGCGGCTCGAGTCCGAAGGCAAAGCGATCGCCGAAGATCGTGAAGGTGAAGCGGAGCAGCACGTAGGCGCCGACCTTGGTCGCGGTGGCGGCGAGGAAGGCGGAGACCGCGGAGGGCGCGTAGGTGTAGGCGTTGGGCAGCCAGAGATGAAGGGGAAAGAGCGCGAGCTTGAGCGAGATGCCGACGGTCAAGAAGGCGAAGGCGGCGAGCACCGTGCGGTGATCCTGGAGCGGTAGGACGCGCAGCGCGAGATCGGCCATGTTGAGCGTGCCGGTGACCGCATAGAGCAACCCGATGCCGATCAGGATCAAGGTCGCGCCGATGGTCCCGAGCACGAGATACTGATAGGCCGCGCTCAGCGCCCGGCGGTTCGCGCCTTGAGCCACGAGCACGTAGCTCGCGAGCGAGGAGATTTCGAGGAAGACGTACAGGTTGAACGCGTCGCCCGTGATCACGATGCCCAAGAGCCCCGCGAGCGCCAGCATGAACATGGCGAAGAACAGATGCTGTCGATTGGCGGCGATCTGCTGGCGTACCGTGTACCAGGCGTAGGGCACGACGACCGCCGCGATGCCCGAGACGATGAGCAGGACGAAGGCGCTCAGGTAGTCGACGCGGTATTCGATGCCAAAGGGCGGGGCCCACCCGCCCAGGGCATACGAGATCGCGCCCTGCCCGATGACTTCGGCGAAGAGGAAAATCGCAATGCCGAAGGCGGCCCAGGTGGCCAGCAGGCTGATCAGCCAGGCGAGGGGTCCACGCAGGCTCAGGGCGCAGAGCGGCGCCGCGATTAGGGGGATGACCACCTGAAGGGCCGGGAGGTGACCCGCGCTCATGCGGCGGGATGGTCCTCGTCCTGGCGGCGGATCGCCTCTTCGTCCACGGTGCCGTAGGCGCGCTGAATACGCGCGACCAGGGCCAGGCCGACCGCCGTCGTCGCGACCGAGACGACGATCGCGGTCAGGATGAGGACGTGGGGCAGCGGGTTCGAGTACACCGTGAACTCCGCGGCGAGGATCGGGGCGGTGCCGCCCGAAATCTTACCGAGCGCGATGTAGAGCAGGAACACGGCCGTTTGGAAGAGGGTCAAGCCGATGAGCTTCTTGATCAGGTTGCCGCGC
>CAZVZP010000080.1:0-7492 GCA_964631625.1 uncultured Hyphomicrobiales bacterium | reverse complement strand
AATGTAGAAGCCGAGCATCATCAGGGCGATGCTCACCCAATAGGGATAATGGTCAACGAATGCGGGCACCTAACGCCGCGCCGCGAAGACGTAGAAGATCGTCGTGATCACGCACGCCACCGTGATACCGACGCCGAGTTCGATGACGAAGATGCCGATGTGGTTGCCGTGAGCGGCGTCGTGGGCGAGCGCGCCGTATTCGAGGTAATTGCCGCCGCCGATCAGGCTCGCGAGGCCCGTGCCGGCATAGAGCAGCAAGCCGAGCGGCATGACGAGCAGGATCGCGGCCACGGGCAGCACTTTTCGAACCGCCCGTTGGTCGAAGACGAGGCCATAGAGCACGAACGCCGAGGCGAAGATCACGCCCGCTTGGAAGCCGCCGCCGGGGCCGTAATCGCCGTGCAGCTGCGTATAGAGCCCGAACAGCAGGATGAACGGGATCAAGAGCTTCGCGACCACGCGCAGGACCAGATAGTCCTTCACGACGCCTTCCTCCGGCGCCGGCGCGGCGGCACCCGCCCGATCAGGAGCATCACGCCGATCCCGGCGGTGAAGATGACCGTCACCTCGCCTAAGGTGTCGTAGCCCCGGTAGGACGCCAAGACCGAAGTCACGACATTCGGCACGCTCGTCTCCTCGAGCGATTTCTCGAGATAACGCGGCGCTACGTGCTGGTGCACGGGATTGCCGGGATCGCCGTAGGGCGGCAGGTCATATGTGCCGTAAACGAGCGCCGCGCCGGTAATCAGCACCACGAGGAAGGGCAGCGTCGCGCGCCGCACCGGCGCGGGCTCGCGCGATCCGGTGAGGGCCAGCGCGGCGAGCAGGAGCACCGTGGTGATGCCGGCGCCCACGGCGGCTTCGGTGAAGGCCACGTCCACCGCATCGAGCAGCACCCAGATGGCGGCCATGACGAGGCTGTAGAGGCTGCTCAGCATCACGACGACGACGAGGTTGCGGCTGCGCAGCATGGCCAGAGCGATGACCACGAGAAAGCTCATGAGGACGAGGTCCGCGTACGCCGCCATCAGGGCTTGTCCGTGCGCTGCCAGGGCCGGTAGCCGGAGAGCAGCGCCGCATGGGCGAGCGCGTGGCTGGCCGTGGGCCCGGTCAAGAAGAAGAAGATGAGGATGAGCACGAGTTTCGCGGTGACGAGCGAAAAACCCGCCTGCACCATGAGGCCGACCAGGATGAGCCCGGCCCCCATCGTATCGGTGACGCCGGCGGCATGGAGGCGGGCGAAGATATCGGGCATGCGCAGCAGCCCGATGCCGCCCGTGGCGACGAAGAACGAACCCGCGACGATCAGAATCCAGGACACGATGTCAGTCGCCACGGGGGCTCTCTCTCAGTGTCTCCCGCGCGGCCAACCGGCCGTGCCGGAACAGCTTGAGCACGGCGATCGTGCCGATGAAATTGATCAGCGCGTAGAGGAGCGCGATGTCGAGGAAGTCGGGCCGGCCGGCCAGGAAACCGGCCACCGCGATGAGGAGCACGGTCTTGGTGCCGAAGCTGTTCACGGCGAGGATCCGGTCGTAGAGCGTCGGGCCCAAGAGCGCGCGGCAAAGCGCGAGCGCCATGGTGACGACGAGGGCGATCGCGGCCGCGGCGAACATCAGCGCCGGTTCCCGAGCGCCGTGACCTTCCGGTCCATCGTGCCTTCGCGCAAGGCTTCGAGGCCCGCGCGCGTCAACGCGTGGACTTCGATCTCGTTGTCGCGCACGTCCGTCGAGACCGTGCCCGGCGTCAGCGTGATCGAATTCGCGTAGATCACGCGGCCGAGATCGGTCTGCTGGCTGCACGGGACGCGCGCGAGTACGGGATCGATGGGCAGCCGCGGGTCGAGGATGCGCCGGGTGACGTCGAGGTTGGCCTTGACGATCTGGCCGAGCAGCCAGAGCCAATAGGTGGGGATGCGCCAAGTCAGGTGGATCGGATGGCCTTCGTTGTCGATCACATCCATCCGGTGGGCGATGGCGACGATCGCGGCGCAGCAGACGGCACCGGCAATCAGCAAGAACGGCTCGAGATGCCCCGAGAGCGCAAGCCAAGTGATCGCGAGCACGATAAAGAGGCTCGGAATGTGATAGGGATGCCGCTCGGGCGAACGCCGCGAGGTGGGGGAACCGCCCATGCCTTGCCTCTCCGGCAGGGATGAGAAAAGCGGATCGATTATGCCGGGCGTGCCGCGAGCCGCAAGCCGAATCGGGTCGGGCTACTCGACCTCGAGCGCGTAGGCGTCTACGGCGCGCGCCTCGTCGATCAAGCCCATCGCCGTCAGATAGAGGGCAAAACGCGCGTAGCGATTCCGGTCGAGCGCGCCGGGGCTCAAGGCGAATCGGGGCAGCGTATCGCGCCAGGCGAGCCGGTTCAGCTCATCGTCGAGATCGGGATACGCCTCGGTAAACAGGACCCAACTCTCCTCCGGATGATTGACGAGGAACAGGACGCCGCGTTCGAGCGCATCCAGGAAACGGCGCACCTTCGAGCGATCGAGGGTCTCGCGATTGGCCACCAGAATCAGTTCGTCGTAGGGCGGAACGCCTTCCTCCTCGACATAGAAGGCCCGGCCCTCGTACCCCTCGAGGTCGAGCTGATTGAGTTCGAAATTGCGGAACGCGCCGATCACGGCGTCGACCTGGCCCGCGATCAGCGCCGGGCTGAGCGAGAAGTTGACGTTCACGAGCTCGACCTCGTCGAGCGAAACTCCATGACGCTCGAGCATCGTGCGCAAGAGTGCATCCTCGAACCCGCCCACGGAGTAGCCGATCTTGCGGCCCTTGAGGTCGGCAATGTCGTCCACGGGTCCGTCGGCCAGCACGACGAGGCTGTTGAGCGGGCTGGCGATCAGCGTGCCCACGCGGATCAGCGGCAGGCCTTCGTGCACTTGAACGTACAACTGCGGCTGATAGGACACCGCGAGATCGGCCATGCCGGCGGCGACGAGCTTGGGCGGGTCGTTGGGGTCGGCCGGGGCCACCAGCTCGACGTCGAGGCCCGCTTCGGCGAAATAGCCCTGTTCGAGCGCCACGATGAGCGGCGCGTGGTCCGGATTGACGAACCAGTCGAGGATCACGGTCATCGCCTCGCCCGCACGGGCCGACACCGGGGTCGCGCAAGCAAGGACGATCGTCAGCAGAGCGATGAACCTGCGCATGAAACTCTCCATCAGTCCTGAAAGGGGAGCAGCTCGGCTTGCCAGGGGAGTGCTCGCCGCAACGCGACATCGACCGCGTAATAGAGCGCGACGGCGAACAACGCGAGCGTGAACAACGCCGCGAACAGCACGTCGATCTGCATGCGTGCGTTGGCGTGGAGCATGAGAAAGCCCAAGCCCCGGCTGGCACCGACCCATTCGCCCACCACGGCACCGATGGGCGCCACCGCGGTGGCGACCCTTAAGCCCGAGGCGAGCGCGGGCAGCGCGGCCGGCAGCTGCACGTGACGCAGCGTTGCGCGGCGGCTCGCGTCCATGGTGCGGGCGAGGTCGAGCCAGCCCGTTTCGGTGCGCCGCAAGCCGTCGAGGAAGCTCGCGGTCACCGGAAAGTAGATGATGATCGAGGCCATGGCGATCTTGGACGCGATGCCGTAGCCGAACCAGAGCACGAGCAGCGGCGCGAGCGCGAAGACCGGGACCGCTTGCGAGGCGACGAGAAGAGGCAGGAGCCAGCGCCGCGCGGGGCGCGAATAGGCGAGGCTCAGCGCGCTCGACGCACCGAGGAGCGCGCCGAGCGCGAGCCCGGCGAGGATTTCGGCGAAGGTCGCGCCCGCGTGCTGCGCCAGCATGGGCGCGTGCGCGCCGATCGCCTCGAACACGCGCACGGGGCCGGGCAGAATGAAGGGCGGAACGCCGGTGGCCCAAACCACGAGCTGCCAGAGAAGGCAGAGCCCGGTGAGCGTGACCGCGGCGCGCAGGAGCTTGGGAATCATGCGGCCTCCGGCACCCGGCTTAAGCGTGCGAGCAACTCGGCGTGAAGCGCGAGGAGCGTCGGGTCGCCCGGCTCCCGCGGGGGTTGGCCCGGCGGCTCGAGCGCACGATCGAGGCGCGCCGGTGCACCCGCCATGACATAGATTCGATGGCCGATCCGGAGCGCCTCCAGCGGATCGTGGGTGACGAGCAGCGCGGTGCGGTCCTTGAGCAACTCGGCGGCGAGATTCTGCAGGCGCAGGCGGGTGATCGCGTCGAGCGCCGAGAACGGTTCATCCATGAGGACCACGGGGCGATCCTCCATGAGGGTGCGCGCCACGGCGGCCCTTTGACGCATACCGCCCGAGAGCAGCGCCGGCCGGTCGTGAGCGTTGGCCTTGAGGCCGACCGCCTCGATGAGGCGGAGTGCACGCGCCTCGTCGCGCGGCTCGCCCCGGAGCCGCGCGCCGAGGAGCACATTGTCGAGCACGGAGAGCCAGGGAAGCAGCAGGTCCTGTTGCGCCATGTAGGCGATGCGGCCGCCGATCGGCCGGCCGTCGCCGCAGGAAACCGTCGCCGTCGCGCCTTCGGGTGCGAGGCCTGCGATCAACCGGAGCAATGTCGTCTTGCCCACCCCGCTCGGCCCGAGCAGACAGGTGAAGACGCCGGCCGCGAGCGTGATCGACAAATCGTCGAACAGCACGCGGCCCGTGTAGCTCAACCGGGCCTCGGAGACCTCGACGGCGATGGAGGCGGGTGCGGCGCGATGGCCCAAGAGGAATCCCTACGCCGGCATGATCCGGATCAGGTTCATGGGGTCGTCCCGCGCAGGGACCTCTCAGCCGGCCGATCCGGCTCCCCCTTCTTTGAGGCCACTATCGGCCATCGTCCAAGGCCGATCAAGCGCCGCGCCGTCGGCTTGCCTAGCAAGCCGGGCCCTTGGCATGCTGTCGTCATGGCTACGGGCCGAAATCGTGAGCGATCGCGGAGGCTTGGCCGCCTTTCGCGGAGCTTCCTTCTGGGCCTCCTGTGCCTGGGCATGGCGTCAGCGAGCCCCGAGGCGCGCGGCGAGGAGGCGCGCGCGCTGTTCGACGGCCCCGAACCGTTGGTTATCGAGACGGGCGGCGCGGAGTATCGCTTCCTGGTCGAAATTGCGCGCACGCCCGAGGCCCTCGAGCAGGGCTTGATGCTTCGCTTCGAGCTGCCGAGCGACCGCGGCATGCTGTTCGACCTCGGCACCGAGCGCCCGACCGCCATGTGGATGAAGAACACCCTGATCACGCTCGATATGATCTTCATCGGTAGCGACGGGACGATCCGCAAGATTCACTCGCGAGCCGAGCCTTTCTCGCTGGAAAGCGTCCCCTCCGGCGGCCCGGTGCGCGCAGTGCTCGAGCTGCTGGGGGGCACGGTGGAGCGCCTCGGGATCGAGGAGGGCGACCGGGTCCGGCACACCCTCTTCGACGGCCTGCCATAAGGCAAGCCCGTAACGCAATTGACAGGGCAGAGGCCTCCGCGCGAGCATAACTGGTCATCCTCCGTAGCGGCCGGAGTCGAACTCCGGGCGTGAAGGAGGCGCACCGATAGTTTGGCAAGTCCGCGCACCATAATGAGGGCGGGGCAAGGGAGGTCACCAAGATGTTCGGCGTTCAACGGACTGTGTCGCGTGCCGGCCTAGCGGCGGCAGCGGCGATCGCCCTCTTTGCGCTGGCGCCAAGCGCGCGCGCCGAGGGCGAACTCAACATGCTCGTTTGGGAAGGGTACAGCGATCCCGCCTTCGTCTCGATCTTCGAGGAGCGCACCGGCTGCAAGGTCTCGAGCGCCTTCGTCGGATCGAACGACGAATTTGCCGCCAAGCTCTCGGCCGGCGGCGGCGGAGTGTACGACCTGATCACGCCCTCGACCGATACCACGACCATCATGGTCAAGCTGGGCGTGGTCGATCCCATCGACACCTCCCGTCTGCCGCATTGGCCGGAGGTGTTCGAGAATTTTCGCAACAGTTCCGCCGTGAACGTCGATGGCAAGGTGTGGGGCGTGATTTGGGACTGGGGCTCGATCCCGATGCTGTACCGCCCGGACAAAGTCGATCCGGCGCCGACGTCGTTTGCGGTGCTCTGGGATCCGAAGTACGAGGGGCGGATCGCCGTGTGGGACGATAAGAGCGCGCTCTATATGACGGCGCGCATGCTCTACGGGAAGGACACCAACGTCTACGATCTTTCCGACGAGCAGCTCGAAGAGATCGTGGCCAAGTTGATCGAGCAGAAGCCGCTCGTGCGCAAGTATTGGGCCACGATGGGCGAGCTCATCAACCTCTACGCCAACGGCGAGATCGACGTCTCGAACGCCTGGGAGCCGGTGGCGCCGACGCTCGCCAAGCAAGGCATGACGGTTCAGCCCTTCATTCCGGGCGAGCGGGCGGACGGCTGGGCGGACGCCTGGATGATCGTCAAGGGCACCAAGAACGTCGACTGCGCCTATGCGTGGCTCGACTTCGCGATTTCGCCCGAGGGCCAGTGCGGCAACTACCGGGTGAGCAGCTACGCGGGGACCAACCCCGAGGCGCTTAAGACGTGCCTGTCCCCCGAGGAGTATTCCGCGCTCCACCAGGACGATCCGGCCTATCTCGAGACGCTGGACTTCTGGCGCGAGCCGGCGCGGGTCGAGGCGTATATCGAGGCGTGGAACCGGGTCAAGGCCGCGCAGTAAGACGTCTCGTAGGTGGGGCAGGGCCGCGAGCGCAAGCCCTGTCCTCACCGTCCTCACCCGCACCGCTATCTCCCGCCGTCACCACCCGCACTCACGTCATTCGGCGAGGGTGATCGAACGAATCTCGCGTGAGCATCGGATTGCCCAAAGGTTAACGAATCGGTCGGAGCCGAACGCCTTGGCGCCAGGCTCCGATCAAATAACTGCGATCACTCCTGCCGTCCTGAAAAAGCCGCAATTGGCCCCTAAAACGTGCTTGAGAAGGCGCGCGTATGACGCGTTTGGTCTACTCAACTTAAGCGGTCGGATGTTCGATCAAGGCGTTCTTCGTAACCAAAAGTATCAACCTCACTAGAACTGGAGAGAAAAGAAAATGAAGAAGCTGCTTGGTGCAGTATCCGTGCTTACCCTGCTTGCCTCGGGCGGCGTTGCCCTGGCAGACGATGCCGCCGGCACGGTTGCGGCGGTGGATGCGGCTGCGGGCACCCTGTCGCTTGAGGACGGCACGGCGTTCGTTGCCGGCGAAGGGGTCTCGCTCGAGGGCCTTGAGGCCGGTGCGAATGTCACCGTCACGTACGAGGTGAAGGGCGAGCAGAACGTCGCGAGCGCGGTGAGCAAGGCCGAGTAACGGCGCTTTAGCTCAATGCAAAAAAGCCGGGCGTGCCGGTGGGCGCGCCCGGTTCTTTTTGCCTTTTTTGCCCCGATTCTTGTTGAGCAGACGGTGCGGGCCCCGGAGCCCGCGTGAAGCCGGTGCGCGCCGGCGCAGTTGCGCTAGAATGGGCGCCTCGGGGCGTGGCGCAGCCTGGTAGCGCATCTGCTTTGGGACAAGGCGCCCCGGTCGCGATTAATCATTTCCCTTCGGGCCCTTAGCCT
>CAZVZP010000079.1:8305-11419 GCA_964631625.1 uncultured Hyphomicrobiales bacterium | reverse complement strand
GAGGACGCGATCCGCATCCGCACCGGCGAGCGCGGCCCCGATGCGATCTGAATCGCTCTAAGCCTTGGAATTTTTCGGACGCCAGCCCGGCGGGGCGAACAGGCAGCCGAGCACCTGCCGCGCGCCGCGCGCGCGCCTGAGGTCGCGCGCCATCGCAAGCCACTCGTGGAACGCGATGAGGAACGGGTTGTGGCTCTTGAAGCCGCTGACGAGGCCGTAACGGAGCGCTTCCCCCGCAATCTCCGGGACGAAGCTGCCGAACAGCCGATCGAAGATGATCAGCACGCCGCCGAAATTGCGGTCGAGGCAGCGGGCGTTCACCGCGTGGTGGACGCGGTGGTGCGAGGGCGTGTTGAGGATCCATTCGAGCGGCCCCAAGCGCCCGACGTGGGGCGTGTGCAGCCAGAACTGATAAATCAGGTCGGCGGCGACCATGAAGAAAACCATATCGGGCGGAAAGCCAATCAGCACCGGGATGAGCCAGAACAGGAAGGCGCCGGTGATGAAGCCGGTCCAGCCCAGCCGGTAGGCGGTGGAGAAGTTGACGGTCTGGGCCGAATGATGCACCGCGTGCGAGGTCCATAGCCAGCGGCAGCCGTGGCTCAAACGGTGAAAGACGTAGTAGATGAAATCGATCAGCACGAAGAGCGCGAGCCACGACCACCAGGCCTCGTGCGGGATGTCGAACAGCCGATAGGCGACGGCCCCGTCATAGAACCCCTCGAGCGCCTCGGAGGTGGCGATCGCCGTCAGCACATAGCCGACCGCGACGCCCGCGCTCGCCCGCGCATCCGCACGATCGTAAAGAGGAGTGCGCCGGCGGCGGAAATACAGGGCCTCCGCAAAAACGGCCAGGACGAAGGCGCCAACCGCCATATAGAGTGGCCAGACGAGAGCCATGCCCTTCCCCGAACCCGCTTGTTGCGAAGCCCCGCGGCCCAGCTAGCCCCGGCTCGGATCAACCGTCAATGGCTCGCGAAGCCGGGCCGTCAACGACTTGATTCGACAAACAATGGTCAGACCGAAGCCGCTTGGGGCATTGTCTCTACCCCGCTGTGCCGTAGCGGCGCAAGCCTCAGAATCGAGTCACCAGGGTGGCGCCGTTCCAGGGGATCGGCGCGTCATCCCCATGCGCCGGGCGCCAGCCGATGGCGCGGGGCAGCGGCGTGCGCTCAAGGTCCTCGGCCAAACGCGAAAGCGCCGGCATGAAGCCGTCCGCGTACGGCGGCAGCCGCACGAGCCCGTAGATCAGCGGCGGCCGGAAGCGTTCCTCCTCCACCGTGCCGAGATAGAGCGGCGTGCTGGCGTCATCGAGTCGATACCCGAGGTCCCACAGGCGCAGGATCAATCGCGACTCCGCGCCCTCGCGGACAAAGCGCAGGGCCTCGCGCTGGCCGTTCAACAGCCGAGGCAGCACCGGCCGCTGCTTCTCGCCCTCGAGCCCGGCGCCCGAGATAAGCCTCAACATCGCGATCGCGTTCCAGCGCACCGGTTTGCGCCAACCTGCCTGTTCGAGCGCGGCTTCGATGCGCGCCGGCGTGCCCGCGAGCTGCACGTTGATCGCTTCCTCCGGCTCGCCCATGAGATCGACCCGGTAAGCCGGGAGTTCCTGCCAGACGTGCTCGAGCCATGGCTTTTCGGCGACGATGACGATGGGCGGCGGCTCGAGCGGAACGGGCAGCTTCCCGCGATCGAGCACCGTCGCCTGCAATGCGCCGGCGATCGCGAGCACAAGCACGCTCACGCCCCCCATCACATCGGACCATAATGGATGGGCCGCGGTCAGATAATCGCGCGTGGTGGCGACCAGGAGAGCGAGCCAGGCGCCGCCAAGAAGAAGGCCGGAAAACAATCCCGAAATGTAAAGCGTGCCGAAGTAGAGTTGTGCCACGTTGATCAAGGCAATGGCGCTCGCCGCCACGGCGAAGGCGGCAAAGCGCTGGCTCGAAAGAAGCGCGAGATAGCCCAGCGTGATGACGAGCGCCGCCGCCTCGCCGCTCGGGAACGCGTGGCGCGGCACGGACTCGAGTCCGGGCGCCACCCGGTCGAGCAGCCACAGGATGAATGCAGCCGAGCCGTAGCCCAGGCCCGCGGCGAGAAGCCAGTTGCCGGCGACGCGCCAGACCCGCTGGAAAACGAGGCAGAGCGCAATGACGCCGGCCAAGGCCACGAGCACCCAGCCCTCGCCCAGCGCGGCCAGCACGGCGAGGGCGTTGTCGGCAAACGGATTGCGCAGCCCGGCAAAGAAGGCGCGCACCGAGCCGTTCGCCGCCGTCAGCGGATCGGCGGCGCCGAGCGAGGAAATCAGCAGCCCCACGCCGATGAGCGAGAGCAGCGCGAACACGCCGAGACTGGCGAACTCCAGCGCGGGGCGATACCGGGCGTCGAAAAGATGCAGCACGAGCAGACGCTTAAGGCGCGCCCCGAGTCCGGCGGGCGGCGGCTCCTGGTGCGCCCAGACGAGCCAACGCTCGATCGCGACCGGGGCGTCGATCGTCGTGCGATTAAAGAACCAACGCGAGAAATAGTTCACGAGCAGGATCGCAGCGAAGAGCAGCACAATGAGCGCCACGAGCCGCCCCGTGATCGCCCCGCTCACGCTCAAGCCTAAGCCGATCGCCATGCCGAGCGCCAAATGGACGAAGGCCGAGATGATCGAGGACGTGACGTTGTAAAAAAGAAACTTGCCCTGCGTCATACCGACCACCCCGGCCATGAACGGCACGATCGTGCGCATCTGGCCGATGAAGCGGGCCGTGAACACGGCCTTGCCGCCGTGCAGCTCGGTCATGCGCTCGGCGCGCTTAACGAGCCCCTGCCGCTTGCGGAAAAAGCGCAGGTTGAGGATGCGGCTGCGGTAGCGGTGCCCGATCCAATAGCCGAGATAGTCGCCCACGACCCCGCCCACGATCAGGGCCAGGCCGGTGGTGCCGAGGTCGAGTTCGCCGTGGCCCACGAGCACGCCGATGCCGAGCATGAACGCCGTGCCCGGCACGAAGTTGCCGATCACGACGAGCGTCTCGACGACGCCGATGAGGAACACGATGACGAGCGCCCAGTCCTTGTGGTGGGCCACGAAGTCAAGGAGCCCGTCGATCCATTCGCTCATGCGCT
>CAZVZP010000079.1:6920-8295 GCA_964631625.1 uncultured Hyphomicrobiales bacterium | reverse complement strand
GCTGCCCCATTCCGGGGCCCGCGGGCGCACCGCGGCCCTGCCGTCGCCCTCGCTCATCCGGCGGCCGCGCGCGCCCGACGCTTGCGGACGTGCGGGTCGAGCACCCTCTTGCGCAGGCGCATGGACTTGGGCGTCACCTCGACGAGCTCGTCATCCGCCACGTAGGCGATCGCCGCCTCGAGCGACAGTCGCCGCGGCGGCGTCAAGCGCACGGCCTCGTCCTTGCCGGCCGCCCGGATGTTCGTCAAGTGCTTGCCCTTGAGCGGGTTGACCTCGAGATCGCCGCCGCGGCTGTGCTCGCCGATGATCATCCCGGGATAGACCTTGGTGCCCGGCGTAATGAACAGCGCCCCGCGATCTTCGAGGTTCCACAGGGCGTAGGCCACGGCCTCGCCTTCGCTCATCGAGACCAGGACGCCGCTGCGCCGCCGTGCGATCGCGCCGCAATAGGCACCGTAGCCCGCGTACAGCCGATTGAGCACGCCGGTGCCCCGGGTATCGGTCAAGAATTCGCCGTGATAGCCGATCAGGCCCCGCGTGGGCACGCGGAAGACGAGGCGAGCCTTGCCGGCGCCTGTCGGCCTGAGCGCGACCAATTCGCCCCGTCGATCGGCGAGCTTGGCCACGACGATGCCGGAAAAGCCCTCGTCCACGTCGATCACGACTTCTTCGAGAGGCTCGAGCCGCGCCCCGCTCACCTCGTCGGTCTTCTCGAGCACGCGCGGGGCGCCGACACAGAGCTCGAATCCTTCGCGCCGCATGGTCTCGATCAGCACGCCCATCTGCAGCTCGCCCCGGCCCGCCACCTCGAAGGCATCCGTATCCGCCGTCTCCTTGACGCGGATGGCGACGTTGCTTTCCGCCTCTTGGAAGAGGCGTTCGCGCAGCGCGCGCGTGGTCACCCGCGTGCCTTCGCGGCCGGCGAACGGCGAATCGTTCACCTGGAAGGTCATGGCGATGGTCGGCGGATCGACCGGATGGGCGGGCAGCGGCCCGGCCAGCTCAGGCGCTCCCACGGTGTCCGCAACGCTCGCCGAACTCAAGCCCGCAATCGCCACGATATCGCCCGCCTCGGCGTCCTCGACGGCGCGCCGCTCGAGGCCCCGGAAGGCGAGAATCTTGGTGACGCGGCCCTCCTCGATCCGCTCGCCGCCCGGGTTGAAGGCGACCAGCGGCTCGTTGACGCGAACGCGTCCCTGCTCGATGCGCCCCGTGAGCAGGCGCCCGAGATAGGGGTCCGCCTCCTGAATCGTGACCACGAGGGCGAACGGCCCCACGCAGGCAACCCTTGGCGGCGCGACGTGGCGGCGGATCAACTCGAACAGCGGCTCGAGATCGCGCCTGGGCTGGCCGAGATCGGATACGGCCCAACCCT
>CAZVZP010000079.1:0-6910 GCA_964631625.1 uncultured Hyphomicrobiales bacterium | reverse complement strand
CGAAGAGGGTCGGGAAATCGAGCTGCTCTTCGCTCGCCTGGAGCGCGGCGAAGAGGTCGAACACCTCGCCCTGCACCTCGAGCGGCCGGGCGTCCGGCCGATCGACCTTGTTGATGACGACGAAAGGCCTGAGCCCGAGCGCCAGCGCCTTGCCGAGCACGAACTTGGTCTGGGGCAGCGGGCCCTCGGCGGCATCGACGAGAAGCGCCGCGCCGTCGACCATGCCCAGGATGCGCTCGACCTCGCCGCCGAAGTCGGCGTGGCCTGGGGTGTCCACGATGTTGATCCGCAAGTCCCGCCAGAGCACCGAGGTGCATTTGGAAAGAATGGTGATGCCGCGCTCGCGTTCGAGCGCGTTGCTGTCGAGCGCGCGCTCGAGAACGGCCTGGTTCGTGCGGAACGCCCCGCTCTGACGCAGGAGCTGATCGACGAGCGTCGTCTTGCCGTGATCGACGTGTGCGATGATCGCGATATTGCGTAAGTCCATCCCGATATGACCGTGAGCGTGCGCGCCGGCGCGGTGCGAGAGGATGTTTAGGGTCAAGCGCGCCGCTTGGCAAGCCGACCGCCCCCTTGATTGACAGGCCGGAGCGGCCTTCCTACCTTGGCGCCCTTGGCCCCTGGATGCACCCCCAAGCGAGCGCGCGAACCCTCCGAGCATGCCGAGCGAACCGACGTTTCACGGGCCCGATACCGAGACGGTGCAGCCCTGGGAGCGGCTCGCCGCCTATCTCGCGGCCCACGGCCTCAGTTTCGACTGCGGCCGACGCCCGCGCCAGTTCTTGAGCGGCATGGCCAACCTCAACTACCTGATCGCGCTCGACGGCACGCCGCGCGTGTTGCGCCGGCCGCCCGCCGGGCCCCTGCCGCCCGGGGCCTACGACATGCGCCGCGAGCACCGCATCTTGAGCGTGCTGTGGCAGGCCTTCCCCTTGGCGCCACGGAGCTTCTTGTTCTGCCCCGACGAGGCGGTGCTGGGCGCGCCCTTCTTCATCATGGAGTACCGGCCCGGCATCGTGGTCAGCGATCGCCTGCCCGAGGCCTTGCTCGCCGCGTCCGACCCCGGCGGCCGGCTCACGCGCATGATGGTGGAGACGCTCGTGGCCCTGCACGCGGTCGATACGGAGCGCCTGGGCTTGTCCGATTTCGGCCGGCCCGAGGGCTTCGTGAAACGCACGGTCGAGGGCTGGAGCAAACGTGCGGCGCTCGCGGTCGGCGGCACCCTGCCGCCCGTGGCCCGAGAGATCGCCGATTGGCTCGCCACTCACCTCGTGCCCGAGCGGGACACCGCGCTTCTGCACAACGACTACAAGCTCAACAACATGATCCTCGATCCCGCGACCTTCGATCCCATCGCCGTGCTCGACTGGGACCAGGGCACGCGCGGCGAGCCGCTCTTCGACTTCGCCACCTTCCTCTCCTATTGGATCGAGCCGGACGACCCGCCGGCGCTCCACGAGGTCGGCCAAATGCCGACGGCCAAGCATCCGAGCTTCCCGCGCCGCACCGACGTGGTGGCGCTCTACGGCCGGCTCTCGGGCCGCGACGTCTCGGACTTCCTGTTCCACCGGGTGCTTGGCATGTTCAAGCTCTGCGTCATCTTCATACAGCTCGCCCAGCGCTTCCGCGAGGGACGCACCAAGGACCCGCGTTTCACCAACCTCGAAGAGACGAGCCAGGGGCTCCTCGCCTTCACCCACGACATCGCAATGGGACGCGTGTTCTGAGGCTCGGGTTCAGTGACCGTGCGGATGCCCGTGCGTCACATGGTAGGCGGCGGCGAGCTCGTCGTAGTAATCGTTGCCCTGGGAGAATTCGACAAAGACGCACGGCGTATCGCCCACCTGCCAGGCGTCGTGGCCCGGCGGCAAGAGCATGACTTCGCCGGGACCGAAAATCTCCTCGGACTCGTCGTCCATGCGCACCGCAAGCCGCCCGGAGACCACGTAGGCCACGTGGGGCAAGGCGCAGCTCGGCGTGCCCGCGTACGCCTTGAGGTCCTGGGACCAGCGAGCCCCCACCCCGAAGGTCACCCGGGTCACGATCATGTCGTCGAGCTCGAGCGAGCGCTTGGAGATCTTGCCGTGGACATCCGGGTTTACGTCGCCAAAATTACCGCGCCGCATCGTGCCGCGATTCATGACGCCCTCCCTGTGCGCGAGGCCCTGTGCTTGAAGGCTCGCCTGCCCTATTCTAATTGGCGGGGAGGGAGCCGCAATGACCGAAGGGATCGAGGGAACGGCGGAGCGCCACCCCGGCGGCGCCGAGGGCACGGCGCCGGCGGCGGCCACGATCGCCGAGACGCTCGCGCAATTCGCCGCCGAGCTGCGCTTCGAGGACCTGCCGCGGCCGGTGATCGAGCGGGCCAAGCTGCACATCCTCGATGCGCTCGGCTGCGGCCTCGCCTCGACGCGCTTCCCGTTTGCCGAAACGACGCTTAAGGGCCTCGCCGCGCTTGCCGGTGCCGGCGACTTTCCGGTGATCGGCATGCGGGCGCGACTGCCCTTGCGCGATGCCGCGATCATGAACGGCGTCTTGGTGCACGGCCTCGACTACGACGACACCCACATGGCGGGCGTGATCCACGGCTCCGCGAGCGCCGTGCCCACGGTGCTCGCGCAAGCTCAGCGCGTCGCGGCGAACGGGCGCGATCTCTTGCTCGCCTATCTGATCGCGATCGAGAGCGGGACCCGGATCGCGCTGGCGGCCAAGGGCGCGTTCCACCAAGTCGGCTTCCACCCGACGGGCGTCGTCGGCGTGTTCGCCTGCGCCCTTGCGGCCGGGCGGCTCAGTGGTCTCGGACGCCAGGCGCTCGTGCGCGCCCAAGGCATCGCCTTGAGCCAAGCCTCAGGCACCTTCGAGTTCCTCGACGAGGGCGCCTGGACCAAGCGCCTGCACCCGGGCTGGGCCGCGGCCGCGGGGCTCAGCGCGGCGGCGCTCGCCGGCGCCGGCTTTGCCGCGCCGAGCCGCGCCTACGAGGGGCGTTTCGGGCTCTATCGCTGCTATCTCGGGGCCGAGCCACCGGTCGACTGGGCGGCGTGCACGGCGGGCCTCGGCCGGGATTTCGAAATGCTGCGGGTCGCGCTCAAGCCCTATCCATCGTGCCATTTCAATCATGCGTTCGCCGATGCCGCGCTCGCGCTCAAGCGGGCCCATGACCTCACCCCGGACGACATCGAAGAGATCGTGGCGCTGATCGGCGAGGGCGCGGTCAAGACCGTGGCCGAGCCCGAGGATCGCAAGCGCCGCCCCGAGAACGACTACGAGGCCCGTTTCTCCCTCCACTACACGATTGCGGCGGCACTCGCCCGGGGCCGTTTCACGCTCGCGGAATTTAAGACCGATTGCCTCACCGACCCGTCGATCCTGGGCTTGTGCCGGCGCATTCGCTACGCCATCGATCCGGCCTCGGCGTTCCCGCGCTATTACTCGGGCGAGATCGTGATCCGCACCAAGGATGGCCGCGAGCTGCGCCACCGCGAAGAGGTCAACCGGGGCGCCGATACGCGGCCGCTTTCCGCCGAGGAGACGCGCGCCAAGTTCCTTGCCAACGGGGACGGCGTGCTCAGCCGCGACCGTCTGCTCCGGATCATCGAGGCGCTCGATGGGCTCGATCGAGCCGACGCCCGCGCCGCCGAGCTCGGCCCTCTGCTCGCGCCGTAACGCACGCCTATCGCGTCGGCGTCCGGTCGTTGTCCTGAAGCAGGCGACGCGAGGTCAACACCGCCTGGGTGCGGTTGCGCACGCCCAGCGTCTTGAAGATCGCCGTCACATGGATCTTCACCGTCCCCTCCGCGAGGCCAAGCGCTTGCGCGATCTCGCGGTTGGTCTTGCCCTCGGCCAAGCGCCGAAGCACGTCGATCTGCCGTCCCGTGAGCTCGGCCCGTCGCGTCGAGACCGGCAGAGGCAGCGGCAACTCGGCGCGCGGTTGCCCCCGCAGCACCGACGGCGGCACGTAGATGCCACCGGCCAGCACCAGGCGCAGGACGCTGAGCACGACACGCGGGGCGAACGACTTGGGGATGAACGCGCGGGCGCCGGCCTGAACGGCCTTGAGGATATCCTCGCGCTGTTCGCGCTGGGCGAGCGTGACAATCGGCGCCGCACCCGCGGCCGCGGTCAATTCGCTCCAAGAAGCGCCCTGGGATTCGAGAAGATCGAGATCGACGAGCACGAGTTCGAACGCATTCGATCCGCGCAGCTGGCGGACCGCCTCGCCGAAATCGTCCGCCTCGGTGAGCTCGACGCCGCTCTCCATCTCGCGCAGCAACTGTGCCAGCCCCGCGCGATAGAGCACCTGCCCGTCCGCCAGCAAAATTCTCAACGTCTTGCTCTCTCGCCCAGCGCTTTCGTAATAGTCAGAATACGCTAGGATAGTCCCACGAATTCCGACGGCGTACGACTCGAACGCGCACACTGCCGATGGAACTAGCTCAACATGGTTAACGAAGCGTTGCCGGCCCGCCGGCGGATGCCTCCCGGTGCGCGCCCGACCTCGGCCGACCCGCCCCATTCGCGAAGTTCGGCGGGGCCTCCGGCTGCCGCTGCTTCATCGATGGACCGTGCGCATCCGTGGGGATTCACGCGACGAGCCGGCGCGCTTAGGGGCTGCTTAAGCCGGCACCGGGGCGCTCGTTGTCGAGCGAAGCGCGGCGCTCTACCATCGCTGCATTCAACACGGAACGGGGGAACGGATATCGATGGCGGGTCCCTTTGAGGGCGTGCGCATCGTCGATCTCACGACGATGATCTCGGGGCCGTGGGCGACCATGATCCTCGGCGACCAGGGCGCCGATGTCATCAAGGTCGAGGTTCCGGGCAGCGGCGACTACGTCCGCTCGCTCGGCAATCAGAGCGGCGGGCTCTCCGCCATGTTCCTCAACCTCAACCGCAACAAGCGATCGGTCACGATCAATCTCAAGACCGACGGCGGAGTCCGCCTGCTCAGGGATCTGGTCAAGACGGCCGACGTGTTTGTGCAGAACTTTCGGCCCGGCGTGGTGGATCGTCTGGGTGTTGGCGAGGCGGCTCTGCGCTCCGTGGCACCCCGTCTCGTCTATGTCTCGATCAGCGGCTTCGGCGAGCAGGGACCGTATTCGCACAAGCCCGTGTACGATCCGGTGATTCAGGCGCTCTCCGGCCTGACGACGGTGCAGGCGGGCTCGGACGAGGCGCGGCCGCGCCTCGTCCGCACGATCCTGCCCGACAAGCTCGCTGCCGTAACCGCGTCCCAGGCCATCGCCGCCGCGCTCTTTGCACGCGCGCGAACGGGAGAGGGCCAGCACGTCAAGCTCTCCATGCTCGATGCCACGCTCGCGTTCCTCTGGGCCTCCGACATGGGCGGGCAAACCTACGTCGGACGATCGGTAACGAATCAAACCGCCGCGAGCTTCATCGATCTCATCTACGAGACCAAGGACGGGCATATGACGGTCGCCGTGATGAGCGACAAGGAATGGCTGGGGTTGACGCGCGCGCTCGAGAAACCCGAATGGTTGGCGGATCCCCGGTTCCAAACCCCGGCGCTCCGCGATGAAAACGTCGATGCGCGGCTGGCGCTCACGCAAGAGGTACTGAAGGAGCGCACCACGGCCGAGTGGATGGAGCGCCTCGAGCAGGAGGGCGTGCCGTGTGCGCCGGCGCTGACCCGCAACCAGGTGATCGATCATCCCCAGGTGCTCGCGAGCGACATCTTGGTCGAGCTCGACCACCCCGTGGCCGGCCGCCTGCGCCAGGCGCGCCCCGCGGCCCGTTTCGAAGGGACGCCCAGCGCCTTAACCCGCGGCGCGCCCGAGCTCGGCGAACACACGGACGAGGTCCTGGCACAGATCGGCTGTTCTGCAACCGAGATCGAACGGCTGCGAGCCGACGGCGTCATCGGGAGCGAGCGCCTTCTGTCCGCGACGCCGGACGCGGCCGAATAGCGTTCGCCGGTGGTCCCTGGTCGCGGGCGCAGGCCGCCCGGTCTTGCGCGTTGTATGCGGGCTTGCGCCGGTTCTAAGCTGCGCCAAAGAATCGGTGGCGGCGAGCTCACCGGGCACGGTCATGAGGGAGGGCAAGCGATGGCTTACGAAGGCGGTTGTTTCTGCGGCAAGGTGCGCTATCGGGCGGATGGCGAGCCGCTGCGCGTGATGCACTGTCACTGCACGATCTGCCGGCGCACCTCGGGCGCTCCGGTCGTGACCTGGATCACCTTCCCCAGCGGGGCGCTGACCTGGACCAAGGGCACGCCGGCGAGCCTTAAATCGACGCCGCCCGCCACGCGTTATTTCTGCGGAGCTTGCGGCTCGCACATGGTGTTCATCGTCGATGGCGCAAAGGAACTCGACGTGACGGTGGGCAGCCTCGACCGCCCCGACGCAGTCAAGCCCGGCTATCACATCTTCGCGGATACGCGCATGCCCTGGCTCAAGATGACCGACGGGCTGCCCGAGCACGCCGACTGGGGCCCGGAGCTCTAGGGCCTGAACCCAATTGAGATCGGCGCTGCGACGTGATTCAAGATGCCAGGAGGTATCGGATCATGTCGGCGCTTTATTGGTTGTCGGATCGGCAATGGGCGGTCATCGAGCCGCATCTGCCGAAGGTTCACACGGGGCCGGTTCGGCACGACGATCGGCGCCTCCTCAGGGGCATCCTTTAGGTGCTGAAGGAGGGCTGCCGATGGCGGGCCTTGCCGAAGGAATACGGCCCAAGAACGACGGTTTACAACCGCTACAATCGCTGGAGCCGACGCGGTCTGTGGCCACGGCTGCGGGCCGAACTGGTTGGTGCCGGCGCGGCTCCCGAAGGTGCCATGATCGACAGCTCTGCGGGGAAAGGCCCCGCCAACCGCCGGTCTCAGGCAGCGGCAAAGCCGACTGCCGCGAGGGCGCATGCCCCGGGTCAAGAAGGCCGACGGGCTGCCCGA
>CAZVZP010000078.1:1013-11484 GCA_964631625.1 uncultured Hyphomicrobiales bacterium | reverse complement strand
GAAACCGATCTTGGCCGACGCGCTGTTCGCCAAGATCCCGGCCGGGCTCGGCAGCACCGGGACGATTCGTTTGGGCGGGCCCGAGATGGACGCGATGCTCTCGGGCGGCGCCCGCTGGGCGGTCGATCGGGGGTATGGAACGCTCGAGGACCTCGAGCGCATCGAGGAGCACGGCTGCGTCGCGGATGCGCGCCCGGACTGCGTCTCGGCCCAGGCCAAGAAGCGCCAGCGCGACGAGATGGGCACGCTCGGCTCGGGCAACCATTACCTCGAGGTGCAGCGTGTCGCGCGCCTGTTCGACGAGGCGAAAGCCTCGGCCTTCGGACTTCGGGAAGGCGACGCGGTGGTGAGCATTCACTGCGGCTCGCGTGGCCTCGGGCATCAGATCGGCACCGAGTACCTGCGCGAGATGGCGGTGGCGGCCGCGAGCTTCGGCATCGAGCTGCCCGACCGCGAGCTGGCCTGCGCGCCGATCCGCTCCGAGGTCGGCCAGCGCTATCTCGGCGCGATGCGGGCGGCCACCAACTGCGCGCTCGCCAACCGCCAGATCCTCACGCATCTGACGCGAGCCGTCGTACGCGAGCTGTTCCCGAAGGCGCAGCTTTCGCTGCTCTACGACGTCTCGCACAACACCTGCAAGGTGGAGGAGCATCGCCTCGACGGCATCACGAAGATGCTTCACGTGCACCGCAAGGGCGCAACCCGCGCCTTTGGTCCGGGCCACCCGGACCTGCCCGAGGCGCTCAAAGGGGTGGGCCAGCCCGTGCTCATCGGTGGCTCGATGGGCACCGCCTCCTACATCCTCGTCGGCACCGAGAGGGGCATGCGGCTTGCCTTTGGCTCGGCCTGCCACGGCGCGGGCCGCGCCATGAGCCGGCACCAGGCCTACAAGACCTGGCAGGGGCGCCAGGTCGTGGACGAGCTCGCGGCGCGCGGCATCCTCGTGCGCAGCCCGAGCAGCCGCGGCGTTGCCGAGGAGGCACCCGGCGCCTACAAGGACGTAAGCCAGGTGGTCGATGCCGCCCACGAGGCGGGGCTCGCGCACAAAGTCGCGCGCCTCACGCCGCTCGTCTGCGTCAAGGGTTGATCGCCTTCGCGCGCCTGGGCGGCCACGGTTGGGAAGAGGGTACGGCCCGCGATGTCGCGCACCCTGATCGCGCTTGGTGCACTCCTCGTGCTCTTGGGCGTCCTCTGGCCCTACCTCGGCAAGCTCGGCTTCGGCCGGCGGCCCGGCGACATCGTGATCGAGCGCGAACACGTCCGTTTCTACTTTCCGATCGTGAGCGGCTTGATCGCGAGCCTCGTCATCTCGCTCATCCTCTGGTTGATCAAGCGCTAGGCCCGAGGGCGCGCTTGCATCGGGACGGCCGAGGGGGGAATCTCTTGCCATGAGTCCCTACCTCCCCGGCCGGAGCCGTCCCATCGCCGTGTTGGGGCCCACGAACACCGGCAAGACCTACTTGGCCGTCGAACGAATGCTGGGCCACCGCTCCGGCATGATCGGCTTTCCCTTGAGGCTGCTCGCGCGCGAGATCTACGACCGGGTGGTGGCGCGCGCGGGCGTTAAGGCCGCAGCGCTCATCACCGGCGAAGAGCAGCGCCTGCCCGCCAACCCCCGCTATTTCCTGTGCACCGTCGAATCGATGCCGCTCGAGCGGAGCGTCGAGTTCCTGGCGATCGACGAGATCCAGCTTGCGGGCGAGCCCGAGCGCGGCCATGTGTTCACCGACCGGCTGCTCCGCGCGCGCGGACGCGAAGAGACGATGTTCCTGGGCTCGGAGACGATAAGGCCTTTGATCAAGCGCCTCGTGCCCGACGCGGTGTTCGTCTCGCGCCCCCGTTTCTCGCGACTCACTTACGCGGGGCCGCGCAAGCTGACGCGCCTGGCGCCGCGAAGCGCCATCGTCGCCTTCTCGGTCGAGGAGGTCTACGCCATCGCCGAGCTCATGCGGCGCCACCGGGGCGGCGCCGCGGTCGTCTTGGGCGCGCTGTCGCCCAGCACGCGCAACGCGCAAGTTGCGCTCTTCGAGGCGGGCGAGGTGGACTACCTGGTCGCCACCGATGCCATCGGCATGGGCCTCAACATGGGCGTGAGCCACATCGCCTTCGCCTCGCTCACCAAATTCGACGGCACACGGGTACGCCGGCTCAAAGTTCACGAGATGGCGCAGATCGCCGGCCGCGCCGGCCGCCACATGAACGACGGCACCTTCGGCACCAGCACCGAGTTGGGGCCGCTTGCACCCGAGCTCATCGAGGCGCTCGAGAACCACCGCTTCGAGCCGTTGCGCGCGCTCCATTGGCGCAGTCCGGAGCTTCGTTTCGGCTCGATCGCCGAGCTCTTGAGCGACCTCGCGGCGCCCCCGCCCGTGCCCGCGCTCGTGCGTGCGCCCGACGCCGACGATACGATCGCGCTGGCACTGCTTGCGCGCGATCCCGAGGTCTCTACGCGGGCCCAAGGCGCGGCCGCCGTGCGCCTCTTGTGGGACGTCTGCCGCGTCCCCGATTTCCGCAAGCTCACGGCCGACAGCCACGCCCAGCTCCTCAAGCGAGTCTATCTCTATCTCTCGGACGATAAGGCGCGCCTGCCCCGGGATTTCATCGCCCAGCAGCTGACCCATCTCGAGCGCACCGACGGCGACATCGATGCGCTCACGGCGCGCATCGCCGCGGTGCGCACCTGGACCTACATCGCCCACCGGTCCGAGTGGCTCGAGGACGCCGCCGGCTGGCAGGAACGCGCGCGTGCGCTGGAGGACACGCTGTCCGACAGCTTGCACGAGCGCCTGACGCAGCGCTTCGTCGATCGGCGCACGGCCCATCTCGTGCGCCGCATGCGCGGCAGCGGCGAGCTCTTGGGTGCGATCAAGCGCGGGGGCGACGTCGTGGTCGAAGGCCACGTGGTGGGCCGGATCGAGGGGTTCCGCTTCGCGCTCGACCCGGCGTCGGATCAGGCCAGCGTGCGCACTCTCAAGTCCGCCGCCCAGCGCATTCTGGCCCGCGCCGCGCCGCAACGGGTGGAGGAGCTGTGCGCCGAGGACGATTCGGCCTTCGCACTCGATGTCGAGGGCCGCATCCTGTGGCGCGATGCCGCGGTGGCGCGGCTCGCCGCCGGATCCTCCGTGCTCAACCCGCGCATTGCCGTCTTCGGCAGCGACCTGTTGGACGGCACGGCGCGCGAGCGCGTGCGCCGTCGTCTGATGCTCTGGCTCGAGCGCCTGATCGAGCGCGAGCTCGCGGTCCTTGTGACCCTCGACCGCTCGCCCCTCAAGGGCGCGGCCCGCGGCCTCGCCTACCAGCTCGTCGAGGCCTTGGGCACGCTGCCGCGCGCGCGCGCGGTCGAGCAGGTGGATGCGCTCGATGACGAGGCGCGCACGGCACTGGCCGGCTTCGGCGTGCGCTTCGGGCGGCTCAACGTCTTCCTGCACCCGCTGACGAAGCCCAGGAGCCGCCGCCTGCGGGCACTGCTGTGGTGCGCCCACGCAGGCCATGAACCGGCGGCTTCCGTGCCGCCGCCGGAGCGCGTTTCGCATCCGGTCGAGGCGCCCCTGCCCGAGGCGTTCTACCGCGCCATCGGATACACGGTTCTGGGGCCGCGCGCCGTGCGCGCCGACATCGCCGCGCGGATCGCCGCCGAGGCCCGGCGCCTCGCGCGCAAGGGGCCGATCGGGCTCGAGCCGAGTCTGCTCGCGGGCGCAGGCTGCGGCCCCGATACATTGCCCATGATCCTGCAGGCACTGGGCTTTCGCCCGGTCGAGACCGAGGACGGCTTGCGCTTCCTCGGGCCGCGCGGTGAACAGAGGGAGGGCGGGCGGCGCGGCGGGAAACGCAAGGAGCGCGCTTGGCGCCCCGACAGGGCTTCGCCCTTCACGGTGCTGGGCACTCTCAAACGACCCCGGCGCGAGCCCCCCTCTTGATCGCAGAGCCCTGCGAGCCTGCGCGCCAGCGGCTCGACAAGTGGCTCTATTACGCGCGCTTCGCCGAGACGCGCGAACGCGCAAGCCGCATGTGCCTCGAGGGCGCCGTGCGCGTCAACCGGGTGCGCACCGAAAAGCCCGATTTCGCGCTCAAGCCGGGCGATGTGCTGACCTTCGCCCAGGGCAACCGGATCCGGGTGGTCGAAGTGCGCGGATTGCCTGGGCGCCGCGGCAGCGCCCACGAGGCCGCCGGGTGCTACGTCGATCTCGCCCCCGCCGGGTGACGACCTCATTGGGCGGCCCGGTTGTCATCGGGGCGCGCCCTGCCCTATAGATCGGAGCCCTATGCTTGACAAACTGCGCAAATTCTTGAGCGGCGCCGTTGGAGCGCCGGCGCCCTCGGATGCCGACGAGGAGCTCAAACTCGCGGTAGCCGTGCTCCTGGTCGAAGCGGCGCGGCTGGACGCCAACTACGAAGTCGCGGAACGGAGGATCATCGCCGGGGGCTTGAGGCGCCATTTCGGGCTCGACGAGCTCGAGACGGCAACGCTGCTCGAGCTGGCCGAGCGCACGCAAAGCCAGACCACCGAGTTGAGCCGCTACGCCAAGGCGATCAAAGACCGGTACACACCGGAGCAGCGCGTCGCCCTCATCGAGCTGCTGTTCGAGCTGGTCTATTCCGATCGCGTGCTGCACGTTTTCGAAGCCAACTTGATGCGCCGGGTCGGCGGCCTCATCTATGTCTCCGATCGGGAGCGCGGCGCCGCGCAGAAGCGGGTGCTCGAGCGGCTGGGTTTGACTTCCGAGGAGAAAACGCTATGACAGCGCGGGGCGCGGCGCGCCCTCGGCCGGCAAGGGAGCGCAAGACCGGATGACGTACGTGGTTAAAGACGCGTGCATCAAGTGCAAGTACATGGACTGTGTGGAAGTCTGCCCCGTGGACTGCTTCTACGTGGGCGAGAACATGCTCGTCATCCACCCCGATGAGTGCATCGACTGCGGCGTGTGCGAGCCCGAGTGCCCGGTCGAGGCGATCGTGCCGGACACCGAAGGCGACGTGGCCGAATGGGTCGAGCACAACCGCAAGTACGCGGCCGCTTGGCCCAACATCACCCGCAAGGGCGAGGCCCCGGCGGACGCCGACGAGTGGCGGGAGGTCAAGGACAAGATGCCGCATTTCTCGCCCAACCCGGGCAAGGGCAGCTAGTGGTGCAAATCGAACACTGGGTACCCGCGACTGACCTCACCCTTCGAGACGGCCCTTCGGGCCTCCTCAGGGTGAGGCCCAAAATCGGCCCTCATCCTGAGGGCGAGCGCGAGCCGAGCGTCTCGAAGGATGAGGGTCATCGGGGACTCATGTGTTGAAACGAGACCACTAGGGCGGCCGGTTTCGGTTCATTTTTAGTCAATTTCCAGCCGATTTCCGCTAGATAGCGGTCAATGGGACAAACGGGCTGTCTTTTTTCCCCGGCTCGTGGTATTTATATATTTGACATCACGGCAGACGGACCAAACCCAGAAAGACGTCCGCTAAAGTCCTGAAAAGATAGGGCTTTGGCGCGGGGGGCTCTTTCCCTAAGGGCGGAGGGTGCGTGCACAGAACACGGGGCCGCGGCCGGGAAATGAGAGAGGCGCAATCGAGCGCCCGAAGGGCTGAGCCTTGCCTTGGAGAACAACTGGTGAAAGCGAAGAAAAAGACCGAAAAACTAGCATTTAAGGTAGGAGATCACGGCGTGGGCCGGGTCGCGGGGGTCGCGGATCAGGTGGTGGGGGAATTGAAGCTGCGCTGCTTCGTCATCGCCTTCGAGAAGGACAAGATGACGCTGCGCGTGCCGGTGGCCAAGGCCGAGGGCGCGGGCGTGCGTAAGCTTAGCTCGCCCAAGGCGATGGAGAAGGCGATCTCGACGCTCAAGCGGCCGGCGCGTGCCCGCCGGCTGATGTGGAGCCGCCGGGCCCAGGAGTACGAGAGCAAGCTCCACTCCGGCGACCCCGTGTCGATCGCCGAGGTGGTGCGCGACCTGCGCCCGGCGCGCGGCCAGTCGGAGCAGTCCTACAGCGAGCGCCAAATGTACGACATGGCGCTCGACCGCTTGGCGCGGGAGTTCGCCGCGATCGAGAAGATCGACCCGGCGCTCGCCGCGGAGCGGCTCGAGGAGGCGATGCGCGCAGCGTGACGCCCCGGCATATCCCGCAAGGGTTGTGTTCGGGCGGAGGCCGCCGGCCTCCGCCCGAACTGTCTTGAGGCTGCCGCGGAACCGACACGGCGCCGGGCTGGGCTTTGGTAAAGCGGTCCTGTGCCCGGCGGCAGAATCGGCTTTGCGTGAGAAAAAAACAGATATTCCAATTGCGCTTCCGTTAGTTTATAATGTTTCCAAGTTGACGGGGGTCCGCGCCGGGGGCGCATCGAAAAGGAAGCAGGCCATGACCCGCTCAGACGGAACCGAGACCCAGAGGGCTAACCGGCGCCTCATCAAGCAGGCGATCGAAACGCCCCTCCTGTCGCGCGAACGCGAGTTCGAGCTCGCCCGCCGCTGGCGCGATCAGGGCGACGAGTCCGCTCTGCACGAGCTGATTCTGGCCTACACGCGGCTCGCGGTGAGCCTCGCGGCCCGCTATCGCAACTATGGCCTGCCCATGGGCGATCTCGTCCAGGAAGGCGCGGTGGGGCTTTTGCAGGCGGCGAAGCGCTTCGAGCCCGAACGCGACATCCGCTTTTCGACCTATGCGACGTGGTGGATTCGCTCCGCCATGCAGGACTACATCCTGCGCAACTGGTCGATCGTGCGTACGGGCACCACGGCCTCGCAGAAGTCGCTGTTCTTCAACCTGCGGCGGCTGCGCGCGAGCATCGAGGGCTACGTCGACGGCCCGCTCGATCCGGAGGCGAAAGAGAAGATCGCCCGGGCGCTCAACGTTTCGGTGGCGGAAGTCGGGGAGATGGAGGCGAGGCTCCAGAATCCGGACCAGTCGCTCAACCTAGCCGTGGGCGAAGCGAGCGAGGACGAATGGCAGGACTTCCTCGCCGACACGCGTCCCTTGCCCGAAGAGGTGGTCATCGGCATGGGCGATGCGAAGGCGCGTTCGCGCTGGCTCGACGCTGCCCTGAAGGAGCTCAACGAGCGCGAGCGCACGATCATCGGCGAGCGGCGTCTACGCGAAGAGACGGTCACCCTCGAGGAGCTGGGCAAGGAACTGGGTATCAGCAAGGAGCGCGTGCGCCAGATCGAGCACCGGGCGCTTGAGAAGCTGCGCGCCTCGCTCGAAAAGAACACCGACGATCCGTCCGACCTCCTGCCCGACGGGTAACGGCGCGCGACCCATCCGATCCGCCGGCGGCCCCCGCCTTGCGAGCCGCCGGCGACCCTCCTAAAGTCCCGCTCCGTGACGGAGTCGTGCGACGTCTTGATCATCGGCGCCGGGATCGCCGGCGCATCCGCGGCCTACTTCCTGAGCCCCGATGCCTCGGTCGTCCTGGCCGAGCGCGAGGATGCGCCGGGTTATCACACCACCGGCCGCTCCGCAGCGATGCATACGGAGACCTACGGCAACGAGCCCATTCGGGCACTCACCGTTGCCAGCCGTGCCTTCTTCGAACGACCGCCTGCCGACTTTTCGGAGACGCCGCTCACGAGCCCGCGCGGCGTGCTCTTCATCGCGCGGGCGGATCAGGGCGAGGCTCTCGAGCGCGTCTACGCCGAGAGCGCGAGCCTCGTTCCGAGCGTGCGCCGCGCGAGCCGCGATGAGGCGCTGGCGCTTTGTCCGATGCTCGACGCGGGTTATGTCGCGGCCGCGGTCGTCGAGCCGGACGCTCAGGACCTCGACGTCAACGCGCTCCATCAGGGCTTCCTGCGCGGGGCGAAGAAGCGGGGGGCGCGCCTCCTCGTCGATACGGAGGTCCGTTCGCTCGAGCGCATCGACGGGGCTTGGCACGCAACCACGGGCGGCGCGCCGCTCAAGGCCGAGGTCGTCGTCTTGGCTGCCGGCGCATGGTGCGATCATCTCGCGCGTTTGGCGGGTGCACGGCCGGTGGGCCTTGCGCCCTTGCGCCGCACCGCCTTCCTGTTCGCCGCGCCCCAGGGCATGGAGGCGCGCGCCTGGCCACTCGTCGAGGACGCCGAGGAGGCGTTCTACTTCAAGCCGCAATCGGGGCTGCTCATGGGCTCGCCTTGCGATGAGACGCCGAGCCCGCCCTGCGATGCCCAGCCCGAGGACCTCGACGTGGCGATCGGGGCCGACCGCATCGAGCAGGCAACGACGGCCGAGCTCCGGCGCCTGACACGCCGCTGGGCGGGCTTGCGCACCTTCGCGCCCGACCGCACGCCGGTCGTGGGCTTCGATCCCGAGGTGCCCGGCCTGTTCTGGCTCGCGGGACAGGGCGGCTACGGCATCATGACCTCGCCCGCGCTCGGCCAGATGGGCGCGGCGTTGATTGCGGGCCGGGAGCCGCCAGCCGCGCTCGCGCGCGCCGGGCTTGCGCCTGCCGTGCTCTCGCCCGGACGCTTCTTGCGCCGCCCTTAGGCTATTCCACGACGATCTTGACGAGCGCGCCCGGCTCGAGCCCTTGGCCGGGGTTAAGCCCATTGAGCACCCGGAAGGTTTCGAGCGGATAATCCTCGACCGCCATGCGCCGAGCGAGGCTCTCCGGCGTGTCGCCCGCACGCACGCTCACGATCTCGAGGTGGCGCGGCTTGAGCGCCGCCGCCTCCTGGGGCGATAGGCGCCGGAAGCTGTAGGTCGCGCGCCTTAAGTCCTCGCTCATCGCCGTCGTCGCGTTGGGCGGCGTTAGAAAGGCGAAGCGGTAGACCGTGCGGGGATCGAAGCGGATCGCAACCAGCCGGACGTCGTAGGGCCGGCCCTCGATTCCGACCCGCGTGCGCGCGGTGGCCGCGTTCATGCCGTTGAGCTCGATCTCTTCGGCGCCGTCGAGACGGGCGCCCTGCGCCCAATCGTTCACGAGGTAGGAGGCGATGCTCTGATTGGCCGAGATCGAATCGGAATCGAAGATCAGCGCCGCCCCGTTCTTGTGCTCGCCGACGACCGCCTCGGCGCTGTTCTGCAGCCGGAAGCCCGGCGGCGCCTCGAAGCGGAACAGCAGCTTGGGGTGCGCGAACACGCGGCCCTTGATGAAGCCCTCCTCCGGCGAATCGCCCCACAAGAAGCCGTCGAGACGCTTGAGATAAATCTCCCGATCCCAGGCGCTCGGCCGGTTGGGGATGGCTTGGGCGGCGCTCGCGGCCTCCGCCACTCGGGTCTCCGTGCGCGGATGAGTGCTCAGAAATTCCGGCGGCTTCGCCGTGCCCTCCTTCTCGGCGAGGCGCGCCGAGAGGGCATCCTCGGCCTCGATCTGCATCAGCATGCTGGCCATGGCGCGCGGATCGTAGCCGGCGCGCGCGAGATAACGGATGCCGAGCCGGTCGGCTTCGCTCTCCTGGCCGCGCGAATAGCCGAGGAGATAGAGGCTCGCGCCGACGTTGGCGAGCTGGCTCACCGCCGAGCTCTGGGTCGCGGCGCCCAGCACGGCAAGCCCCAGGTTCGCGAGCACCGACTGGCTGTAGCGCTGCGCCGTATGGCGGGCCGTCAAGTGACCGATCTCGTGGGCGATGACCGCGGCGAGCTCGGCCTCGCTGTTGGCGATCGCCATGAGCCCGCGCGTGAAGTAGACATAGCCCCCCGGCAGCGCGAAGGCGTTGACGGCCGGGCTGTCGAGCACCGTGAAGACGAACGGCAGCTTGGGCATCTCGGAGGTTGCCGCGAGCAGGCGGCCCACGCTCGTGACGTAGGTCGCGATCCCGCCGTCGCTATAGGCGCCGCCGAACTCCTCGAGAACCTTGGGATGCTCCTCGCGGCCGACGGCGATCTCGTCGGAGGGCGACATGAACGGCGCGAAAGATTCCTCGCCAGTCGCCGGATTGACCGTGCAGCCGCCCGCGCCGAGCGCCAGCGCGCCGGCGACGACGAGCGCCAGAACGCGCGAGTGCCAACCGCCATGCGTCATGACAGCACCTCGATTTGCTCCGGATGGGTCGCCTCGATCATCGGGCCGTTGAACGACTTTATCCAGCCGCGCACCCGCAGGATACGGCCCTCGAAAGCTTCGGGATCGAGTCCCGCACCCTCGAACAGCTTGAGCGCGCGCGCGGGCAGCGCCACGGTGAAGTCGGTGCGCCAGTCGGCGCCGAAATTGAGATAGGCTTTGCCCTTGACCAGCGCCGCATCGACCACCCGGCCCTCGACGAGCTGGAAGCTGCCGACGTGGGCCGCGGCCTCGTCGGGCGTGCGAATGCGATAATAGGGCTCGGCCCAGATGCCCCGGCCTGCGGCGCGCGCTTCGGCTTCGAGGGCGAGCATCTCGGTAATGAGCGCGCGGTTGTCCGCAAAACTGTAGACGCGCGCGAGACCGGCCTCGAGCAGCTCGCCCTGCAGCCACTCGCCGTTCGCGCCGTAAAGATGCGCGAGCAGGCGGCCGTGGCGGTCCGTTTGCCGGCCGCCGAAGACGAGCTTAAGGCTCTCTCCGAGCGCGAGCCTCTCGAGCGCCGCTTTGGCCTCCTCGGCGA
>CAZVZP010000078.1:0-994 GCA_964631625.1 uncultured Hyphomicrobiales bacterium | reverse complement strand
CAAGCCTTAACATCGGGACGCCCGAGCGGCAGTTTCGGTGCCTGGATGCCGACGAGACGCACCTCTTGTCCGTCCTCGAGCACCAACGTATCGCCGTCGATGACCGCAACGCAGCGCCCCTCGCCGCCCGGCTCGAGCGCCCAAGCCGCGCTCGGCGCGGCGAAGAGCAGAAGCAGGCAGAGCGCGATCCGCATCGGGGCAGCATGGTAACCCTCGGTGGCAGCAATGTGGCAGCCCCCCACGTGCGGGAGCCCCCGTTTGCGTCCCGGGCAAATCCCATTACACTCCGGGGCGCAATTTGGGGCGTGGAGCCAAGAGGCGGGAACGGAGGCGTGGAAGCGTCGTCCCGTTCCGGGCCTGGGCAGCGAAGGGGGGATCCGGTGCGCCGGCAGGTTGCTCTGTTATTGGCCCTGGTGCTCTCGGCCTGGGCATCCGCGGCTTGGGCCGAGGGGCCCGATCCCGATGGCGTCAGCATCGGCATCTCCGAGGGCACCGATGTCATCACGCTCGGGGCGGGCGCGTTCGACATCAACGACGACTTCACCTCCGGCGAGTTCCGCCTCGAGTATCGCTTCGTCCAGCGCCCCTTGTGGCTCACGCCGATCGTCGGGATTCTCGCCAACACCGACGGGGGCATCTTCGGCTACGGCGGCTTCGGCCTCGACCTTGCCGTCGGCGAGCATTTCGTGCTGACGCCCCAGGCGACCATGGGCGGCTATCGGCAGGGCGACAGCAAGGACCTGGGCGGCGTGTTCCAGTTCCGCACCGGGGTCGAGTTCGCCTACCGGTTTGCCGATCGCACGCGCATCGGCCTCGCCTTCCACCACATCTCGAACGCCGGCCTTCACGAAAAGAACCCGGGAACCGAGTCGCTTCTTCTCACGCTGTCGCTGCCGCTGCTCTCTAACCGCTAGATGCCTCGTTTCAACACATGAGTTTCCGATGACCCTCATCCTTCGAGACGCTCGCTGCGCTCGCCCTCAGGATGAGGGCC
>CAZVZP010000077.1:0-11518 GCA_964631625.1 uncultured Hyphomicrobiales bacterium | reverse complement strand
CGTCTCGAAGGATGAGGGTCATCGGGGACTCATGTGTTGAAACGAGACCACTAGGATGGATCCCAATGACTGCTGCGCCATGATGAGATCTTCGATGCGAATGCCGGCGCGCTCTCTCGCCATGGTCTGCGCCGTCCTCGCCCTGCTTGCGTTCCCGAGCTCAAAGACCGGGGCGGCCGCGAGCTTCGAGACTACGGCGCGCGAGGCTATCCTGATCGACGACGAGACGGGCACGGTGCTCTTCGAGCACAACGCCGATGTCCCGACGCCGCCCGCGTCCATGAGCAAGTTGATGACCGTCTATCTCGTCTTCGAGGCGCTGAAGACGGGGCGTATCAGTCTCGACGACAGCTTCCGGGTGAGCGAGCAGGCCTGGCGCACGGGTGGCTCCAAGATGTTCGTGGAGCTCGGCTCCGCGGTGCGCGTGGATGATCTCTTGCGCGGCGTGATCGTACAATCGGGCAACGACGCCTGCATGGTCCTGGCGGAGGGGATCTCCGGCAGCGAGCAGGCGTTCGCCGAGGCGATGAACGCCAAGGGGCAGGAGCTCGGCCTTTCCGGCAGCCATTTCCTCAACTCGACCGGTTGGCCCGAGGACGGCCACCTCATGTCGGCACGCGACATTGCGGAGCTATCGCGGCGCCTCATCCACGACTTTCCCGAATACTATCCGATGTTCGCCGAGCTCGAGTTCGTCTACAACGGCATCAAGCAAGGCAACCGCAATCCGCTGCTCTACAAGAATCTCGGCGCCGACGGCCTCAAGACGGGTCATACCGAGCTCTCGGGCTATGGTCTCGCGGCTTCCGCGATACGCGGCGAGCGCCGCCTGATCGCCGTTGTGCAGGGCCTGGACGGCGTCAATGCGCGCTCGCAGGAGACCGAGCGCCTGCTCGAGTACGGCTTCCGCGAGTTCGAGCGCTACGCGCTGTTCAAGGCTGGCGAGACCGTGATCGATGCCGAGGTCTGGCTCGGCGCGTCGGCGAGCGTGCCGCTCGTCATTGGGCAAGGCCTCGGCGTCACGCTGGCAAGGAGCGACCGCCCCGGGCTCAAGGTCGCCGTCGTTTACGACGGGCCGGTTCCGGCGCCCATCGCTCTCGGACAGGAAATCGGCCGCCTGGTCGTGAGCGTGCCTCAACGCCCGACACTCGAGGTGCCGCTGCAAGCCGGAGCCGATGTCGCCGAACGATCGCGCTTCGAGCGCTTCGGCACCGTACTCGGCCACCTGCTGTGGGGCCGGAGCGAGAAGGCTGCGCCGCAGGCAACGCCGCCCGCCGAGGCCGCCGGCAGCGCGCCGGCCAACTGACGCCGAGAAGGGCGGGTGTTGACCGAAGGCCGCTTCATCACGCTCGAGGGCGGGGAGGGCGCGGGCAAATCGACCCAGGCCGCACGTCTTACGCAGGCCCTCGCGCGCCAGGGGCTCGACGTCGTGCTGACGCGGGAGCCGGGCGGGTCGCCGAACGCCGAACGCATCCGGGCGCTCTTGCTCGCGCCGAGCGAGGTGCCGTGGCCGGCGCTGAGCGAAGCACTCCTTCATTTTGCCGCCCGGGCGGAGCATTTGACGTTCACGATCGAGCCTGCGGTGCGCCGCGGGGCGTGGGTGGTTTGCGACCGATTCACGGATTCGACCCGCGCCTATCAGGGCTACGGACAGGGCCTTTCGCTCGCTGTCATCGATCGGCTCGACGCTGTCGTTTGCCAAGGCCGCAAGCCCGATCTGACGATCATCCTCGACCTGCCCGTGGAGGAGGGACTGGCACGCGCTCGGCATCGGGACGGTGCCACGGCGTCGCGCTACGAGGCCTTGGGCCTCGAGTTTCATCGGCGCCTGCGCGATGGTTTTCACGCCATCGCCGCGCGCGAGCCCGATCGTTGCGTGCTCATCGATGGGCAGGGCGAGCCGGGCGCGGTGCACGCGGCGATCATGAACGCGCTCGAGCGCCGGCTCGGTTTGCCCAATGGCTGACGCAGAACCCACCCTCGCGGCCGGCGCTCCAGAGCCGCGGGCGGCGACGCTGCTCGTGGGCCATGACGATGCCGAGCGCGTGCTACGCCAGGCGTGGGACAGCGGGCGGCTTGCGCACGCGTGGCTGATTCATGGCCCGCGCGGGGTCGGCAAGGCGACGCTTGCCTACCGCTTCGCGCGCTTCGTGTTCGCGCACGGCGCCTTCGAGAAAGACGCGCTCGATCCGGCCAAAGGCCTCCTTGGCGTTTCGCCCGAGAGCCGATTGTGGCGGCGCATCGCCTCGGGCAGCCACGGCGGCCTGTTCGTGCTCGAGCCCGGCTACGACGAGCAACGCGGCCGCCCGCGCAGCGAGATTACGGTCGATGAGGTGCGCCCGCTCGTGGGCTTCCTGACGCTCACGCCCGGCGTGGGCGTCTGGCGCGTGGCGATCGTGGATTCGGCCGATGCGCTCAACCGCCATGCGGCCAACGCGCTGCTCAAGATGCTCGAGGAACCGCCCGCACGGGTGGTGTTCCTGTTGTTGAGCGAGAATCCGAGCGCGCTCTTGGCGACCCTGCGCTCCCGCTGCCGGCGCCTTGCGCTGCGGCCCGTCGGCACATCCGAGATCGAGCGGCTGCTGCGGCTGCACCGTCCGGAGCTCACGAGCGACGCCGCGCGCACCCTGGCCGCAATCGCCGATGGCAGCCCGGGACAGGCGATCGAGCTGGCGGAGGAGGAGGGGGCCGAGCTGTTCGGCGCCGTCTTCCGGCTTATCGGTGAGTTGCCCGAGCTTAAGACGGCTGCGGTGCATGCGCTGGCCGCGCGCGCGAGCCCGCGCGGGCGGGGCACCGGCGCGTCGCGGCGCCTGCTCGAGCTCGTGCTCTGGTGGCTCGCTCGCCTGGTGCGTCAGGGCGCAACCGGGGAGTGGCTGCCCGAGGTGGTGCCTGGCGAACGGCAGCTCGCGCAGCGCCTCCTGGGCGCGGCTCCGCTTGATCGCTGGGTGGCCCTGTGGGAGAAATTGTCCGCGGCTCTCACCGACGCCGAACGCTACAACCTCGACCGGAAGCAGATCGTGCTGAGCGCCTTCTTGAGCCTCGAGCGGGCGGCCCAGGGTCGGGCCGCGCCCTGACGAACGACCCTCGCCCCGGCTCCCGCCGTCGCAAACAACTGTAAGAAAAATGTCCCGCAGCGACGCCTTTTACATCACGACGCCGATCTATTACGTGAACGATCTGCCGCACGTCGGGCACGCCTACACGACGCTCGCCTGCGACGTGCTCGCGCGCTTCATGCGGCTCGACGGCAAGCGAGTCAAGTTCCTGACCGGAACCGACGAGCACGGCCAGAAGGTCGAGAAATCGGCGCGCGCCGCAGGCGAGGCGCCCCGGGCCTTCGTCGAGCGCGTGTCTCAGCGCTTTCGCGAGCTCACCCACGCGATGAACTTCTCGAACGACGACTTCATCCGCACGACCGAAGAGCGCCATGTGCGTTCGGTGCAACAGCTGTGGCGCGAGCTCAAGGCGCGCGGCGAGATCTACCTCGGCAAATACGCCGGCTGGTATTCGGTGCGCGACGAGGCCTTTTACGCCGAGTCCGAGATCAACGAGGGGCCCGGCGGTGCCAAGCTCGGGCCCACGGGCGCGCCCGTCGAATGGGTCGAGGAGGAGAGCTACTTCTTCCGGCTTTCGAGCTGGCGGGATCGTCTGCTCGCCTATTACGACAAGCCGGGTACGGTCGCGCCCGAGGGCCGGCGCAACGAGGTGGTAAGCTTCGTGCGCCAGGGGCTCAGGGACCTGTCGATTTCGCGCACCGGCTTCACTTGGGGCATCCCGGTGCCCGATGATCCGAAGCACGTCATGTACGTGTGGCTCGATGCGCTCACCAATTACATCTCGGCCGTGGGCTATCCGGACACCTCGAACGAAGAGTTTCAGACCTTCTGGCCCGCGGTTCACATGGTGGGCAAGGACATTCTGCGCTTCCACGCCGTCTATTGGCCGGCCTTTCTGATGGGCGCCGGTCTCGAGCCGCCCAAGCGCGTCTTCGCCCACGGCTGGTGGACCAACGAAGGCCAGAAGATCTCGAAATCGCTCGGCAACGTCATCGACCCCTTCGAGATCATTCGGCGTTACGGCCTCGATCAGGTGCGCTACTTCCTGCTGCGCGAGGTGCCGTTCGGCAACGACGGCGACTTCTCCCACCGCGCCATGATCGCGCGCATGAACAACGAGCTCGCCAACGACTTCGGCAACCTGGCGCAGCGCGTGCTCGCCATGATCAACAAGAACTGCGCCGGCCGGGTGGCGGAGGCGAGCGCGCTCTTGCCCGGCGATCGCGCGCTGCTCGAGCGCGCCGCGGCCGTGCTTCCGGCGATGCGCCAGGCGCTGGCCGAACAGCAGTTCCATGCGGCGCTCGAGGCGCTGATGGCGGTCGTGGCCGAGGCCAATCGCTACGTGGACGAGCAGGCCCCCTGGGCCCTGAGCAAAACGGATCCCGCGCGCATGGGCGCGGTGCTCCAGGTGCTCGCCGAGGTCATCCGACGGCTCGCGCTCCTCGCGCAGCCGTTCGTGCCCGATTCGGCATCGCGCCTCTTGGATCAGCTCGCCGTGCCCGCCGAGCGGCGCGACTTCGACGGCTTTCCCGCGGCCGGAGCGCTCAAGGCCGGCACCGTCCTGCCGGTGCCTCGACCGATCTTTCCGCGCTACGCCGGGGACGAGCCGGCGGGCCGTTGAGCGCCGTATCGGGAGGCGCGCGATGTGGGTCGATAGCCACTGCCATCTGGATTTCCCGGAGCTGGCTTCCGACCTCGAGGGGGTCTTGAGCCGAGCCCGCGGCGCGGGCGTGGCGACGCTGCAGACGATCTCGACCAAGCTCGACGAATTCCCCCGAGTCCGCGCGCTGGCGGAAGCGCACGAGGATGTCTGGTGCTCGGTCGGCATCCATCCCCATCACGTGGCCGAAGAGCCGCCGGCGAGCGTCGGTCGGCTCGTCGAGCTCGCGGCGCATGCCAAAGTGATCGGGATTGGCGAGAGCGGGCTCGATTTCCATTACGACCGCAGCCCCCGGCCGCTGCAGGAGCAGAGCTTTCGCAGCCATATCGCAGCGGCGCGCGCGAGCGGCTTGCCGGTGATCGTGCATAGCCGGGGCGCCGATGAAGCGACGCTGCGGGTGCTGGCGGACGAGATGGAGCAGGGGCCATTCGGCGGCGTGATCCACTGCTTCTCGACCACGCGCCGGCTCGCCCTGGGAGCGATTGGCCTCGGCTTTTATGTCTCTCTCGCCGGCATCGTGACCTTCAAGAACGCCGAGGAGCTGCGCGCCGTGGTCCGCGAACTGCCGCTCGAGCACCTCCTGATCGAAACCGACGCGCCCTATCTCGCGCCCGTGCCCATGCGCGGCAGGACCAACGAGCCGGCGTTTCTCGTCCATACGGGAGAGCGGCTGTCGGCGCTCCTCGGGGTTCCGCTCGACGCCCTGGCCCGGGCCACGACGACGAACTTCTTTCGCTTGTTCGCCAAGGCGCGGCCGCCGCAAGACTTGGGTCCGCGATGAAGATCACGATCCTGGGCTGCGGCTGGTCGAGCGGCGTGCCGATCGTGGGCTGCGCCTGCCCGGTCTGTCTTTCGGGCAAGCCCCGGAACAGGCGCCGGCGCGCCTCGATCCTGTTCGAGGATGGGGGCCGCCGGGTGCTCGTCGATACCTCGCCGGACCTCAGGGCCCAGCTGCTCGACGCAGGCGTCAACGCCATCGACGGCGTCGTCTACACCCACAGCCACGCTGACCATCTGCACGGCATCGACGATCTGCGTCCACTCAATTATCACATGAAGAAGTCAATTCCAGCCTTTGGAACGCAAGAGACTTTGGACGAAATCCGAAGTCGCTTCGGCTACGCCTGCAGAGCGCCCGATGCGGCCGCGCCGTGGCTCGCGCCGAGCCTCGATCTCAAGCTCATCGAGCCGGGCCGGGTCTTCGCCGTCGGCGGCCTCGAGTTCTCGAGCTTCGAGCAGGGCCACGGGCCGCTCACCACGCTCGGGCTTCGTTTCCGCTCCGCGGCTTATTCCACGGACGTCAAGGAGCTGTCCGAGACGGCCTTCGAGGCGCTGCGCGGCGTGGAGCTGTGGATCGTCGACTGCGCCGGCATCGTGCCCCATCCGACTCATTCGCACCTGAGCCAGACCCTCGGCTGGATCGAGCGGGTGGCGCCCAAGCGCGCCGTGCTCACACACATGGCGCATCGGCTCGACTACGATGAGCTCGTTGCGATGTGCCCGCCCGGGGTCGAGCCGGCCTACGACGGCATGGTGCTGGAGGGATGACCACCAATATGGTTGCGGCTTCTGCGCCGCCGAAGAAATTCCTGCGGAACGGCAGCAAGGCCGTGTATCGCATTGGAATGAAGGCAATTATTTTCTCGACATCCTACGCTAAAGCCCGCGCCAATATTTTCCATAATATATCTTATGCGATTATCGACTCGGGCCGGCCAACGTTGGCTTCCCGGCCGAGATCGGCTCCAGCCAGTCGCCGCCCCGAGCCGCGTGGCTCGTGAACAGCGAACGCAAGCTCGACCCCAAGGCCGAGATCGAGCGGCTGCTCCGCGTCATGGCTCGGCTGCGCAATCCGCAGCGAGGCTGCCCCTGGGATCGCGAGCAGAGCTTTAAGACCATTGCGCCCTACACCATCGAGGAGGCCTACGAGGTGGCCGAGGCCATCGCCGAGGGCGACCTTGAGATGCTCAAGCACGAGCTGGGCGACCTGCTGTTCCAGGTGGTGTTCCACGCGCGCATGGCCGAGGAGCAAGGAGCCTTCGACTTCGCCGAGGTGGCCAGGGCCCTAAGCGACAAGATGGAGCGGCGCCACCCCCACGTCTTCGGCAATGCCACGATCGCGGACGCCGAGGCTCAGACCCAGGCTTGGGAGGCGCACAAGGCGCTGGAGCGGCAGGCCAAGGCGAAGCGCTCAGGAGCCAGGCCGAGCCTGCTCGACGACGTGCCCAAAGGCTTCCCTGCCCTCTTGCGCGCGCTCAAGCTGCAGAAGCGCGCAGGCTCCGTGGGCTTCGATTGGCCCGCGGCCGCGCCGGTGCTCGACAAGCTGGCCGAGGAGCTGGCCGAGCTTAGGTCGGCGCTGCGCCAAGGCGAGAGCCCGGAGCGACTGGCCGACGAGCTGGGCGATCTGCTGTTCGTCTGCGTCAACCTGGCGCGCCACCTCAAAGTCGATCCCGAGGCGGCCTTGCGCGGCACCAACTGGAAGTTCGAGCGCCGCTTCCGCGCCATGGAGGAGGCCTTCGCCGCCCAAGGAAAAAAGCTCGAGGACGCGAGCCCCGAAGAGCTCGACGCCGCCTGGGAGGCGGCGAAAGCAGACGAACATGGATAACAACAGCCTACATAGAGAATACCTCGAGTGCGTGTGCTATCACGCGAAGAAAGGACACACGTGCGAGGACACCTTTTGGCGCCTGTTACATGAAATTTGGCCGGACATACAGCGGATTTCCTTTCACGAATTTGGTGTCCAGCAGCACCAGCGCCCGCTGAACGCCCTGGCATCACTGCCTAATCTGAACTCCGCACGCGATTTAGAGCCATCCAGCCTTGATGCGCCTATTCTGATCGTCCGACGTGGGACTGTTGAAATGCTCCTCGACGGACACCGCCGAATAAATAAATGGAAAAAGGAAAAGGCCGACGGCCCACACCGCGTGCTCATCGCTGTCGCGCCAAGTGGGACGATAAAGCGCGTCACTTCGTAGCACCCACCGATTCGCGATCCAATGATGCGTGCTGGTTTCTTGGATAGCCGTTAGATTTTCTATCCGACGGTTAGCTTGATGCCAAAGTCCCCTACTTCCCCGAGCCTTCCGACTCCTGGCCTTTGCGCGTGAGCCAATAGGCGGTGAGGATGGGAATGAACGTCACCGCGATGACGAACACGGCGACCACGTTCGTCACCGGCCTCTGGCGCGGCCGCAAGAGCTCGCTCAGCATCCAGATCGGCAGCGTCTCCTGCTGGCCCGCGGTAAACGTCGTGACGATCACCTCGTCGAACGAGAGCGCGAAGGCCAGCATGCCGCCCGCCAAGAGCGCGGTCGCCACGTTGGGCAGGACCACGTAGCGGAAGGTTTGGAAGCTGTTGGCGCCCAAGTCCATCGCGGCCTCGACGAGCGCGGGCGAGCTGCGCCGAAGGCGCGCGATCACGTTGTTGTAGACGACGACGATGCAGAAGGTCGCGTGACCCAGCACGATGGTCCAGTAGCTGAACGGAATATCGCCGAACGCGAAGGCCGAGCGCAGGCTGATCCCGGTCACCACGCCAGGCAGCGCGATCGGCAGCAGGATGAGAAGAGTGACCGATTCCCGGCCGAAGAAACGGAAGCGGTAGAGCGCCATCGCCACGAGCGTGCCCAGAATAAGCGCGAGCGCGGTCGCCGCCACGGCCACTTTTACCGTGAGGCCCAACGCCTGCCAGATGTCGGGCCGGTTCCACGCCACGGCGAACCACTTGAGCGTCAGGCCCGGCGGCGGGAAGGCGTAGGTGCGGTCCTCGGTGGTGAAGGCGTACAGCAGAATGAAGGCGAGCGGCAGGTTGAGGAACAGAAGCCCCGCCCCCGCCGCGAGCTTGAGCCCGAGGCCCGCGCGCCGCCCGTTCGAATCAGAGCGCATCGAATGCCCCCAGACGCTTGGCGAGGGTGAGATAGACGCCCATGATGACGATCGGCACCACGGCGAAGGCGGCGGCGAGCGGCAGGTTGCCCGCCGTGCCCTGCTGGATGTAGACGACCTGGCCGATGAAGGGCCGCGAGCTGCCGATCAACCCCGGGATGATGTAATCGCCAAGCGTGAGTGAAAACGTGAAGATCGAGCCCGCCGCGATGCCCGGGATCGCGAGCGGAAAGATCACGTGGCGGAACGTCTCGCGCGGCCGCGCGCCGAGGTCGGCCGCGGCATCCAAGAGCGGCTGGGGCACGCGCTCGAGCGCCGCCTGGATGGGGAGGATCATGTAGGGCAGCCAGATATAGACGAACACCGTGCAGGTGCCGATATAGGACACCGACAACGACGGCCCGCCGATGACCGGAACCTCGAGAAGGCCTCTCAGCAGCCAGCCCAGACCGATGCCGTCGAGCAGCCAGACCGCGGCCCCCTCATTGGCGAGGATCAGCTTCCAGGCATAGACCCGCACGAGGTAGCTCGACCACAGCGGCAGCATGACCGCGAGATAGAACACCGCCTTGGTGCGCACGGTGGTGTAGCGCGCCATGTAATAGGCGAGCGGAAACGCGATCACGCCGCACAGCACGGTGACCGTCGCCGCCATGGCCACGGTGCGCAAGATCACCGCGAGATTGGCCGTGGAGAACAGCTCGGCGTAGGTCTCGAGCGTCGGCTCGTAGACGACTTGCCCCGTGAAATAATCGAGATAGAACAGGCTCTGGACAAGGAGCGAGAAGAGCGAGCCCAGGTAGATCACGCCGAGCCAGAGGAGCGGCGGCGCGAGCAGGAGCAACAGAACGAGGCCGGGGCGGCGATAGAGATAGGTCGAGAGCACTCCGAGAACGCCGCCGCGCGGCGCCGCAGGACCAAACGAATCCACGCGTGCCGTCATCGCGACGGAGGCGCCGCGCCCAGCCGCTGGCCGTGCTCGCGCTGCCACCACAGCCGCACGGCCTTGCCCTGCATCGCCGAGGCCGAGATCGCACTGATCGCGCGATTCTGATCGACCACGATCAACCTGATCCCAAGCGGAAGCATCACCTCGTAACGCGTGCTTGCGCCTAGATAAAGCACCGTCTCGATCTGCCCGTCGACGGAGCACGCCCCAGCCGGCACGCTGGCCCCGGCCTCCACGACAACGATCTTCTCCGGGCGGATGAGCAGCGGCTCGGGCGAGCCCGTGATCGCGCGCGCCGCCTCACCCTCCAGTAGATTCGAAATGCCCACGAAGCTCGCCACGAACGGGCTCGCGGGCCGCTCGTAGACCTCGGCCGGCGGGCTGATCTGCTCGATCCGGCCGGCGTTCATCACCGCGACGCGGTCGCTCATGCTCAAGGCCTCGCCCTGATCATGGGTCACATAGACGAAGGTGATCTTGACCTGCCGCTGAATGGCTTTGAGCTCGACCTGCATCTGTTCCCGAAGCTTGAGATCGAGCGCGCCCAAGGGCTCGTCCAGCAGCAGCACCTTGGGCTGATTGATCAGCGCGCGCGCGAGCGCGACCCGCTGGCGCTGGCCGCCCGAGAGCTGCGAGGGCTTGCGCTCGGCCAGTCCGCCCAGCGCCACCATCTCGAGCATCTCCTCGGCGCGCCGGCGCCGCTCGGCGAGCGGAACCTTGCGGATCATGAGGCCGAAGGCGATGTTCTCGCCGACCGTCATGTGCGGAAACAGCGCGTAGTCCTGGAACACGGTGTTGACGTCGCGCTCGTAGGGCGGCACGCCGGCGACCGGGCGCCCCTGGATCCAGACCTCGCCGCCGCTCGGCTGATCGAAGCCGGCGATCAGGCGCAGGCACGTCGTCTTGCCCGAGCCCGACGGCCCCAAGAACGTGAAGAACTCGCCGTTCTCGATCTCGAAGCTGACCGCGTCGAGCGCGAGCACGCCGCCGTAGCGCCGGCTCACGTTTCGGAACGCAACCGCAGGCACCCGGAGTTCGTTCATGGCAACGAGTCAGCGAGCTTCGGGGACGGACATCTTGAAATTGCCGATGCCATCCAGCGCGGGAATGAAATTTGCGGGCAGCCGAGCGGGCCGGACACGCGCGTCCGACCCGCTCCGCCAGCCATGCTTACTGGCCGCCCTGAATCGCCAGATAGGCGCTGACCCAATCCTTGTACGGCACGCAGGTCCGGCCCTCGCCGCACTCCGCGACCGGCGTGCGCCAGAAGCTGATGCGGTCGAAGTACTCGATGCCGTTGGTCTGGCACCCCTTATCGCCCAGGAGCTCGTTGCCCTCGCAGGCCGCGGGAACCACCGGAACACTGCCAAACCACGCGGCGAGATCGCCCTGGAGCTTGGCATTGAGAGAGTGGGTGAGCCACCGGTAGGCGCAGTTGGGATGCGGTGCGTCCGCATGCATCATCGTCGTATCGGCCCAGCCCGTGGCCCCCTCCGCCGGAATCGTCGAGCCGATCGGCTGGCCGTTGGCGACCAACAGGTTGACTTGATAGGGCCAGGAGGGCGAGGCGACGACGCCTTCGTTCGTGAAGTCCTCGACCTGCGCCGCCGGATCGCTCCAGTACTTGAAGACGAGATCGCGCTGTTGACGCAGAAGCTCGGTAACGGCGTCGAACTGCGCCTGATCGAGCGCATAGGGATCCTCGATGCCGAGCTCGGGCTTCGCCTGCATGAGATAGAGCGCCGCATCCGCGATGTAGATCGCGCCGTAGTAGGCCTCGACACGACCCTTGTTCGACTGTCCATCGGACAGCGTCATTTCCTCGAACACGACGTTCCAGCTCTCGGGCGGGGTCGCAAACACGTTCGTGTTGTACATCAGCGGGTTCGAGCCCCACTGATAGGGCACGCCGTAGTGCTTGCCATCGACCGTGTGCCAGGGTGCGTCCTGGAGCCGCGGGTC
>CAZVZP010000076.1:6677-11655 GCA_964631625.1 uncultured Hyphomicrobiales bacterium | reverse complement strand
GATTCGCGCGCTCAGGGGCGAGGCGGGAGCGACGCTCGAGATCATGGTCGCGGACGGCGGCTCGGGCGACGGCACGCCGGAGCTCGCCGCGGGCCTCGGCGCGCGGGTGGTCGAGGGGCGGCGCGGCCGGGGCACGCAACTGCGGCTCGGCGCGAGCCACGCCTTGGGCGCCTGGCTGCTCTTCCTCCATGCCGACACGCGGCTCGGGCCGGGCTGGTATCGGGAGGCGCAGGCCTTCATCGCCGATCCCGGGAACGCCGAGCGCGCGGCCGTCTATCGCCTGGCGCTCGATTCGGAGCGCCGGTCCGCCCGTATGATCGAGCGGGCGGCGGCATGGCGCGCCCGCGCGCTGGGACTTCCTTACGGCGATCAGGCGCTGCTCATCTCGCGGCCGTTCTATGACGCGCTCGGCGGCCACCCGCCGCTGCCGATCATGGAGGACGTCGAGCTCATCCGGCGCATCGGCAGGCGCCGCCTCGTCTTCCTGGAGACAGAGGCGCTGACCTCGGCCATGCGCTACGAGCGCGAGGGCTATCTTAAGCGTGGCTTGCGCAATCTCGCCTGTCTCGCGCTCCACCGCCTGGGCGTACGCGCGGAAACCATTGCGCGGCTCTACGGATGAGGGCGTCGCGGCATCTCGTGCTCTTCGTGCGCGCGCCGCGCTATGGCGCCGGCAAGACGAGGCTCGCGCGCAGCATCGGCACACTCGAGGCGTGGCGCTTCCAACGGGGCGAGATCTTTCGCCTCGCCCGGGCGCTCGGGCGCGATGCGCGTTGGCGCACCGTGCTCGCGGTGACGCCCGATGCCTACGCCCGAACCGGCTCGGCGCTGCCGCGGGGGTTGCCACGCAGGGCGCAGGGGCCGGGCGATCTGGGCCGGCGCATGGCGCGCTGCCTGCGCGCGCTGCCGCCGGGACCCCGGCTCCTGGTCGGCGCCGACATTCCGGCGCTCGATCCCCGCCACATCGCCCAAGGCTTCGCCGCGCTCGGGAATGCCGAGGCGGTGTTCGGCCCGGCGCGCGACGGCGGCTTCTGGCTCGTCGGCGTGCGCGGGGTGCGGCTTCTGTCCGGCCTGTTTTCGGGGGTGGTGTGGTCCGAGGGACGAACGCTCGAGCAGACGCTCGCCAATCTGCCCAAAGGCACGCGCTATGCGCTGCTGGAGGAGCTTGCGGACGTGGATGAGGTGGCCGATCGCGCAAGCGCGCGAGGCCGTTGAGCGAAGCCCTCAGGCGCCACCCTTGCGCCGCTCGCGTTCTTCGAGGCGGGGCATCAGCTCGACCAGGTTGCACGGCCGATGGCGGTAATCGAGCTGGTCGCGCAGGATCTCGTCCCAGCCGTCCTTGCACGCGCCGGGCGAGCCGGGCAGCGCGAAGAGGAAGGTGCCCTTGGCCACCCCGCCGGTCGCGCGCGACTGCATCGTCGAGGTCTTGATCTTGGCGTAGCTCACCATGCGGAACAGCTCGCCGAAGCCCTCGATCTCCTTGTCGTAGACCGCGTGGAACGCCTCGGGCGTGATATCGCGCCCGGTCACTCCGGTGCCCCCCGTTGCGATCACGACGTCGATGCCGGGATCCGCGATCCAGGCCTTGAGCTTCGCGATGATCTGGTCCTTATCGTCCGTGACGATGGCGCGTGCCGCGAGCCTGTGCCCGGCCGCGACCACGCGCTCGGCCAGCACCTGGCCCGAGGTGTCGTCGATCTCCGTGCGCGTGTCGGAGACGGTGAGCACGGCGATGTTGACGGGGATGAAGGCCCGTTGTTCGTCAGTCCTCGGCATAGCGCGGCTGCGCCGTTGGTTCTTCGCCAAAGACATAGAGCGGCCAGCCGCCCGAGGCAATGGCATCGAGGGAGGGCACGCGGCGCTTGAGCCGCGCCTGATAAATCCAGTAGCCCGTGAGAATCTCCTCGACGTAGGCGCGCGTGCGCGCGAGCGGGATGGTCTCGATCAAGAGCAGGGGATCGTCCCGGAACGGAACGCTCTCGAGCCACTCGGCGACGCGCAGCGGGCCCACGTTGTAGGCCGCGATCAGAGCGACCAAGTTCTTGCCGATCTTCTTCTCGCCCATCAGCGATCCGATGTAGGCCTGGCCCAGCGCCATGTTCAAGGCGGGATCGTCGAGCCGGCTCTTCTCGAAGCCCACGATCTTAAGCCACCGCGCCATGGCCGCCGCCGTCTGCGGCATCAACTGCATGACGCCGCGCGCGCCCCGCGGTCCCCTCGCCGTGGCATCGAATTTCGATTCCACGCGAATGATGCTGTAGATGAGCGCCGGATCCACCGTGAAGCCGTCCACCGGCTCCCAGGGCGGCACTGGAAAGAGCGCCTCGAGCGGCGGCTGTGACCCATCCCGCTCGGCCTTGGAGGCGAGCGCCAGCTCATCGACCGGCAGGCCCAAGCGCGTGGCCATCGCCAGAAGCTCGCCCGTCGCCTTGGGCGGCGCATGGGCGAGGAGCCGTTCGAGCTCCAAGCGGGCCCGCGCCGGCTGCCCCGCCTCCATGAGCGCGCGCGCCCGTACGACGCCCGGCAGCGTTGCGATCGTGCTCGCTGCCGCGGAGCGGGCGCCGAAGATCTCGGAATCGATGCCAAGCGCGCGCCGCGCGATGAGTCCGTAAAAGCCGAGGGGCTCGCCTGCGGCCCGCACGAGATAGGCGTTGACCTCCTCCGGGCGGCGGAGCAAGAGGCTCGCGCGCGCCGCCCGGTCGGCGCCGGCCGCGGCGAGCGCGGCGTCCGCGTTGGCCGACCGGGCGAGCGCCGCGAAGTGGTCCCGCGCCTCCTCGGTGCGGCCCAGGCGCCAAGCGGCGAGGCCCGCGAGCCAATGGGCGTCGGGCACGAGCGCTCCGGAGCGCTGCGCGCTTTCATGCGAAAGCGCGAATGCGGCCTCGTCGCGATTCGCGGAGAGATAGCCGCGGGCAATCACCGTGCGCGCGAGGTCGTACTCGGCCGGGCCCACGAGGGGGGCGTACTCGCCCTCCAAAATTTCGCGCGCGCCGCTCGGCCAGCCGTCGTCGACGCGCGCTTCCATCAGCGCATCGAGCTTCGCCTTGCGCGCGGCCTCGGCCTCGGTGCGCTCTTTCGTTGGCAGCGGCTCGGGCTTGCTGAGCGCCTGCGTCTGCGCGGCCTCGGCCGGAAACTCATAGGGCGAAGGCGCCAGCGGCGGCGCGGCCCCCTCGGGCATGCGCTTGCGCGCGAGAGCGAAGATGCGCGGCGCGTCGGGATGGTCGCGGTAGCGCTCGAGCCAGGCTGCAAGCTCCGCGAAGCTCGAGTGGTAGGCCGTCGGGTGAAGATAGCGTTGGGCGAGCAGGTGGCCGATGAGGAGAGGGTCGCCGAGCTTTTCCATCCCGGCGTCCGCCGCGCCCCAGCGTCCCGCCTCCTGCAGCGCGAAGAGCGCGGCGTAGCGGGCGGCGTCGGCCTTGGACAACACGGCGGCCCGATCCGCTTGCCCGATCCGCGGTTCGAGGAGCGCCGTGTCGTGTCCCAAGGCCGGCCGCCACGGCGCCATCGCAAGAAGCAAGGCAGCGCATGCGGCGAGCGCAGCCAGGGCAAGGCCATGGCATCCTCGGACCGGCCGGCCAATGGCCATGCGGTCTCCCCCGATCAGCGTAGCCCCACGGCGCCCTCAATAGCGGAATGGGGCGCCCCGTCGCAAGCGCGATGTTCGCGGCTCGTTCCGCCGGCTCAGCCGCTCGCGGCGAGAACCGCGTGAAAGCGCGCCTTGAGCTCGAGAAGGTCGGCCCAGGCCTGGCGCTTCTGCGCCGGCTGGCGCAGGAGATAGGCGGGATGGAACAGGGCGCAGGCCGGGATCGGGCGGGCGAGCCCGGGCGCCCCGTACTCGAACCAGCGCCCCCGCAGCTTGGTGATGCCCTCGGGGCGCTCGAGCAACGCCTTGGCGGAAACGCCGCCCACGAGCACGAGGACGAGCGGGGCGACGAGCTCGATCTGACGCTCGAGGAAGGGCAGGCACTGGGCGATCTCCTCCGGCGTCGGCGGGCGATTGCCCGGCGGGCGCCAAGGCAGCACGTTGGTGATGTAGACCGAGTTCTCGTCGAGCCCGATCGCCGCCAGCATGCGATCGAGCAGCTGGCCCGCGGCGCCTACGAAGGGGCGCCCCTGACGATCCTCGTCGGCGCCGGGCGCTTCGCCGACGAGCATGAGTCGTGCCGCCGGGTTGCCGCGCCCCACCACCGTGGTCGTCGCCGTGCGCTTGAGCGCGCAGCCCTCGAAGCGGGCGAGCGCGGCCTTGAGGTCCTCGAGGCTGGCGCAGGAGCGGGCCAGCGCACGGGGATCCTCGTCCGCTTGCGGCTTGACGTTGCGCGGCGCCGAGGCGTGGCCGTCCGCACCCGGCACGGCCGCACCCGGCACGGGCTCCGCAGCGGGCCTTGCTTCGGGCCGGAGCGACGCGCTCGCGGCGATGCGGTCGCACGGCCGATCCTCGAGCGTTTCATCGACACCCGCGCACAGATGGAATGCGAGCAATCGCGCAAGATCGGCGCTGTCTTTCATCGCACGGCGAGGCTAGCACGGGGATAGACGCAGCCGACAGCGCGCATTGACCCTCACCCAAGGTCGGGAGCATAAACCGTGTGCCGGCGCGGCGGCGAGCGAGGGATGAGGACGGCCATGACGCGGGAGGCGATGACCTACGATGTGGTCGTCGTGGGCGGCGGGCCCTCGGGCCTCGCGGCGGCGATCCGGCTGCGACAGTTGGCGCAGGTCGCGAATCAAGAGCTCTCCGTGTGCGTGCTCGAGAAGGGCTCCGAGATCGGCGCGCACATTCTCTCGGGTGCGGTCATCGACCCGCGTGCGCTCGAGGAGCTGTTTCCCGATTGGCGCGATCGGGGCGCGCCGCTCAACACCCCGGCGCGCGAGGACCGCTTCCTGTTTCTGACCAAGAGCCGCGCCGTCCGCCTGCCGACACCGCCCACCATGCACAACGCGGGCAACTATATCGTGAGCCTGGGCAACGTCTGCCGTTGGCTCG
>CAZVZP010000076.1:0-6667 GCA_964631625.1 uncultured Hyphomicrobiales bacterium | reverse complement strand
GGCGACGCCGACGACTTCTTCAAGAAAAACAACGTCGTGGGCGTCGGCTACGTCTGGACCGACCCGCTGCGCACCGTCCCCGAACTCGCCGCGACGTGGCCCGCACCGCCGCAGGGCGAGGGCGGCCGCGTCATGGGCGTCGCCACCGGCGACATGGGCATCGGCAAGGACGGCACGCCCAAGGACTCGCACCAGCCCGGCATCGAACTGCGCGCCAAGCAGACGCTGTTCGCCGAGGGCTGCCGGGGATCTCTGACCAAGGCCCTGTTCGAGCGCTTCCGGCTGCGCGCGGGCGTCGATCCCCAGACTTACGGCCTCGGCATCAAGGAGCTGTGGGAGATCGACCCGGCACGACATCAGGCGGGGCTCGTGATCCACACCGTCGGTTGGCCGCTCGACAGCCAGACCTACGGCGGCTCGTTCCTCTACCACCTCGAGAACAACCAGGTGGCCGTCGGCTTCGTCGTCGGGCTCGATTACACCAACCCCTATCTTTCGCCCTTCGAGGAGTTCCAGCGCTTCAAGACCCATCCGGCGGTCCGCCCCGCCTTCGAGAACGGACGGCGCATTGCCTACGGCGCCCGGGCGATCAACGAGGGCGGCCGGCAATCGATCCCCAGGCTGACCTTCCCGGGCGGTGCGCTCATCGGTTGCGCCGCCGGCTTCCTCAACGTGCCGAAGATCAAGGGCAGCCACACGGCGATGAAGTCGGGCATGGTGGCGGCGGAGGCGGTGTTCGACGCGCTCGGGCGCGGAGGCGCGGACGAGGTTGCCGACTATCCCGAGCGGCTCAGCAAGAGCTGGGTGTACGAGGAGCTCGAGCGCGTGCGCAACATCCGGCCCGCCTTCCGCTACGGATTGTGGGCCGGACTCGGGTACGCGGCGCTCGATGCCTACGTGCTGCGTGGCCGAGCGCCCTGGACCTTCCATCACCACGCCGACCACACCACGCTCAAGACAGCGCGCGATGCGAAGCCCATCGCCTATCCCAAGCCCGATGGCAAGGTGAGCTTCGACCGGCTCTCCTCGGTCTATCTGTCGAACACGAACCACGAGGAGGATCAGCCGGCGCACCTGAAGCTCAAGAATCCGGAGGCCGCGATCTCGGTCAATCTCGCGCTCTACGACGCGCCCGAGCAGCGCTACTGCCCGGCGGGCGTCTATGAAATCGTGCACGGGGAGGACGGTGCGCCGCGCCTGCAGATCAACGCCCAGAACTGCGTTCACTGCAAGAGCTGCGACATCAAGGATCCCACCCAGAACATCGACTGGGTGACGCCTGAAGGCGGCGGCGGCCCGAACTACCCCAACATGTGACGGGGCGTGCGCGGCGCACTGCGCGGCACGCGGTGGCCAGGCGGTCGTTGGCGGGCGGCGTTCGATCGGCTAGAGTCGGTCCGTGGGCTCCGATCGCCCGCCGCAAGGGTTTCCCCGTACGGGCTCGCCGCATCGGAGCGATGGCAATCGGAAAACCACCTAAGCGCCGCATGAAATCCTTTCTCCTGGTCCGGCGGCTTCTCCCGCTGGCCGTCGTGCTCGCCGGAGTGCTCGCCGCCTGTCGGCCGGCGCCGGAGGGCGGCGGTGGCGAGGCGGTCGGCACCGCGCCGCCGTCCGAGCCCGCGGCTACGAGCAACGCCGAATCGGTGCCGGACGAGGCCCCGGGCGCCTCGCCGGGCAATTATCTGGCCGGCCGCTACGCGTACGGGCGCGGCGATATCGGCGCCTCGGCCGACTATCTTCTCGAGGCCCTCGAGCGCGACCCCGAGGATCTCGGCCTTTTGCGCCTGGCCTTCCGGGTGACGCTTGCGGATGGGCGCATGGAGGTGGCCCTGCCGCTCGCGCAACGCTTGCGCGAGCGCGATCCACTCGACCGCCTGGCCGGACTCGCCGTGGCAATCGAAAAGCTTGCGCAAGGGGAGGATGCCCAGGCGCTGGAGATGCTCGAGCGCGTTCCGGGCGGCGGCCTCAATACGCTCACGCTGCCGCTGATGCGGGCCTGGGTCGGCTACGGAGAGAGCGGCTACGAGGCGGCGCTGGCGCGGCTCGAGCCGCTGCGCGACAACCCCGGGTTCCTCGTGCTGCGCGATTTCCACGCCGGGCTCTTAAGCGACCTCGCGGGCAAGAACGATGAGGCCGAGCGGCTCTACCGCCAGGCCATCGAAGGAGCCTCGGGCGGCACGCTGCGCGTCGTGCTCGCCTTGGGCGCGCTCTACGAGCGCCTCGGGCGCAAAGCCGAGGCGGAAGCGCTCTACCGCTCGGCGCTTACGGAGCAGACCGAGGGCCTGTGGGTGGGCGCCGAACTCGACCGTCTCGCCGCGGGCGGGCCGTCCGCGCGTCTCGTCGCCGACGTGCGCGAGGGCATCGCCGAGGCGCTGTTCGGGGCCGCGGGCGCGCTATCGCCGGACGAGGCGGGCGATACGGCGCTCATCCACCTCCAGCTTGCGCTCTATTTGCGGCCCGATTTCCCCATCGCCCGCATCCTGCTGGGGGAGCTGTTCGAATCGAGGGGGCAGTTCGAGCGGGCGCTGAGCGCGTATCAGTCGGTCGCCTCCGCGACGCCCGCGGGCTGGGTCGCCCGCGTGCGCAGCGCCGGCGTGCTCGATCAGCTCGAGCGCGAGCCCGAGGCCGCGCAGCTCCTCAATGCCATGGCGGAGGAGCGGCCCGAGCGCACCGACGTGCTCGTGCTCCTGGGCGACATCCTGCGCGGCAACGAGCGCTTCGCCGAGGCGGTCGAGGCCTACGACCGGGCCTTCGACCGCTTCGACGACGCGAAGCCGACGGAGTGGACGCTGTTCTATTCCCGCGGCGTTGCACTCGAGCGCGCGAAGGAATGGGAGCGCGCCGAGGCCGATTTCCTGAGCGCGCTCGCGCTCGAGCCCGACCAGCCCTACGTTCTCAATTATCTCGGCTATTCCTGGGTCGAGCGCGGCGAGCGGCTGGACGAGGCGCGCAGCATGATCGAGCGGGCCGTGGAGCTCAGGCCCAACGACGGCTTCATCGTCGACAGCTTGGGTTGGGTTCTCTACCGCGCCGGCGATTTCGCGGGCGCCGTAGAGCATCTCGAACGCGCCGTGGAGCTGCAGCCCAACGATCCCGTGATCAACGATCATCTGGGCGATGCGTTCTGGCAGGTCGGGCGGCGCGACGAGGCCGAGTTCCAGTGGCAGCGGGCGCTCACGCTCGAACCGACGTCCGAGGACGAAGCGCGCATCCGCAACAAGCTCGACCGTGGCCTCGAGGCGGCAACGGGCCAGGAATCGTGAGCGAGCCCGAAGGGCGCGCGCGCCTCGTCGAGCGCGCACCCGCCAAGCTCAACCTGTACCTCCATGTTCTGGCCCGCCGCGAGGACGGCTACCATCGGCTCGACAGTCTCGTCGTCTTTGCCGACCTGGCCGACCGGCTGTGGGCCGAGCCGGCGGCGGATTTGAGCTTCGCCGTGAGCGGGCCGTTTGCCGGGCGTCTTAAGGCCGAGCTTGCGCTGAGCGAGGACAACCTCGTTCTCCGAGCGGCCAGGGCCCTCGCCAAAGAACTCGGCGTGGCACCCAAGGCGCGCCTTGTCCTCGAGAAGAATCTCCCCGTGGCAGCCGGGATCGGCGGCGGCTCGGCCGATGCGGCGGCGGCTTTGCGCCTCCTGTGTCGGCTCTGGGGCCGCACCCCGGCGGCCGATCGGCTGGCGGCGCTGGCGCTCCTCTTGGGTGCCGATGTTCCGGTCTGTCTTCAAAGCAAGCCCACTTACGTGGGCGGCATCGGCGAGTGCATCGAGCCGGCGCCGCCGCTGCCGGAAGCCCATCTCGCGCTGATCAATCCGGGCTGCCCGCTCGCCACGGCCGAGGTGTTCAAGGCGCGCCGCGGGCCGTTCTCGGAGCCGGCGCGCTTCGCCGAAGCACCGCGTGACGCGGCACACCTCGCCGCGCTTCTGGCCGAGCGGCGCAACGACCTCGAGGCGCCGGCGCGCTCGCTCCAGCCCGAGGCGGGCCACGTGATCGACGCTCTGGCGGAGCAGCCCGGCGTGCTGCTCGCGCGCATGTCGGGCAGCGGCGCTACGGTATTCGGATTGTGCGCGACGGCGGCGCAGGCCCAAGCGGCGGCGCGCATCCTCGAAGCTCGCCACCCAAGCTGGTGGTGCGCCGCAACGGCGATGCGGGCGCGTTAAAGCTCCCAGCGCCCATAGTCGGCGGAGAGCTCAAGCCCGCGCCACACTCCGCGGATGTCGGCCACGAGGCCGCCGGGCTTGAGCAGCCCTTCGATGCCTTCTTCGGCAAAGGCGCGGTAGGCTTCGTGCGCCACCGCGCCCACCACGCAGCCGTAACCGCGTTGGCCCTCGAGCGAGGGCAGGAGGCGCAGGCCGTAGTGGCGCTGGGCCTCGTCCGCGTCGGCCAGGGGGTCGTGAACCTCGACCGCGTGGCCGCGGGTCATCAGCCGGCGCACGAGGGAGGGGACCTGACTGTTGCGCAGGTCGGGCACGTTTTCCTTGAAGGTCAGGCCCAGCACGAGCACCGGCGCGCGCCGCGTCTTGGCCTGGGCGGCCAGGCGGTCGGCGATGCAGTCGGCCACGAAGATGGCCATGCGGTCGTTGATGCGCCGGCCCGCGAGGATGATCTCCGGATGATGGCCGAGCGTCTCGGCGCGGTGCGCGAGGTAGTAGGGATCGACGCCGATGCAGTGGCCGCCGACGAGGCCCGGCTCGAAGCGCATGAAGTTCCACTTCGTCGCCGCGGCATCGAGCACGTCGCGCGTCGAGAGGCCGAGTTTCTGGAAGATCATCGCGATCTCGTTGACGAAGGCGATATTGATGTCGCGCTGGGCGTTCTCGATCGCCTTCGCCGCCTCGGCGGTCATGATGTTGCGGGCGACGAACACGCCGCCTTCCGTGATCGCGCCGTAGACGGTGCGCAGGAGCTCGACGACCTCGGGCGTCTGACCTGCGATCACCTTGGCGATCTTCTCGAGGCGGTGCACCCGATCGCCCGGATTGACACGCTCGGGCGAGTAGCCCAGGAAGAAGTCCCGGCCGGGTGCAAGGCCCGAGGCTTGGCCCAGCGCGGGGCCGCAGATCTCCTCGGTGACGCCCGGCCACACCGTGCTCTCGAGCACCACCACGTCGCCCCGCTTGAGCTGGGCGCCGACGGTGGCGCAGGCCGCGAGCACCGCGCTCAGGTCGGGCCGGTTGGCGGCGTCCACGGGCGTGGGCACGGTGATGATGTGCAGCGTGGCCCGGCCGATCGCCGCGGGCTCGGCCGCGAGCTCGACGCGGCTCGCTTTCAGCGCCTCGGGCTCGACCTCGCGGGTGCGATCGAAGCCGCACCGCAGCTCCCCGATCCGAACCGGGCTCGCATCGAAGCCGATCACCTCGAAGCGCCGCGCCAGCGCGACGGCGAGCGGCAGTCCGACATAGCCCAGGCCGATCACGGAAACGCAGCGGGCGGAGGTCACGGCGGGAGCCTTCTCTATCGATGGCGGATGGCCGGCGGTGGCCCGGCGCGGCCGCCGATGGTATCAGAGGCTCCTTTCGTGTACATCTCTCCGCCGGTCCGGATCGCTCCGCAGGGGCCAAGGGCCGAGGGGAACCGGCCGCGCCGCGCCCGCAGCGACGCGCGCCGTCGAGGGGCGTTCATGACCACGATCGTGACCGGAGCCGCAGGCTTCATCGGCTTTCACGTGACCCGCGCGCTGCTGGCGCGGGGCGAGCGCGTGGTCGGCCTCGACAATCTCAACGCCTACTACGACGTGGCGCTGAAAAAAGCCCGCCTTAAGCGCCTCGAGGAATCGTCCGCCTTCTCCTTCGTCCGGGCCGACATTGCCGATGGGGCCGAGCTGGCCCGGGTGCTCGAGGCGGCGCGGGGCTTCCACCGCATGGTCCACCTCGCGGCGCAGGCCGGCGTGCGCTACTCGCTCGAGAATCCGCAGGCCTTCGCCCAGTCGAATCTCGTGGGGCACCTCAATATCCTCGAGCTCTGCCGACACGCGGAGGCGCTCGATCACCTGGTCTATGCGAGCTCGAGCTCGGTGTACGGCCGGGGCGCCATGATCCCGTTCTCCGTCGAGCAGTCGGTCGATACGCCGGTCTCGCTCTATGGCGCGACGAAGCGGGCCGACGAGCTGATGGCCCACGCCTACAGCCATCTCTTCCGCCTGCCCGCCACGGGCTTGCGCTTCTTCACCGCCTACGGCCCCTGGGGCCGGCCCGACATGGCGGCCTACAAGTTCACCCGGGCGATTCTCGCGGGCGAGCCGATCCGCGTGTTCAACAACGGCGACATGCGGCGCGATTTCACCTACATCGACGACGTGGTGGACGGCGTCCTCGCGGTGCTCGACGGGCCGCCCAAGGCCGCAGGCGAGGCACCACCCTGCCGCGTCTACAACATCGGCAACAACCGGCCCGAGGCCCTCCTCGACTACATCGCCGTGATCGAACGCACGCTCGGCAAGAAGGCCGAGATCAAATTCGAGCCGATGCAGCCCGGCGATCTCAAGGAGACCTCGGCCGACATCAGCCCCCTGCGGCGCGACTTCGGCTATAGCCCCAAGGTCACGATCGAGGAGGGCATTCCGCGCTTCATCGCCTGGTACCGCGACTACCACGGCGTCTAGCGACCCAAAGTTTTAACCCTAGAGCAATATCCACTCGGATTGAACCGTCCGGTTCAATCCGAGTGGATGAAAT
>CAZVZP010000075.1:5271-11698 GCA_964631625.1 uncultured Hyphomicrobiales bacterium | reverse complement strand
TTGGTCGAGCCGGGCGCTCTCCATCTGGCTCGCCACGGTGCGCTTCCAGATGAGCTCGTAGAGCTTGCGCTCGCCGTCATCGAGATAGCGCGCAATCGTCTCGGGCCGGCGCGCCACGTCGGTGGGACGGATCGCCTCGTGCGCTTCCTGGGCGTTCTTGGCCGTCGATTTGTAGATTCGAGGCGAGCCCGGAAGGTGCGAGGGGCCATAGCTCTCGGCGATGAGCCGCCGGCAGTCCTCGATCGCCACCCGCGCCATCTGCACGCCGTCGGTGCGCATGTAGGTGATCAGGCCCACGGTCTCGCCGTTGAGTTCGACGCCCTCGTAGAGCCGCTGCGCGACCTGCATGGTGCGCTTGGCGGAGAAATGCAGCTTGCGCGAAGCTTCTTGCTGGAGCGTCGAGGTCGTGAACGGCGGCGGCGGGTGGCGCCGGATCTGCTTTCTCTCGATGGCGCCGGCGCGAAACCGGCCCGCCAAGACCGCGGCCTTCGCCGCGTGGGCCGTCTCGGCGTTCGAGAGGTCGAACTTCTCGAGTTTCTTCCCCTGAAGATGGCTGAGCTTGGCGCGGAACCCGTGGCTCGCCGGCGTCTCGAGATCCACCTCCACCGTCCAGTATTCCTGGGGCTTGAAGATTTCGATCTCGGCCTCGCGCTCGCACACGAGCCGGAGGGCCACGGACTGGACGCGGCCTGCGGAACGGGCGCCCGGCAATTTCCGCCAGAGCACGGGCGAGAGCGTGAAGCCCACGAGATAGTCGAGCGCGCGCCGCGCGCGATAGGCGTCGACGAGGTTGTCGTCGATCGCGCGCGGGTGGGCGACCGCGTCGAGCACCGCGCTCTTCGTGACCTCGGTGAAGACGATTCGCTTGACCTCGACGCCGTTCAGGGCCCCGCGGCGGGCGAGCTCCTCGAGCACATGCCAGGAGATCGCCTCGCCCTCGCGGTCCGGGTCGGTGGCGAGGAACAGGTGCCGGGCGCCCTTCACCGCCTTGCTGATCTCGCGCAACTGCTTCTCGGCCCTGTCGTCGACCTGCCAGATCATGGCGAAGCCCTCGTCGGGCTCGACCGAGCCGTCTTTCGCCGGAAGATCGCGCACGTGGCCGTAGCTCGCGAGCACGAGGTAGTCGCTGCCAAGATACTTGTTGATCGTCTTGGCCTTCGCCGGCGATTCGACGACGACGACGTTCTCCATTGAGCGATGATCCGTGTGCGTTAAGACGATGAAGCGGAATCAGGACCGGAGAGATCGATCAGCGCAACTTGGTTGCCGGGCTGACGGTCCAGCCGTCCCGCGAGTTCGAGTTCCAACAAAATGGTGGCTACGACCGCCGGTGTCAACTGAGCCAGCCGGATGAGTTCGTCCACGCCGACAGGTGTCACACCCAAAAGATTAACAATTGCCTTACGGCCCGCATCCAATTCGCGTTCATCGGGCGGGGGCGGGGGCGGCGTATCGAGCGGCATCAGCGGCGGCTCGCGCGCCGGACGGAGCGTGCGCAACGCCTCGACGATGTCGCTCGCACCCTCGGTCAGGACCGCACCCTGGCGCAGCAGATTATTCGTGCCCTGACAGCGTGGATCGAGCGGCGAGCCCGGCACCGCGAACACCTCGCGGCCGTACTCGAGCGCGAAGCGCGCGGTGATGAGCGAGCCCGACCGGTGTGCCGCCTCGACCACGAGCACGCCTTGGGCCAGCCCGGCGATGATGCGATTGCGGCGCGGGAAGTGCCGGTTCGTCGTCTGCGTGCCCGGCGGCATCTCGGCGATGAGCGCGCCCTGCGCCGCGATCTGGGCCATGAGATCGACGTTCTCCGGCGGATAGACAACGTCGATGCCCCCGGCGAGCACGGCCGCGGTGCCGGTGGCGAGCGCCGCGCGGTGCGCTGCCGAATCGATGCCGCGCGCGAGGCCCGAAACGACGACGTAGCCCGCCTGCCCCAGGTCGGCCGCGATCCGCTGCGTCAGCTTGAGGCCCGCGGCGGAGGCGTTGCGCGCACCCACGATCGCGATCACCTTGTCCTGCACGAGGTGGGCCGCGCCCTTGAGCGCGATCAGCGGCGGGGGATCGGCGATCTCGGCCAAGCGCCTCGGGTAGTCGGGCTCGATGAGCGCGACGAGCTGTGCGCCCAGCCGTGCGCTTTGCTCGAGCTCGCGTTGCGCCTCGGCCTTGGAGCAGAGCCGGATCGCCTTGTCGCGCCCGCCGCGCCGCGCCAGCTCGGGCAGCGCCGCGAGCGCCGCGCGGGCCGTGCCGAAACGGCGCAACAGCTCGAGGAAGGTCACGGGGCCCACGTTCTCGCTGCGCGCAAGGCGCAGCCAGTCGAGCCGCTCGTCGTCGGAGAGCACGCGGGGGGTCGGGCTCACGGGCGCACCTTATCGGGCGCTCGGGTGAATGTCATGGGCTGCGCGCCCTACGGTCTCTTCGCGCACGCACTCTCAGGTCTTGGCTCCGATCTTGGTCTCCTTGCCGGCGATGAGTCGGCGGATGTTGCCCAGATGCTTGAGCACGACGAGGAGAGCGAGAAAGCTGATGAGCTCGGCGAACTGCGGCCGCGCGAACCACCAGGCGAAGCCGGGCGCGCTGCCGCTGGCGATCAGCGAAGCGAGAGAGGAATAGCGGAACGCGAAGGCAACGAAGAACCAAAGGGCGCAGGCGATCACCCCGATGCGCCAATCGAGCGCCAAGAGCACGCCGAGCATCGTGGCCACGCCCTTGCCGCCCCGGAACAGGAGCCAGAGCGGCGCGAGATGGCCGATCACGGCGAGGCCCGCGACGATCACCGTCAGGTCCGGGCCGTAGCCCGCGGCAATCAGCGTCGGCACGGCGCCCTTCGCCCCATCGAGAAGGAGGGTCGCGAGCGCCGCCCCTTTGTTGCCCGTGCGCAGGACATTGGTCGCGCCGATGTTGCCGGAACCGATCGTGCGCAAGTCCGGCAGGTGGAAGGCCTTCGCGATCACGAGGCCGAAGGGGATCGAACCGATCAGGTAGGCGAGCGCGCCGGCGAGGTAGAACGGCCATGTGTAGCTAAAGTCGCCGATGATGTGCGGCATGGCGGGCGTTGCGTAGCGAGGGCCGTTACCGGGCCCGCGGACGGCCGAGCTCGTAAACCATCTGGCCGTTCACGATCGTGCGCAGCGCGCGGCCCTTCATGCGCCGGTCGGCGAAGGGCGAGTTCTTCGACTTGCTGCGCAGGGCCTGGGTTTCGAGGGTCCACTCGAGCGCGGGCGCGAAGAGCACGAGGTCGGCCGCTCGGCCGCGCTGCAGCCGTCCGGCGGGGATGCCGAGCAGATCGGCCGGCGTCACCGTCACGGTCTTGAGCAGGCCGAGCAGCGGCATGTGGCCCAAGTGATAGAGATCGAGCGCGAGCGGCAGCAGGGTTTCGAGGCCGACGACCCCGTTCGCCGCGTGCGCGAACGGCACGCGCTTGCTCTCCTGGTCGTGCGGCGCATGATCGGTGGCGATGGCATCGATCGTGCCGTCCTTCAAACCCTCGAGCACGGCGAGCCGGTTTTCCTCGCTGCGCAGGGGCGGCGCCATCTTGGCGAAGGTGCGGTAGTCGGCCACCGATTCATCGGTCAGCGTGAAGTGGTGAGGCGTGGCCTCGCAGGTCACGGGCAGCCCACGCTCCTTGGCGCGGCGCACGGCGTCGATCGCGCCTTTGGTTGAAATGTGCGCCACGTGGTAGCGCCCGCCCGTGAGCTCAACGAGACGGATGTCGCGTTCGACGACGACCACCTCCGAGGCGTCGGGGATGCCGGGCAGGCCGAGCCGCGTCGCGTGTGCGCCCTCGGCCATGCAGCCGGTGCCGGAGAGCGCCGGGTCCTCGGCGTGCTGGCTGATCAGGATGCCGAAGAGGCGGCCATAGGCGAGTGCGCGGCGCATCACCATGCTGTCGAAGACCGCCACCCCGTCGTCGGAAAAGCCCGCGGCGCCGGCTTCGGCCATGAGGCCGATCTCGGTCAGTTGCTCGCCCTTGAGGCCCCGGGTCACCGCGCCGAAGGGGTAGACCTTGACGAGCGAGGTCTCGCGCGCCCGGCGCTGGATGAACTCGATCAAGGCCACGTTGTCGATCACCGGCTCGGTGTTGGGCATGCAAGCCATCGAGGTGACGCCGCCGGCCGCGGCGGAGAGGCTGCCGGTGGCGATCGTCTCCTTGTGCTCGTGGCCGGGCTCGCGCAGGTGCACGTGCATGTCGACGAGCCCCGGCGCCAGGCAGTGGCCGGCGCAATCGACGACCTCGGCGCCTTCCGGCACGCCTGCGTCGAACAGCCCGGGGCCGAAATCGGCGATCAGCTTGCCGTCGGTCAAGAGCCCGCCCGGCGCATCGAGCCCACTCGCCGGGTTAAGGAGGCGCGCGTTCACATAGGCGACGCGCCCCGTCTTCTGCTTGAGCTCCTTGACGTTGCGCAAGCTTTCCTCAGGCATTGGCGCCCGCCCACGGCAGATTGCGCGAGAGCGCATCCAAACAGGCCTGGCGCACGGCGACGCCGAGCTCGACCTGATCGAGGATGATGCTGCGCGTGATGTCGTCGGCCACCGCGCTGTCGATCTCGACACCCCGGTTCATCGGCCCCGGGTGCATGATGAGGGCATCGGGCTTGGCCACCGAGAGCTTGTCGTAGTCGAGGCCGTAGAAGTGGAAGTACTCGCGCGTCGAGGGCACGAAGCTGCCCTGCATGCGCTCGGTCTGCAGCCGGAGCATCATGACGATGTCGCAGTCCTTGAGGCCCTGGCGCATGTCGTGATGGACCTCGACGGTGTACACCTGGTCGATCGCGGCGGGCAGCAGCGTGGGCGGCGCCACGAGCCGCACCTTCGCCCCCATGCGCGTGAGCAGGAGCATGTTCGAGCGCGCGACCCGGCTGTGCAGGATGTCGCCGCAGATCGCGATCAAGAGACCGGCGATGCGCCCGCGGCGCCGGCGGATGGTCAGCGCGTCGAGGAGCGCCTGGGTCGGGTGCTCGTGGCTGCCGTCGCCGGCGTTGATCACCGAGCAGTTCACGTGATCGGCGAGCAAGCGCACCGCGCCGCTGTCCGGGTGGCGCACGACGATCACGTCGGGGTGCATGGCGTTGAGCGTCATCGCCGTGTCGATCAGCGTCTCGCCCTTCTTGATCGCCGAGGTCTGCACCGACATGTTGATCACGTCGGCGCCGAGCCGCTTGCCCGCGAGCTCGAAGGAGGTGCGGGTCCGGGTCGAGGTCTCGAAGAACAGATTGATCACCGTGCGTCCGCGCAAGACCGGGTTCTTCTTCTCGACCTTGCGGTTGAGCTCGACGTAGCCGTCGGAGAGATCGAGCAAGAGATCGATGTCGTCCCGGGAAAGCTCCTCGATTCCCAAGAGGTGGCGGTGCGGGAACGGCCGGGGGAGGGGATCGGGCAGCATCAAAACCTGAGTATAGGGGGAAGTGCGGTGGCGAAACAAGCCGTGCACGCGCGAGCGCGACTCGGCCGCTAGAGCAATATCCACTCAGATTGAACCGTCCGGTTCAATCTGAGTGGATGAAATTGCTCTAGATTTAAAGACGATAGAGCAGCTTTATCCGGTCGTTGGATCGCTGAAAGCGATTCCAACTGACCGGATGCTGCTCTAGGGCGCGCGGGCCAGGAAATCGAGGGCGCCCTCGAGGATGTAGGCGGCGGCCGCCTTGTCCACGAGCGCCCTGCGCTTCTTGCGCGACAAGCCTCCCTCGATCATGCGGCGCGTCACCGCGGCGGTGGAGAGCCGCTCGTCCCAGAAGGCGAGCTCGCAAGCGAAGGCGGCGAGGAGGTTGGCCGCGAACTGGCGCACCGACTGGCAACGGGGTCCCTCGCTGCCGTCCATGTTGAGGGGCAGGCCGATGACGAAGCTTGCCGCCTTTTCCTCCTCGTAGATCGCGCGCAGCCTCTGTGCGTCCGCGGCGAAGCGCGAGCGCTTGATCGTCAGCAGCGGCCGCGCGAAACGTCGCTCGGGATCCGAGACCGCAACCCCGATCGTCTTGGCGCCCACGTCGAGGCCGAGGAGAGACGCCTGGGGTGGCAAAATCGCCTTCAAGTCCTTGAGATTGCGGATGGCCATGGGCGATGCTAGGGTACACGCAGCCACGAGGGGGCGGGCGCTCCAGGCCGTTCCTCTAGCATGAAACCAGTTCAGTCCGCGCCCGTTTTCCACCATTCTCTAGGTCTGCGTATCTCATTTCCGAGGGGGTCTTGGGCATGGCGCTGAGTGACGCCGAAGTGCGCCGCATCGCGCGCCTTGCGCGCATCGCCCTCAAGGACGAGGAGGTCGCGCCGCTGGCGCGCGAGCTCTCGAGCATCTTGGCCTTCATCGAACAGCTCAAGAAGCTCGATACGGCGCAGGTTCTCCCCATGACGAGCGCGGTCGCCGTCACGCTGCCGATGCGCGAGGACGTGGTGAGCGAGGGCGGCGATCCTGAGGCGGTGCTCGCCA
>CAZVZP010000075.1:0-5261 GCA_964631625.1 uncultured Hyphomicrobiales bacterium | reverse complement strand
TGTGCCCAAGGTGGTCGAGTGAGCGGCGAGCTCAACGAACTCACGCTCGCCGGCGCGCGCCAGGGGCTCGCGCGCAAGGCGTTCTCCGCCCGCGAGCTCGTCGATGCGCACCTTAAGGCGATCGAGGCCTCGCGCGGGCTCAATGCCTTCATCACCGAGACGCCCGAGCGCGCGCTTCAAGATGCCACGCGCGCGGGCCAGCGCCTCGCCTCGGGCGAAGCCGGTCTGCTCGAAGGCATCCCGCTCGCCATCAAGGACAATTTCTGCACGACAGGCGTGCGGACGACCGCGGGTTCCCACATCCTGCACGGCTTCGTACCGCCGTATGAATCGAGCGTGACCGCAAACCTGTGGCGCGCCGGCGCCGTGCTCTTGGGCAAGACCAACATGGACGAGTTCGCCATGGGCTCGTCCACCATGACGAGCTACCACAAGCCGGTGACGAACCCCTGGCGGCGCAAGGGCGACAACCGGCCGCTCGTGCCGGGCGGCAGCTCCGGCGGCTCGGCCGCGGCGGTCGCGGCGCGCCTTGCCCTCGGTGCCACGGGCACCGACACCGGCGGCTCGATCCGCCAGCCGGCCTCCTTCTGCGGCCTCGTGGGCGTGAAGCCCAGCTACGGCCGCTGCTCGCGCTGGGGCATCGTGGCCTTTGCCTCATCGCTCGATCAGGCGGGTCCCTTCGCGCGCACGGTCGAGGACGCGGCGCTCCTCTTGCGCGCCATGGCAGGCCACGACCCCAAGGATTCGACCTCGGTCGAGCGTCCCGTGCCCGATTACGCCGCCAATCTCAAGGCCGGGGTCAAGGGTCTCAAGGTGGGAATTCCCAAGGAATACCGGGCCGAGGGCATGCCCGAGGCGATCGACCGGCTGTGGCGCCAGGGCGCCCAATGGTTCGAAGAGGCCGGCGCCGAGACCGTCGAGGTCAGCCTGCCCCACACCGAGTACGCGCTCGCCACGTATTATATTGTCGCGCCCGCCGAAGCCTCCTCGAACCTCGCCCGCTACGACGGCGCGCGCTATGGCCTGCGCGTGCCCGGCCGGACGCTGCAGGAGATGTACGAGAAGACCCGCGCCGAGGGCTTCGGTGCCGAGGTGCGCCGGCGCGTGCTCATCGGCACCTATGTGCTCTCGGCCGGCTACTACGACGCTTACTATCTCAAAGCGCAGAAGGTGCGGACCCTGATTGCGGAGGACTTCCGCAAGAGCTTCGAGCGGGTGGACGTGCTGCTCACGCCGACCGCTCCCAACGCCGCCTTCGCGATCGGCGAGAAGATGGACGATCCGGTCGCGATGTATCTCAACGACGTATTCACCGTGCCGGCCTCGCTCGCCGCACTCCCCGCTGTCTCGGTGCCGGCGGGTTTATCCGAGGACGGCCTGCCGTTGGGCCTGCAGCTGATCGGCCGGCCGTTCGAGGAGGAGACGGTGTTGCGCGCGGCTTACGCGCTCGAAGAGGCGGCGGGGTTCACGCACGTGCCGAAACCGTGAGGTATAGCGAGAGGCGTATCCCATGATCCAGGGCTCGGCCGGCGCGTGGGAGGTGATCATCGGGCTCGAGGTGCACGCCCAGGTGATCTCCAAGGCCAAGCTGTTCTCGGGCGCCGCGACCGCCTTCGGCGCCGCGCCCAACAGCCAGGTCTCCTTCGTCGACATGGCGATGCCCGGGATGCTCCCCGTGATCAACAAGTATTGCGTCGAGCAGGCGGTGCGCACGGGTTTGGGCTTGAAGGCCCGAATCAACAAGCACTCGGTGTTCGACCGCAAGAACTACTTCTATCCGGATCTGCCCGCCGGCTATCAGATCTCGCAATACAAGCAGCCGATCGTGGGCGAGGGCGAGGTGCTCGTCGATCTCCCCGATGGAAAAGCGCGCCGGGTCGGCATCGAACGGCTCCATCTCGAGCAGGATGCGGGCAAGAGCCTGCACGACCAGCGCCCTGACGCGAGCTTCGTCGATCTCAACCGCGCCGGCATCGCACTCATGGAGATCGTGACCAAGCCCGATCTCAGGAGCGCCGAGGAGGCCGGTGCGTTCATACGGAAGCTGCGCTCGATCCTGCGCTACCTCGGCACCTGCGACGGCAACATGGAGGAGGGCAGCTTGCGCTGTGATGTCAACGTCTCGGTGCGCAAGCGCGGCGCTCCTTTGAGCACGCGCTGCGAGGTCAAGAACGTCAACTCGGTGCGCTTCGTGATGCGCGCGATCGAGTACGAGGCCAGGCGCCAGGTCGAAATTCTGGAGTCGGGCGGATCGATCGAGCAGGAGACGCGCCTGTTCGATGCGGGCAAGGGCGAGACCCGCTCGATGCGGAGCAAGGAGGAGGCCCACGACTACCGTTACTTCCCCGACCCGGATCTGCTGCCGCTCGAGCTCGACGAGGAATGGATCGAACGCATCCGGGCCTCGCTCCCCGAACTGCCCGACGAGAGGACGACGCGGTTCATGCATAGGTATGGCTTGTCCGCGTATGACGCGAGTGTTCTTGTCGCAGATAAGGAGGTTGCCGATTACTTTGAGCAAGCGGTGAAGGAAACGCTCCGAGGGAAATACGGCGACAGGGTAAATATTGGGTCTGAAGACACGCCCATGACTGTGGCACTGGATGAGCTCATAGAGAATCCGGATGTCACGATCCAGAATTTGCAGCTCGTAACAGAGGTTAAAACTTGCGCCAAGAGCTGCAGCAATTGGATTACTGGGGATCTGTTCGGCCACCTCAACGAGGCAAATTTAGGCATTACTGAATCTGCCATTACACCACGGCACATTGGTCGGTTGGTTCAACTCATATCCGATGGCACGATCTCGGGCCGCATCGCCAAGGAGGTGTTCGAGGTTATGTTCGAGACGGCCGAGGACCCGGCCACGATCATCGAGCAGAAGGGCCTCAAGCAAGTGAGCGATAGCGGCGCGATCGAGGCCGCGATCGAGACGGTCTTATCCGAGCAGGCGGAGAAGCTCGCCGAATATCGTTCGGGCAAGGACAAGCTGTTCGGCTTCTTCGTGGGTCAGGTGATGAAGGCCACCGGTGGCAAGGCCAACCCGCAGGTCTTGAACGAACTTCTCAAGAAGAAGCTCGCCGGCTAGGGCTTGCAGCCCGCAGGCCCCTCGGGATACGCCATGTTCATCCCGCTGCGCGACGACAACCCGCTCTCCCGCATCCCGTTCCAGTACGTGACCGTCGCCTTGATCGCGGCCTCGACCGGCATATTCCTCTTCCAGATCACCGCTCCCTCGCCCGAAGGCGTCGTCTATAGCCTCGGGCTCATCCCCGCGGTGCTGTTCGGGCAAGCCGAGCTTGCGCCCGAGCTTTACCTGGTGCCGTCCTGGGCCACGCTCTTCACCTCGATGTTCCTGCACGGCGGCTGGTTCCACCTCATCGGCAACATGCTGTTCCTGTGGATCTTCGGCGACAACATCGAGGATTCGATGGGGCACGGCCGCTTCATCGTGTTCTACCTCTTGTGCGGGCTGGCCGCGGCCTTCGCGCAAGCCGGCGTCGATCCGGCCTCCGAGGTTCCGATGATCGGCGCGAGCGGCGCGATCTCGGGCGTGCTCGGCGCCTACCTCGTGCTCCATCCGCGCAAGGGCATTTGGATGCTCTTCTGGTGGCTCGTCTTCGTGCGCACCTTCCGCCTGCCGGCCTTTGTCGTGCTGGGCTTTTGGATCGGCCTTCAGGTCTTGAGCGCCGCCGTGACGGCCGATCAGGAGGCCGGGGTCGCGTGGTGGGCGCACATCGCGGGCTTCGTCGCCGGCGCGCTCCTCATCGTGCCCTTCCGCCACCCGTCCGTGCCGCTGTTCGATCGGCTCCGCCGGGGGCCGTGGGGCTCGTGAGCCTTGCGGACCGCGGCCGAACGCGCTCTTGCCAGGGCGCGGGCGGGGCGTCATCGTGAGCCGCCATTTCGGGGAGAGCACGATGATCGATCTCTATTCCTGGCTGACGCCCAACGGCGAGAAGATCCACGTCATGCTGGAGGAGACGGGTCTCGACTACAGGGCACACCCGGTCAACATCCTGCGCGGCGACCAGTTCAAGCCCGCGTTCCTCAAGATCTCGCCCAACAACAAGATTCCGGCGATCCTCGATGCCAAGGGGCCGGGCGGCAAGCCGATCTCGCTCTTCGAGTCGGGCGCGATCCTGATTTATTTGGCCGACAAGACCGGCAAGTTCCTCGCCCGCTCGGGGCCCAAGCGCTACGCGGCGCTCGAGTGGCTCATGTTCCAGATGGCGAACATCGGGCCGATCATGGGCCAAGCCTACCACTTCCGCAAATACGCACCCGAGAAGATCCCCTACGGCATCGCCCGCTACTCCAACGAGGTCAAGCGCCTCTACGGCGTGTTGGACGGGCGGCTCAAGAAAAACCGCTATCTCGCCGGCGCCGACTACTCCATCGCCGACATGGCGAACTGGCCCTGGGTGCGGATTTATCGGGGCGCGGGGGTCGATATCAAGAAGTTCCCGAACGTGAAACGCTGGCTCGACGACGTGGGCGCGCGGCCGGCGGTGAAACGGGGCCTCAAGGTGCTGATCGAGTACGAGGCTGAGGAGAAGAAGCCGCTCGACGCCAAGGCGCGCGCCGTCTTGTACGGCAAGCGGCAGATGACACGGCGCTGAGCGGCTTGCTGCCGCTGCCGGCGCCGGAGTTCGAGGTTCTGAGCGCGCGTTTCGAGCGCTTCCTGCGGCCTGATTCGCGCCTCGAAAAGCTCTTCTCCGGCATGCGCTGGGCGGAGGGGCCCGTTTATCTGCCGGCCTTTGACAGCGTCGTGGTGAGCGACATCCCGAACGACCGTTTGCTGCGCTGGTCCGTTCGCGAGGGCGTGCGCGTGTTCCGCGAGCCGTCCAACTTTGCCAACGGCAATACGATCGACCGCGAGGGAAGGCTCGTCACGTGCGAGCACCGCACGCGCCGCGTCACGCGCACGGAGCGGGACGGCCGGATCGAGATCTTGGCCGATCGCTTCGAGGGCAAGCGGCTCAATTCCCCGAACGACGTCGCGGTCAAGTCCGACGGCTCGATCTGGTTCAGCGACTCGACCTACGGCCTCGTGCTGGAGGAGTTCGGCGGCGTCGCCCCGCAGGAACAGGCGGGCGCCTACCTCTTCCGGCTCGAGTCGGAAAGCGGCCGGCTCGAGGCGGTGGCGGAGGATTTCGTCGCGCCCAACGGCCTGTGTTTTTCGCCCGACGAGAGGCAGCTCTACGTCACCGACTCGGGCGGCGACTTTTCGACCTCGCTCGAGGCCCAGTCGGATCCCGCGG
>CAZVZP010000074.1:0-11840 GCA_964631625.1 uncultured Hyphomicrobiales bacterium | reverse complement strand
TACACCGGGCTCTCGGCGGCGCTGACGCTCGCGCGCGCGGGGCGTGCCGTGGTCGTGCTCGAAGCGGACGAGTTGGGGTACGGCTGCAGCAGCCGTAACGGCGGCATGGTCGGCGGGCTCCTCAAGGTTCCATACGACGAGCTGATCGCCCGCTACGGCCAGGCGAAAGCCGTCGCGCTGCTCCGCGAAAGCCTCAACGCGCTCGACTACACGGTCCATCTCATCGAGTCCGAGGCGATCGACTGCGCGCACCAGAAGGTGGGCAAGTTCCTGGGCGCCTGGCGGCCGAGCCACTACGAAAGGCTCGCGCGCACGCTCGATTTCCTGCGCCGCGAACTCGACTACGACGCCGACATGGTGCCGCGCGCCGAACAACACAAGGAGATCGGCAGCGAACTCTTCCACGGGGGACGGATCGAGAACCGTCAGACGGCGTTGCACCCGGCGCGCTATCAGCGTGGCCTGCTCGATCGTGTGCAGGCGGCGGGTGCAACCGTGCTCGGCCGCACGCCCGCGCGCGCGGTCGCGCGCGAGACGCATGCGATCACCGTCAGCACCCCGCGCGGCGACATCACCGCGCGCAACGTGATCGTTGCGACCAACGGCTACACCACGAGCGCGCTGCCGTTTGCCCAGCGGCGCTTGATCCCCGTCGGCAGCTACATGATCGCAACCGAGCCGCTGCCGGCCGGCCTCATGGACAGGCTGATCCCTAAGCGCCGCATGATCGTCGATACGCGCAAGATGGTGGGGTACTACCGTCCCTCGCCCGACGGCACGCGCATCCTGTTCGGCACCCGCATTTCGCTGGCCGAGCTCCCACCCCGTGTCGCCGCGCCGCGCGTGCTTGCGCTGATGCGGCGAATCTTTCCCGAGCTGGCGGCGATCCGCGTGAGCCATGCTTGGCGCGGCTTCGTCGCCATGACCTTCGACCAGCTGCCCCATCTCGGCCTGCACGACGGCCTGCACTACGCCTGCGGCTACAACGGCTCGGGCGTCGCCCCCTCGACCTATCTCGGACACAAGATCGCGCTCAAGGTGTTGGGCTCGCCCGAAGCACGCACGGCGTTCGACGAGCTGGAATTTCCCTCCCGAACCTACTACTTCGGCCGGCCCTGGTTTCTGCCGATCGTCAGTCTCATCTACACCTGCAAGGACAACTTCGGAAGATAATCTATTGAAAAGAGCCGACAATTGCCTTGCCCGATCGATTTTAGCGCGGCCCTCGGCGCATTGTCCTCGGAGCGCGCGCCGCGCTAGGCTTGCGCTTGCGCTATGAGCCGCAACGCCCGTTTTCATCTCGCCTTTCCGGTGCACGACCTCGCGGCGGCACGTGCCTTCTATGGCGGTTTGCTCGGCTGCCCCGAAGGGCGCTCGGACTTAACCTGGGTGGACTTCGATCTCTACGGTCACCAGATCGTCGCGCACCTCGTGGAGCGAGCCACCCCGCCGGCGCCCACCAATCCCGTGGACGGCCACGACGTGCCCGTGCCCCACTTCGGCCTCGTGCTCCCCTGGGAGGAATGGCACCACCTCGCCGAGCGCCTGAAGGGCAAAGGCATCGCGTTCGTGATCGAGCCCTGCGTCCGGTTCAAAGGAAAGACCGGCGAACAGGCCACGATGTTCCTGCGCGACCCCTCGGGCAACGCGCTCGAGTTCAAGTCTTTCCGCGATCCCGCGCAATTGTTCGCGAAGGATCAGCCGCGCGAATGATCCGGTGAGCGGACGACGCCGGGGCATCCGGCCGCGCGATGCGGCGACGCTCGTGCTCGTGCGATGCGAAGGGCTCAAGGCCGAGGTCCTCATGGGCCGCCGGCATGCGCGGCAGGTGTTCATGCCGAACCTCTATGTGTTTCCGGGCGGCCGGGTCGATCCCTCCGACGCGCGCATTTCCGCGGCGAGCCCCCTGCGCGCGGACGTGATGGCGCGCCTGCGCCAGAGCGGAGCGAGCGCGGCACGGGCCCACGCGCTGGCGGTGGCCGCGGTGCGCGAAACCTTCGAGGAGGCCGGGCTCATTGTCGGGGCATCCCGGGAGAGGGGCCGGCGCTCGGTGGCCGCGCCGTGGCGCGGCTTTCTCGACCAAGGCCTCGCGCCCGCGCTTGCCGGTCTTTCCTATATCTTCCACGCCATCACGCCGCCCGGCGAGCCGCGCCGCTTCAACACCCGCTTCTTCATGGCGCGCGCCGAGGAGGTCCCGCTTGCCGGCACGCCGGGCAGCCGCAGCGAGCTTGCCGATGTGCGCTGGGTGCCGATCGAGGAGGCGCTGGAGCTGCCGATCCCCTGGGTGACCGGCGAGGTGTTGAAGCACGTGCGGGGTGTTCTGTCCGGCGCCACTCCCGATGCCGTGCCGTTTTATCGTCGGCAGCGCGGCCGGGATATCTACGGCTCGGAGTGAACGGCGGGCTCAAGATCGAGATAAAGCAGGCCTTCGGATTCCACCGTCGCTCCCGCCCGCACGCGGACCGGCGCGGCGAAGCTGGGCGCCGCCCAGCAAAAGGTATGGAACTCGCCGTTCTCCCCGCAGGCGTCGACGCCGGCGGGCAGCGCCGCCACAAGCTCCGCATCATAGCGGCGCCCGAGGAACGCGGCATCGAGCCGCTTCGGATCGAGGCACACGAGCGTCGCCGCGATGCCCTCGTCGATCAAGGCCTGCGCCAGCTGCGCGCTCTCGCGCTGCCAGAGGGGAAACAAACACGCGAGGCCGGCACGCTGCATCTGCGCCTCCCGATAGGCGCGCACATCGGCCAAGTGAATGTCGCCGAAGGCCACGGCCGTGATCCCCGCTGTCGCCAGCGTCGCACAGGCCCCGACCATGGCGCTTTCGTAGGCGGCGTTGCTGCATGGTTGGGGCAGGCTCACGATCTTGAGCGGCAGCCCAATGGCGTGGGCCTGGGCCTCGACGAGCACGCGGCGCACGCCGTGCATCGCCACCCGGTCCTTGGCGCCGTTGAGCGTGGTCAGGAGCTCGACCACCTCGAGCCCGGGTGTCGCCCGCAACACCTGCAGCGCAAAGGCGCTGTCCTTGCCGCTGCTCCAGGCGAGCGCGATCTTGCGGGTCATCCCGGCTTTCTCGCGGCCAAGGCAAAGCGCCCGTCCACCTCGAGGGGTCCCTCGCAATCGACGCGGCCGAGCTCGACCAGATGGACGAGGTGAGCAAGCACCGAGCGCCCCGCCGTCTCGTGCATGTGGACCGGCGTCCCGGTATAGATCGCGCGCACGATGTCGGGGATGCGCGCAATCCCGCGTTCGAGGCACGCGAGAATCGCCTCCTCGCGCTCGCGGCGATGGGCGATGAGCGCCCGGATGTAGGGCTTCGGGTCGTGGATGGGCGGGCCGTGGGTCGGATAGAAGACCGCATCGTTGCGCTCGAGCAAGCGTTCGAGCGAGTCGAGGTAGGTCCGCATGTCGCCGTCGGGCGGCGAGATCACGGTGGTCGACCAGCCCATGACATGATCGCCAGGAAACAGCGCGTCCTCCTGCGGCAGGGCGAAACACAGATGGTTCGACGTGTGTCCAGGGGTGTGGAGCGCATGCAGGGTCCAGCCGCGCCCGGTCACCTCGCCCCCCTCGGTGAGCCGGACATCCGGCGCGAACGCGTAGTCGGCCCCCTCCTCGACCGGCGGCATGGCGCGGCGCGTGCCGTGGGGACCGAAGCCGTAGGTCGGGGCGCGGGTCGCTTGCGCCAGCGCCGCCGCGGCCGGCGAATGATCCCGGTGGGTGTGGGTGATAAGGATCGCGGTGACCGTCTCGCCCTCGAGCGCGCGCACGAGCGCGTTCACGTGCTCCGGCAGATCGGGACCCGGATCGATCACCGCGACCTCGCCCCGTCCGACGATGTAGGTTCCGGTGCCGTGGAACGTGAACGGGCTCGGGTTGCGGGCGAGAACTTGGCGGACGAGCGGCGACATCTCGACCACCTCGCCGTAGCGCAGCGCCATATCGCGTACGAAGGGGATGGGTGTCGTCATCGCTCGCGGCCGCAATGCTGACCAAGCTCGCACAGTGGGCCGCCAACACCAAGCGCGATGTCTTGGCGCTTTACCTCGCCGCGCGCGATCCCCGCGTGCCCTGGTACGCCAAGGCGCTCGCTGGGTTCGTTGCCGCCTATGCGTTGAGCCCGATCGATCTCATCCCCGACGTCATTCCCGTGCTGGGGCTGCTCGATGACATCCTGCTGGTGCCGCTCGGGCTCTACCTCGCGGTCCGCCTTATCCCCGTCGAGGTCATGGCCGACTTGCGCCGGCAAGCCGAGCGACGATTGCGGGAGAAGCCGCGCAGCTGGCTCGCCGCCGCGCTCATCGTGGCGCTTTGGCTTGGCGCGGCCGCGGCAATGGGTTTCGCCTTGAGTCCGCTCTTCGACTAGCCCGTTGGCAGGAACCCCGCGTCCCGCGCGGGCACAGCTCGACGGCCGACGTCTCGATGTCGCGGCGCTCGGCTGGGATTCCGGGCGCATCGTAGAGGAGCTCGCCGACTACGAAGCGCTGCTCGCCCGCACCTTTGCCCCGGCGCGCCAGCTGGCACAGGTCCCGACCGTTCGCCGGCGCTGACGGAGCCTGCGAAGACTCGGGTTAACCCCTTAGAGTTCTTAATAAAAATGTAACCGAGAGGTGCCAGCGTAAAACACCCGGATGGCAAACCGGGTGGACTATGGTAAAGAGTTTTTCAAGTGCGGCGGCGAAGCCGCCGGTGTGCCGTGTGCCACGCTTAGCCAGGGGGGGTAGGGATGCTAAGTACACGTCGGACACTTGGAGCACTCGTGGCGCTCGCCTTCGCGCTGGCGCCGTTCGCCTCGGCCGCGGCCTCAGAGTGCGCCGAGCCCAAGGAGGAAACGGCGCTGAGGACGCGCCTCTTGCAGACCGAGTTGATGGTTGCGGCCCTCACCTGCGACATGAAGACCCAATACAATGCGTTCGTCGCCAAGTTCGAACCCGAACTCGTCCCTCAGGGACTGACGCTCCGCTCGTTCTTCAAGCGGCTCTACGGGTCGAAGGGCGAGAAGGAGCTTACGAGCTTCGTCACCGCCGTGGCCAATCAGCGCTCGGCCGAGAGTCTGCCTCTCTGGCGCACGTACTGCCGGGAGGCTCACGAGCTGTTCAGCCAGACGCTCTCGCTCAAGCCCGGCACGCTCACAACCTTTGCCGCGGCGCAGCAGTTTAGCGAGAAGCACAACTTCGCCGTGTGCCAGATGACGGCGGGGCTCACCGGCGAAGAGTAAGGACGAGACTAAGAACGAGGCGCGCGGGCGCTTCGACCGAACACGCTGCCTTCGCTTTCAGAGGCAAGCCGCCTCCGGGACACCGGCGGCGGCTTCGCTTTTGGGAGATGCGACCCGATCAATCCCACCACAGCATGGGCGTGGGCGTGATCAGCTCGACGCCATTCTTGGTCACGATGTAATTCTGCTCGAAGCCGGCGGAACCCACCCCGTCGCGGTGCAGGAACGCCTCGGAACTGCACACCATGTTCTCCTGATAGACGAAGTCGCCGTCGCCGAGGTCGGACGCGAGCCATGGGTGTTCCCAAAACAGCCCATTGCCATGGCCATAGAGCGGCCATTTCTGATGGGCCTGATCTTCGCCGCCGCCGAACTCCTTGGTGATCCGGTCTCCGATCGCCGCCACATTCTTGACCTTGGCACCGGGCTTGATCGCCGCGCCGACGCTTTCGACGAGATTGGCGCAGGCTTCGATTAGTTCACGTTGCGCGGCCGAGGGCTTGCCCCCGCACACGGTGGTGCGGCCCGGATCGAGCCAGTAACCCTGGTAGATCGGACCGTAGACCCAGCCGCGCACGATGTCGTCCTTCTTGGGCGTATCGGTCGAGAAGCCGGTCAGCGGATTGCGGCAGAAGAAGTCGATCGTCTCGCCGTGGCTCACCGGGACCATGTGGAACTGCCCGCCGTGGCGCACCACCTCGGCGATGGCATCGGCCGCGGCGTCGGCCTCGGACTTGCCGCTCTTCAGGCCCCCGATCAGCAAATTGAGAGCGCGGGTGACGATCTCGCCGCCTTCGCGGAAGCAATCGAGCTCGCGCTCGCTCTTGATCAGGCGCGGGCGGCGGATGAGCTCGTCGTCCACCTGCCAGTCGATGTTCTTGGTTCCCGCCTTGAACTCTTCCCAATACTTCATGGGGAAGAAGTCGCTGCCGGCGAAGGCGACCTTGCCGCCGACGTTGCGCTCGCGCAGGGCCTTGAGCGTTCCCTCGATGGGGTTCAAGGACCACCGGGTTCGATCGGTGGTCACCAGGTCTGGGCGCGGCGGCTCATCGGCGATGAGCTCAGGCTTGTGACCGCGTTGCAGGAGGACGGCCGAAAGCCCGATGCCGTGGTGCTTCACCGAGTCCGGCTGTGCGCCCGAATTCGTCGAGTAGTAGTTCGCGAGATAAAGCGCGTCCGCACAGCGCTCGTAAGTGCCCGCCGAGCGGCTCCACACCACGGCAGCATCGACGCCCATGCGCGCCATCTCGTGCTCGACGCGCTGCCAGCGCGTCTCGTATTCAGCGATCGGAAAGTACCGGCTGACCATCGATGTGCTCTCCCTTGTCCCTTGCTCTCCTGCGCGGCTCTTCAATAGCTTCGCTGCCGCGTGGGCGCCTTTTTCTAGCAGAGGTCGCGACCTCTGGCCAGGGCACGAGCAAGGTTTCATTGCCCGCGCCGCTTCGCCCCGTTAGCCTGGATGCCAAGCCCGTAAGACAGGGAGAACCCCATGACAGACAGCGATCTGCATTACCTCTCGGCAACCGACGCCCTGCGGCGTTTTCGCGCCCGCTCGCTCTCGCCCGTCGAACTCATGAAAGCGGTCATCGCGCGCGCCGAAGCGGTCGAGCCCAAGATCAATGCCTTTCCCATCCGCTATTACGACGAAGCGCTCGAGGCCGCGAGGAAGGCGGAAGAGCGCTACATGAAGAGCGACGGCCGGCCGCGTGCGCTCGAAGGCATCCCGCTTGCGGTCAAGGACGAAGCGGCGCTCAAGGGCCGGCGCACGACCCAGGGCTCGCTTCTTCTCAAGGACAACGTCGACGATCATACGCACCCGTCGGTCGAGCGGATCTTGCGCGCCGGGGCGATCGTCTTCGCCCGCACGGCGACGCCCGAGTTCTGTTGCGCCGGATTCTGCTACTCCAAGCTCTGGGGCGTCACCCGCAACCCCTGGAACCTGGACTTCACGCCGGGCGGCTCGTCCGGGGGCTCGGGCGCCGCGCTCGCGGCGGGCTCGACGACTCTGGCCACCGGCTCCGACATCGGTGGCTCGATTCGCATTCCGGCCTCGGCCTGCGGCGTTGTCGGCTTCAAGCCGCCCTATGGGCGCAACCCCGGCGATGCGCCCTTCAACCTCGACTGGTACGACCACACCGGTCCGATGGCGCGCACCGTCGGCGATTGCGCGCTCCTTCAAAACGTCATGAGCGGCCCCCATCCCAAGGACATCGCGACGGTGCGGCCGAAACTGCGAATTCCAGGCGAGCTTGGCGACATCACCGGCTGGAGAGTCGCCTACTCGCTCGATCTCGACGTCTATGCGGTCGACCTCGAGGTGCGCAAGAACACGCTCGCCGCCGTTTCGGCGTTCCGCGAACTCGGCTGCACGGTCGAGGAAGTGAAGCTCGGCTGGAAGAGCGAGCTCAAGGCTAAGGTATTCGATCACTTCGGCGCGATTTTCGGCGCGTACATTCAGCATTTCGCCGAGCGCCACGGCGATCTGCTGTGCGACTACACCAAGGATTTCGTGCGCCGCACGGCCAGCGCCAAGCCGGGCGATTTGCTCGACGTGATCACGCTCGAAACCGAGATGTACGCGACGCTCGGACCCCTCCTGCAAAAATACCGTCTTCTACTCTGCCCCACGCTGGCGGTTCCGGCCGTGCGCGCGGAGCACGATGTGACCGATAAGAGCTTCCGCATCGACGGCCGGCCGGTCGACGCCTATCTCGATTGGTGCATGACGCCGCCGTTCAACATGATGTCCCGCTGCCCGGTCTTAAGCGTGCCATCGGGGCGGGCCTCGAACGGCGTGCCCACCGGCCTGCAGATCGTCGGCCGGACCTTCGACGATGTCTCCGTGTTCCGCGCCGCGGCGGCGTTCGAACGAGCCCGGCCCTGGCTCGATGCGCCGGAGCGTCGGCCTTCCCTCTAGCAGGCTGCTGAAAAACCCGCTCGCGATCTGCACGAGGTTGTGATTCTCTGACCTTGGGACGGTCGAGGTCGGAGAGTGGCATGCGCGGGAAAGACGGTCGGTCGGATGCGCTTTTCTTGCACGTGAGTTGCGAGGCCCGGGTGCCGAGCGATCATCCGCTGCGGCCGATCCGGGCGCTGGTGGACGAGGCGCTGGAGGTTATGTCGCCGGCCTTCGAGGGGCTTTATTCGCAGGTCGGCCGGCCGTCGATTCCGCCCGAGAAGCTGCTGCGGGCGTTGCTGTGGAAGCAGCCCCCTCCCCTACCCCTCCCGCGAGGGGGGGCGAATCAAATAGCTCCCTCTTCCCTTTGGGGGGGAGCGTCGGGGTGGGGGACCATCGGCACGCTCAAGACAATCCCGCGTGATTCCACTCGATCGGATTCCGCTCGAGGGGTGCTGCGCCGCGCATTCCGCGGCGTCCCAAAAAAGATTAGGGCGGCGCCCCCTCGGGAGCGCCGCCCCTTATTACCTTGCGTCGTCGTCGGGTCTTACTCGAACACGATCTCCACGCGCCGGTTCTGCGGCTCGCGCACGCCATCCGGTGTCGGCACGAGCGGCTCGCGCTCGCCCTTCCAGGCGATCGAGATCATCTCGGCCGGAACGCCCAAGAGAATGATCTGGTCCCGCACGGTTTCGGCACGCTGCTCCGACAGCCCCATGTTGTAGGGATCCGGGCCCGACAGGTCGGCGTGGCCGGTAGCCATGATGGTCGAGATGCCGCCCGACAGAGCGTTCTGCGCGGCCGCGGCCACGACGCGCATGCCCTCCTCCGTGAGGTCGGAGTGATCCCAGTCGAAGAACACGAGATAGTTCATCGGCATCTGGGGCTCGGGCGGCGGCGGCGGCGGAGGCGGCGGAGCCTCGACGACCTCGGGCTCGGGCGGCGGCGGGGGCGGCGCCGTGAAGGTGAAACGCAGGCCCGCCATCACCGTGTGGTTGCCGTAGTCGCCATCGAGACCCACGTCCGTCGTGGTGCGCATGGCAAGATCCGTCGTGCCGAAATAACGATAATCGACGAACACCTGCAGCCGCCGGTTGACGTTGTAGCCGATGCCCGCAATGCCCTGATAGGCGAACTGGACATCGTCGTCGTCGATCACGCCGCCGATCACGGGGGCGCTATCGAGATTGACGAACGCCGCGCCCACGCCGACGCCCAAGTACGGCGTCCAGCGCTTGCCCGTCATGAAGTCGTAGACCCCGTTCAGCATGGCGCTGAAGGTGTTGATGTCGCCGTTGGAGCTACCCGTCGTAACGTCGAGATCGTTCATGCGATAGCCGAGCTCGAGTTCGGTACGGACACCGTTACCGTGGGCGTAGCCCAAGGCGCCAAGCACCGCGAAGCCCGGGTCATATTGTACGGTTGATTGCGGAATCCCCGGGCCATCGAAATCCGAGTCCATCGTGAAGTTGCCGCCTCCGGCGATACTCAGATAGACCCCCATGGGGCGCATTTCGTCGTCCGCCATGGCGGGCAACGACAGCGCAACCGCAGCACCAAGCGCGGCTAAGACACTGAGCCGTCTGAACAAGGGGTTAGCCCTCCTTCCTGTACGGGTTGGCTTGACCTTAACAGTACGTTTTTCGGAGGTGGGCCCCCATGCCCAGCCCCCCCGGCTGAACTAGTCAATTATAGTTTATACGAGTGTATGGCCGCCCGTTCAAGCCTCTAGGAAGTGGGCTCCGGCGGCCTGTCGCGCCAGCCGCGCCCGAGGCACCGCGAGGCGTCGGCGCTCGGCGGGCGTCTCCGGCCCAAAGGCGGCGCCCGCAGCGCAATTGCCGGGCTCCTTCCGCCACCTTTGGTCGCGCCGGGACTTCGGCCCGGATCCAAGCCAGGACATTTCAAAAGTTAGCCTTTGATTTCAATTAGTTTCGTTGGAAAGCGCGGATCCCTTTGAGGGCGCCGCCGGGTTCGACCGGCCCGCATCGCGCCTCCCACCTCCGCCCGGGCAATGGTTGATGGGAGTCCAACAGTTTCTGTGGTATCTACGAACTGAGCGTGGACGGCCTTTGAAGGAGGCGCGCGGATGGAGGTTATCGTTATGCTCACGCACAACGATGTCACCATTCCCAATTGCCTGGCCGCGCTCGATCACGTCCTCCCGTCCGGCGTGCGCCACATCGGCTTCAAGGACATCGGGGCGAACCTCACAACGCTCGGCCTGCTCAACGAACGCATCAAGAAAGCAGGCCGCACGAGTTACATGGAGGTCGTGAGCGAGACGCCCGAGACGTGCCTGGCCTCGGCGCGCACAGCGGTGGACATCGGCGTGGACCGGCTCCTGGGCGGCACCGACGTCGGTTGGACCCTTGAGATACTGCAAGGTAGCGGCATCGCCTACTACCCGTTCCCCGGCTTCCCGATCGGCCATCCCACGCGCCTCGGCGGCACGGCCAAGGACATCGCCGATCACTGCCGCCGTTTCGTGGCGGAGGGCGCGGCCGGCGTCGATCTCCTCGCTTATCGCGCCGAGGAGGCGGATCCTTTGGCGCTCGTCCGCGCCGCCCGCAGCGCGCTCGGTACACACGAGCTGATCGTCGCTGGATCGGTCAACTCGCCCGCGCGCATCCGGGCACTCGAGACGGCCGGGGCCGACGCCTTTACCATCGGCACGGCACTCTTCGACGGCTCGTTTGCTCCGGGCGCGAACGGCCTCGAGGCCCAGCTGCGCCACGTCCTGAGTGCGCTCGCCGCGGCGGCGGTGGCGCAGGCGGCTCGCGGCAAATGATCGTCGGCGTTGATGTCGGCTCGCAGAGTCTCAAGGTCGTCGTCCTCGACGAAGCCTTGAAGCTTCTCGGCCAGGCCGCGACCCACTATCAGCCGTCCTATCCCCGGCCCGGCTGGGCCGAGCAGGATGCGCGTCTGTGGGAGGACGCGCTCGGTCCCACCGTCGCGGCGGCGCTGCGCCAAGCGGGGGCACCGGCGGATCGAGTCGAGGCGGTCGGCATCGCCGGGCAGCTCGACGGCTGTGTTGCCGTCGGCCGCGACGCACGCGCGCTCGGCCCAGCGCTGATCTGGATGGATCGCCGCGCCGTCGACGAGACTCGGGACATCGATCCGCTCGAAATTCGCCGCCTCACGGGCCTCGTGCTCGATGCCGGCCACATGGCGGCAAAGATCCGCTGGCTCAAACGCCACGCGCCGTGGGCGGCTGAGGCGCGGTGCTTCCATCAGCCGGTATCGTATCTCGTCGAACGGCTCACGGGTGCACGCCGGATCGATCGTGCGCTCGCTTCGACCACGATGCTCTACGGCCTCAGCAGCGGCCGCTACGAGCCCGCGCTGCTTGCGGCGTTCGGCATCGAGGCCGAGGTGCTGCCCGAGCTCGCCGGCGCGGCAGAGCCGGCCGGCATGCTCACGCGGGCGGGCGCCGAGCTGATCGGTTTGCCGGAGGGAATCCCCGTCGCCGTAGGCACCGGCGATGATTTCTCCAACCCGCTCGGGGCGGGTTTGACCGCACCGGGGCGCGTCGCCTGCGCACTGGGCACCGCCGAGGTCGTGGGTGCGCTCCATCCCGAACCGCTGATCGATGAGCGCGCGTTGGTCGAGACCCACGCCTATGCCGGGGGTCATTATTTTCTCGAGAACCCCGGCTGGTTGTCGGGCGGCGCGCTCACCTGGTTCGCCGGGCTGCACGGTTTGCCGAATGCACAAGCGATCGACCGGCTG
>CAZVZP010000073.1:0-11958 GCA_964631625.1 uncultured Hyphomicrobiales bacterium | reverse complement strand
GGCCCAGCGCGTAACGCACCCCCTCGCGCAACGTGGCGAAGGCGTCGAGCGCCGAATCCCAAGTGATCGGCAGCCTCGTCGTGACCTGGGCGTAGGCGTTGCCCTCGACCGGCGGGCCGGGGTCGAGGCGGTTCTCGAGGCCGTGGAGCGCGCCCGCCAGCACCGCCGCGACCACCAGGTGCGGAAGCGCATCGGCGCCGGCGAAGCGATGCTCGATGCGCCGCGCACCGTCGCCCTCGGGCGGTATGCGCAAGCCCGTGGTGCGGTTGTTGAGGCCCCACGCCGGGCTGATCGGCGCGTAGGTGCCGGGGCCGAAGCGGCGGAACGAGTTGGCGTTGGGCGCAAAGAGCGCGAAGGCCTCGGCCGCGGTCGCCATCAGGCCGCCGAGCGCATGGCGCATGAGGGCGCTGCCCGTGGCCGAGCCGTCGTCGAATACGTTGCGCCCGCTCTCGTCGAGCAGGCTGAAATGGATGTGCGTGCCGCTGCTCGTGCTGTCGGCCAAGGGCTTGGCCATGAAGCTCGCATCCAACCCGTGCTTGGCGGCGACGCTCTTGATCGCGCGCTTGAGCAGCACGCCGTGGTCGGCCGCGCGCACCGCGTCCGGAAGATGGTGCAGATTGATCTCGAACTGCGCGGGCGCGTATTCCGAGACCGCGGTCTCGGCCGGGATGCCCTGAACGACGCATGCTTGGGCAATCTCGTGGAGCACGGGTTCGAATTGATAGATGTCGTCCATACCGAAACATTGAACGAGCGAGAGCCGGCGCCCGGAAACCGGCGAGACCGGAAAGCGCGGCCGCCCCTCTTGGTCGCGCTCGCGGTCGAACAGGTAGAACTCGAGCTCGACCGCGATCACCGGCGTTAGGCCGCGCGCGCGATAGCGCGCGAGGACCCCCTCGAGCACGTGGCGGGGATCGGCGAAGAAGGGCCGGCCGTCCTCCTCGAACATGGCGAGCAGGGCCTGCGCGGTCGGGTGCGGCGCCCAGGGAACCGGCGCGAGGCTGCCCGGCACCAGCCGGCAGATGCGGTCCTTCTCGCCTTCGCTGAAGATGAGTCCGGTGCCCTCGACGTTCTCGCCCGTGCCGTCCATGGCGAACACCGAGCCGGGCAGCCGCAGGCCCCGCTCGGCCACCTTGGGCAGCACCTCGGCGTTGATCCGCTTGCCCCGGATCACGCCCTGGATGTCGGGGATCAGGAGATCGACGAAGGCGAGGCCGGGGTGCGACTCGAGGAAGACCCGGGCCTCGTCGAGTCCGCTCGGCGAGGCGGCCGTGGGGCCGTTATCGGGGCGTCTCATAATCGGAGCCTATCGGAACCGGTTAAAGAATATGGGAACGAACCGTATAATGACAAATCGAGCGGAGCCGACGGAGAGTTTGACATAGTTCGGCCAAGTCCCTAGCGTAGCAAGATAAGTATTAGGATTTTCAGGGCCTTAAGGCGAAAAGCCAAGGGTCCGGGAGGGAAATTGGGCAGTAGAAGATAGATGAAGAATAGGGACGCCCCGCGAACATTGCGTCGTGCACAAAGGCAATGCTTGCGAGCGCGGCTAAGGGAGGACTCGATGAAGCATTTTTCGACAGGCTTGGCCAAACCGCTTGCCGCGGCCGCGCGGGCCTTGGCGCTCGCCGTAGGCCCGGGTGCGCAAACCGCGCCATGACGCGAGAGGCGCCCTCCGGATCCGGCGAGCCGCAGCCGGGCAAGGTCGTTCTCTCTTCCCGCTATCTCTGGAAAATCTACGGCGCCGAGCCGGCCCGCGAATTGGGCGGGCCTATCGAGCGCGAGCTCGAGCCCGAAGCGTGTCGCGCGTTCGTCCAGAAGGTGCGCGCCGCCGGCAAAATCGTCGCCTGCTGCAACGTGAGCTTCGATGTGCATGCGGGCGAGATCTTCGTCATCATGGGGCTGTCGGGCTCGGGCAAGTCGACGGTCGTGCGCTGCCTTTCCCGCCTCATCGAGCCGACCAGCGGCCAGGTCGTGTTTGCGGGCCAGAATCTGCTCAAGCTCTCCGAGCGCGAGCTGATCGAGCTGCGCCGCCACAAGATGGGCATGGTGTTCCAGAACTTCGGGCTCCTGCCCCATCAGAGCGTGCTCGACAACGTCGCCTTTCCGCTCAAGGTCCAGGGGGTGCCGCGCGCCCAGCGCGAGAAGCGCGCGCGCGAGATGATCGAGCTCGTGGGTCTCGAGGGACGCGAGCACGCCTTTCCGCGCGAGCTCTCGGGCGGCCAGCAGCAGCGCGTCGGCATCGCGCGCGCGCTCGCCGTCGAGCCCGAGATCTGGTTGTTGGACGAGCCCTTCTCGGCGCTCGATCCCTTGATCCGGCGCCAGATGCAGGACGAGTTTCTGCGCCTCCAGCGCCTGCTGCACAAGTCGATCGTGTTCATCACCCACGATTTCCTCGAGGCGCTCAGACTCGCGGACCGCATCGCCATCATGAAGGACGGCGAGATCGTGCAGCTCGGCACGCCGGCCGAGGTCGTGATGCATCCGGCCACCGACTACGTCGCCGAGTTCACCAAGGACGCGCCAAGGGCCCGCGTGCTCTCGGTGCGCGACGTGGCCGAGCCCGTGGCTGCGGGTCTGGACGGGGCGGCCCGCGTGCCCGAGACGCTTTCGCTGGATGAGCTCTTTCCCCACATCGCCGCGGCCCAAGGAGCGCTCGCCGTGGTCGATGAGCACGGCAATATTATTGGGCAGGTCACGCACCAGGGCGTGATCCGGGCCCTCGCCAAGGCGCGCGAAAAGGACGCGACGGCGTAACGATGGCGCTTCGGATCCCCGCGGTCGAGCTTCGAACGTTCTCGCCTCCCCAGCTAAACGCGAGCCAGTGGCTCTGGCTCGTCACCGGCGCCCTCCTCGTTGCGCTCTTCGTGCTGCGCTACTCCGTGCCGGAGATCCGGCAGCCGCCCGAAATCCTGCGGCTGCCGATCGGCTGGGTCTTCGACGTGGCGATGGATTGGTTCGTCGAGACCTTCAAGCCGGTCTTCCGCGCCATCCAGCTCGTGCTCAAGGTGCCGATGGACGCGTTCCAGTTCCTGCTGCACTGGCTGCCCTGGCCCGCCACCATCGCGCTCATCGGGATCGCCGCGCACTACGCCGGCGGCAAAAGGCTCGCGCTGTTCTCGACGGCCTCGCTCCTCTACATGGTCGTCATCGGATACTGGGACGAGAGCATGAACACGCTCGCGCTCGTTGCGGTCGCGGTTCCGCTTTCCCTCGCGTTCGGACTCATCGTCGGCATCATCGGCCATCGATCGCGCACCGCCGAACGGATCATCGTGCCCGTGCTCGACATGATGCAGACGATTCCGACCTTCGCTTATCTGATCCCGTGCATCCTGCTGTTCGGCTTCGGCCCGGTCGTGGGCCTCGTCGCCTCGGCGGTCTACGCCGCGCCCCCGATGGTCCGCAACGTCATGCTGGGGCTCGAGCGGGTTTCCCCGGAGATCGTCGAATCGGCGCGCATGTCGGGCTGCACGCAGACCCAGTTGCTGTGGTGGGTCAAGCTCCCCGCCGCGCTCCCCACCGTGATGGTCGGCGTCAACCAGACCATCATGGCGGCCTTGAGCACGGTGATCATCGCCGCCATCATCGGCGGCTTCGCCGACATCGGCTGGGAGGTCTTGAACACGATGCGCAAGGCCCAGTTCGGCCAGAGCCTGCTCGCCGGCCTCGTGATCGCGCTCATCGCCATGGTGATGGACCGCATATGCCGCGGCTGGGCTGCGAAATACGGCCTGCCCCGCCACGCGCACGGCGGCATCCTTCGCCGCCATCCCCGCCTCCTGCTGGCACTCGCCGTGGCCGCGGCTTTCATCGCCGTGGGCCTGCTCCATCCGGCCTTTGCCGATTATCCGAAGAGCTGGATCGTCCATCCGGCCGAACCGTTGAACGAGGCGGTGCTGTGGTTCACGCGCACCTTCTTCTTCATCACCGACGGGATCAAGCGCGTGACCCTCTTCCTCCTCATGCTGCCGTTGCGCATCGGCTTCGAGAACAGCGTCACGCCGTTCTTCTGGGGCTTCTCGCTGACGCCCCTGATGAGCATCGGCTACGGCGCCTTCGTCGCGATCCTGGCGGGTCTCGCCGGCTGGTTCTTGACGTGGCGCTGGAGCGTCGGCGTCATCTTCTTGGGCGTGCTGTTCTATTACGGCACCACGGGGATCCCGTGGCCCGCCTTCATCCTCGCGATCACGGTGCTCGCCTTCCAGGTCGGCGGCACCCGCGTGGCCGCGCTCGCCTTCTTCGGCCTGTGGTTCATCTTGCTCGGCGGCGCATGGGAGCGCGCCATGCTCTCGATCTACCTGTGCGGCTCCGCCGTGTTCATCTCCGCCGCGCTAGGCATTTCGCTCGGTATCTGGGCCGCGCACAACGACCGGGTCTCGGCGGTCTTGCGGCCGATCAACGACACGCTCCAGACCATGCCGCTCTTCGTGTTCCTGATCCCCGTGCTCATGGTGTTCCTGCTTGGGGATTTCACGGCGATGCTGGCGATCGTGATGTACGCGATCGTGCCGGCGATCCGCTACACCGAGCACGGCATCCGCAACGTGCCCCCCGATACGCTCGAGGCCGCCAAGGCGCTCGGCTGCAACCGATGGCAGCTCTTGTTCCAGGTCAAGCTGCCGCTCGCGATCCCCGAGATCATGCTGGGCTTGAACCAGGTCGTCATGTTCGCGCTCGCCATGCTCGTGATCACCGCGCTCGTCGGTACGGTCGACTTGGGTCAGATGGTCTACGAGGCGCTGACCAACGCGGACTTCGGCTTGGGCGTGATCGCCGGGCTCGGCATGGCGCTCTTGGCCATGATCACCGACCGCATCCTGCAGGCCTGGAGCCGACGCAAGAAGATCGAGCTCGGCCTCATCTGAGCCGACGACCCCCAGGACGGGCTCTCGGGCACGGGCGCAAGGCGCACAGCGAGAGCGCGCATGGCGTGGAACGCCCGAGCGATTTCCGTTGCGGCGGCGGCGCGGTTCAGTACGCTACGGGGCCGGGCTGTGGACCATCGCGGGGCGTTCCTGCGCAGCCGTCAAGGGGGAGAGCACGACATGACCGAGATGTATTTTCCGAAGAGCGAGTACCAGGACCGCTGGAAACGCGTGCATGCGGAGATGAAGCGGCGCGGCTACGACGTGGCCGTGGTGTGGGGCAAGGGCTCGGGCTCCTACGAGCGCTACGGCTACGTTATGTGGCTCACGAACTACTATTCGGCGCACTCGGCGCACGAGCCCGACAATCTGTTCTGGACGGCGCGCTCCTATGCCGCGGTGGTCCTCGAGCAGGGCCAGACCCCGGCGCTCCACAACGACGAGCCGCTCGAGTACACCGATTGGATCGCGACCGACCGCGTGCAGTGGCACCTCAACCCCGTCGAGGGCGTGGCGCAAGATCTCAAGCGGCGCAAGGTCAAGGGCCGGGTGGCCCTGGTCGGCACCGACTTTTTCCCCTGCAAATACATGGACCAGCTCAAGAAGCTATCGCCCGGGATCACCTTCGTGCCCGAGGACGACCTGGTGCAGGCCGTGAGCAGCGCGAAGTCGAAGAGGGAGCTCGACGCCTTCCGCGAGGCGGGCCAAGTCTCGACCGAGGCCATGAACGCGGCGATGAAGGCGCTGATCGCGGGCAAGAGCGAGGCCGAGGCCGCCTCGATCGGCGCCGCCCTGGTCATCAAGGGCGGCGGCATCCCCTACCTGATCCGCATGGCGCACGGGCGCGACCGGCGCATGCTCGACTTCTCGCGCAACAACCACACGGGCTTCGACCAGTCGGCGCCCGAGAAGGGCGACCTCGTGCGCTGCTGGATCATGGGGCCGATGAAGCACGGCTACTATCTCGATCCGGGGCGCACCGCCGTGTGCGGCAAGCCCACCAAGCGGCAGAAGGAGCTGATCCTGGCCTGCGCCGGCATCGTCGAGGGCGTGATCGAGGCGATCCGCCCGGGGGTCTCGGCGCACGAGCTCGGGCGCGTGGGCGACCGGCTCTTCAAGGAGGCGGGCGGCGGCAAGGAGAAGGACCAGGCCGCGGAGCAGTGGCCGCTCTACGGGCACGGCAACGACATGTTCTTCACCAACCCGATGTACAGCCTCAAGTGCGCGGGCAAGGGCGAGAAGTTGGTCGAGAATCAGGTCGCGAGCTCCGAGGCCTTTCTTTATTGGAAGGGTGTCGGCGCCGCGGGCTTCGAGCAGAACTTCATCGTCAAGAAGAAGGGCGTCGAGATACTCACGCGCACGCCGATGATCTGGTTCTAGGAACGGAACGCCGAGCGGAGGCCGTGGATGGCCGCGTTGCCCCCGGTGCTCGAACTCGCGCGCGAGCTCGTGGCCTTCGACACCATCAACCCGCCGGGGCGCGAGGAGGACTGCGCCGCTTACCTGGGCGCACTCCTCGAAAGCGCCGGCCTGGCGGTGCGTCGCTTCGAGTTCGCGCGAGGGCGCACCAGCCTGATCGCCGAGCTTTCCGGCTCGGGTGAGCGGCCGCCGCTCTGCTTCACCGGCCATATCGATACGGTGCCGCTCGGGGCCGAGCCTTGGACGCGCGCACCCTTCGGCGAGATCGCGGAAGGGCGGCTCTACGGGCGCGGCTCGAGCGACATGAAGGCGGGCGTGGCCGCCTTCGTTCATGCCGCCTGCCGACTCGCACGGCGCCGCGGGCGCTCGGGCGGACTGGTCCTCGTCATTACCGCGGGCGAGGAAACCGGCTGCGAGGGCGCGAGCGACCTCGTCAAGAGACGCGTGCTCGGGAAGGCGGGCGCGGTGATCGTCGCCGAGCCGAGCGCGAATTACCCCTACGTCGGCCACAAGGGCGCGCTCTGGCTCAAGGGCCGGGCGCGGGGCAAGACCGCGCACGGCTCGATGCCCGAGCGAGGAGACAACGCGGTCTACAAGGCGGCGCGCGCCGTGCTCAAGCTCGCCGACTACCACTTCAATCTGGCGCCGCACGCGCTCCTGGGCCGCGCCACCCTCAACGTCGGCACCATCTCGGGTGGGCTCAACATCAACTCGGTGCCGGATGCGGCGGACTTCACCGTCGATATCCGCACCGTGCCGGGGCAGGCGCACAGCCAGGCGCGCGAGAGCCTGCAGAGCTACCTGGGCTCCGACATCGCGCTCGAGACCCTCGTCGATGTTCCGGCGATCGCCAGCGACGACCGCCATCCCTGGGTGCAGGAGGTGTTCGGACTGATGGCCGGTTATCTGTCCGAAAACCCGCGGCCGCGGGGCGCCACCTACTTCACCGACGCGGCTTACCTGACGCCCGCCTACGGCGCGCCACCGACGGTCATCCTGGGGCCGGGCGAGCCCGAGCTTGCGCACCAGACCGACGAATACTGCGTGATTGCAAAGCTCGAGCAGGCGGCGCAGGCGTTCGAGGCCATCGGCGCGCGCTGGTGCGGGGCGTGAGACCTCCGGCCGTCTGTTTAAAGCGATTCCAAGTGAAAAGCCGCGGCATCCGAGAGCTTTACCTGACTGTTAGGGCGCCGTAACATCGGCGCCGTCAGGGAGAAGGTGGCGGCGTGGCGACGCTCAAGGCAACGGCCGTTTCGAAGCATTTCGGGGGCGTTTATGCGCTCAAGGATGTCTCGCTCGAGTGCGCGAGCGGCGAGATCGTCGGACTGATCGGACCGAACGGCGCCGGCAAGACCACGCTGCTCAACGTGATCTCGGCCGCGCTGCCGTGCGATGCGGGCGAGGTGCGCCTTAACGAGAAGCGCATCGACAACCTGGGCGCCAAGGACTGCGCGCGCGCCGGCATCGCCCGCACCTTCCAGAACATCCGCCTGTTCGGCGCCTTGAGCGTGCGCCAGAACATCGAGGTCGCCCACACGACCGCCGAGCGTCATCGCCGCGAGCGGCTCGACGGCCTCACCGTCGATACGATCCTGGGTGAGCTGGAGCTTAAGCCCTACGCCGAGCGCTTCGCCCGCGAGCTGCCCTACGGCCAGCAGCGCCGCCTCGAGATCGCCCGCGCGCTCGCGCTCGTCCGCGAGTTCTTGCTCCTCGATGAGCCGGCGGCCGGCATGAACGAGGCCGAATCCGGGCATCTCATCGAATCCGTGCGCGGCATCCGCGAGCGGGTCAAATGCGGCTTGATCGTGATCGATCACGATCTGCGCTTCATCTTGACGGTGTGCGAGCGCATTTATGTGCTCGACATGGGCGAGCTCATCGCCCACGGTACGCCAGAAGAGGTGCGCCGCGATCCGCGCGTGATCGAAGTCTATATCGGCTCGCAGCGCTCGCGCCGGCGCTCCGCAGCGGACACGGCACAGGGTGGCGCCGCCTGAGGGCGCCGGTTCATCGTCAGCACAAAGACTTGGGAAGGGAGACGGCAATGACAAGACGGGAACGACACTACTCGAGGAGGGCGCTTGCGGCGCTCGCCGCAATCGGCCTTGCCAGCGTTGCGGCGAGCCTCGCGCACGCCGAGGACGACGAGATCATCCTGGGCTACGTCGCCGCGGCCACCGGCGAGCTCGCCCCGTACGACAGTATTCCGGGCGCCCAGTGCATGGTCGACATCGTCAACGACAGCGGCGGAGTGTTGGGTGGCAAGAAGTTCAAGCTCATCACGCGCGACATCAAGAGCGACCCGGCGCTCGCGGGCACGGCGGCGCAGGAATTGATCGACGAGGGCTCGGTCGTGCTCCTGGGGCCGCCGCTCGACAGCACCCTGATCCCGGCGGGCATGATGGCCCAGCCGCACCAGATCCCCGTGCTCTCGGTCGGCTCGACCCAGCCGCAGTTTCCGCTCGCGGTGCCCGACGTCGGCTACCTCGTGCCCTACGGCGACAACATGAGCGCCTCGGCGGCGGCCCAATATGCCTGGGAGCAGGGCTACAAGACGGCCTATCTCATGGTCTCGCACGACATCGGCAGCTACTCGCTGATCACGCCCGAGTTCTTTGCCAATGCCTTCGAGCATCTCGGCGGCAAGACCTTGGGACGCATGCAGTACAACGCGGGCCTCGCCGACTATTCCCAGCAGGTCACGGAGTTCCAGCACATGGAGCCCCGGCCCGACGTGATTTTCTCCGCCTTCATCATTCCGGACGGCGGCGTGTTCGTCCGCCAGCTCGACGCCGCGGGGGTGAATATCCCGGTCATGGGCACCGACGGCTTCGACGATCCGGCGCTGATCGAGGTGGGCGGCAAGGGGGCCGAGCTCGTCACCTTCACGACCCACGGCTTCCCGGAGGAGGGCAGCAAGCTCAAGTGGTTCTACGACGAGTGCACGAATCGGGGCTTCACGGTCCAGAACATCTTCTTCGGGCTCGCCGGCGAGACCGTCGAGGTCATCCGCTACGCGATGGAGGCCGCAGGCTCCAGCGAACCGGCCGCCGTCAACGCGGCGATCAAGGAGATCGAGGCCATGCCCGGGGTGACGACCGATGCGATCACCTTCAAGGGCATGAACGGGATCCCCTTGAAGCGCATGACGATGGTGACGGTCAAGGACGGCAAGTTCGTGCCGGTCCAGAAGATCCTGCCGGACTACGTGGCGCCGCCGGATCTCCAGCCGCCGAGCTAGGGATCGGGCCGTTCGCCCGCGCCCGATGCTCGAGATCGAGGATCTCTCGGTCAGCTACGGGGCGATCCGGGCCGTCCGCAACGTCTCGCTTCGGGTCGAGAAGGGTGAGATCGTCGCCCTTCTCGGCCCGAACGGGGCGGGCAAGACGACCCTGATCTCCGCGGTCATGGGCCTCGTCCCGGCGGCGGCGGGCAAGATCGCCTTCGAGGGCAAGGACATCACGCGCAAACACCCCGAGGACGTGGTGCGCCTCGGCATCACCGCAACGCCCGAAGGCCGGCACATCTTCAGCGACTTGACCGTGGGCGAGAACCTGCGCTTGGGCGCTGCGACCCGCAAGGACAAGGACGGCGTCAGGCGCGACCTCGAGGACATGCTCACGATGTTTCCGATCCTGCGCGAGCGCTACAACGGCCGTGCGGGATCGCTCTCGGGCGGCGAGCAGCAGCAGCTCGCCATCGCGCGCTCGATGATGTCGGGCCCGCGCCTGCTCATGCTCGATGAACCCTCGCTGGGCCTGGCGCCCCGGCTCGTCGAGCAGATCTTCGATCTCATGCTCCGATTGCGCGAGCGGGGCTTGACCATGCTGCTTGTCGAGCAGAACGCACACGAGGCGCTCGAGCTCGCGGATCGCGCCTACGTCCTTAATACGGGCACGATCCAATACGGGGGCTCGGCCACGAAGCTCCGCGATTCGGACGACCTCATGGCTCACTACCTCGGGGTAAGCCGTTCGCCTGCGGCGACGCCCGCCGGACACGCCTGACATGGACTACGTCGTCCAGCAGCTGCTCAATGCCTTGAGCATCGGAGGCGAGTACGCGCTCTTGGCGCTCGGCCTTGCGATCGTGTTCTCGGTCATGGGCCTCGTCAACTTCGCCCACGGCGAGTTCATCACGATCGCGGGCTACTCGATGTACGCGATCTTCATCTTCGCCGCGCCGACCTCGGCCTGGGGCCTGATCCCGGTCGGCATCCTGGCCGCGGTCGCGGCCGCGGTCATCTTCGAGAGGGTGGCGTTCCGCCCCGTGCGCAACGCGCCGGCGACGACCGGGCTGCTCACGGCCTTCGGGCTCTCGATCATCGTCAAGAACTTCTTCGTGACCGTGGTCGCGACGCGGCCCAAGGCCGTGCCGGCGCCCGATTTCCTGCGCGAGATGGTGGCGATCGGCGGGGTCAAGATTCAGGTGCTCCAGCTCCTCGAAGGAGCGGTCACCGGGGCCGCTCTCCTCGTCTTGCTCGCGGTGCTCCGGGGCACCACGATCGGGCTCTCGATGCGCGCCGCGGCCAAGGACTTCAACACCGTTCGGCTCATGGGCGTGCGGGCCAACCAGGTCGTGCTCGCCGCCTTCGTGATTTCCGGGCTCCTCGCAGGGCTCGCGGCGGCCTTCATCATGGCGCGGCGCGGGGCGGTCGATCCGCTCATGGGTTTCATTCCGGTGCTCAAGGCCTTCGTTGCGGCGGTGTTGGGCGGCTTCGGCAGTCTGCTCGGCGCCGTGGTCGGGGGCTTCGCGCTGGGCATCGCCGAGATTCTGTTCCAGGTTCTGCTTCCGGAAAGCATCGCGGGGTACCGGGATGCCTTCGTGTTCCTCTTCGTCGGCGGGGTGCTGATCTTAAGGCCGCAAGGGTTGTTCGGCGTTAAGGCGCAGTTCGGAGAGAAGGAAGGATGAACCGCACCCTGCGCTCGCTTAAGGGCGGAGCCCTCCTCGCTCTGATCGTGCTCGCGATCGGGGCGATCGTGATGGCGGTGGGCGAGTCGGCGCAGATTCGCGTGGTCAACTTCTTCTTCATCAACATGATCATCGTGCTGGGACTCCAGGTCACCATGGGCAACTCGGGCGTGGTCAACCTGGGCCACATCTCGTTCATGGGGATCGGCGCCTATGCCGCGGCCGTGCTCGCGATCCCGGTCGCCATCAAGACGGTCACCCATCCCACGGCCCCTTGGGGCCTCGAGTCTTTCGCCTTGAGTCCGTTGCTCGCGGGCGTCGTCGGAGTTGCGCTCTCGACCTTCTTGGCCTGGCTCTCGGGCCTCGTGCTCACGCGCCAATCGGGCATCGCCGCCTCGATTGCGACGCTGGCCCTCCTCGTGATCGTGCATACCGTGCTCTCGAACTGGACCGACGTGACGCGCGGGCTGGTTGCGATCTATGGCATTCCAATGGTGAGCAACATCGTGATGCTCATGTTTATCACCGCGGGCGTCGTGATTGTGGTGCGCCTGTTCCGCGATTCGAAGATGGGCGTGCAGCTCCGCGCGAGCGGCGAGGACGTGCTCGCCGCGAGCTCGATGGGGGTCAACGTGCGCCGGCTGCGGCTCATCGCCTGGGTCTTGGGCAGCGCCATCATCTCGCTCGCGGGCGTGCTCTACGCCTACCTCATCGGCACCATGAGCCCCAAGAGCTTCTACTTCGAGGCCGTGTTCCTCAC
>CAZVZP010000072.1:0-11999 GCA_964631625.1 uncultured Hyphomicrobiales bacterium | reverse complement strand
GTCTCGAAGGATGAGGGTCATCGGGGACTCATGTGTTGAAACGAGACCACTAGGAGCCAATATCGCCCATGCTGTACCTGCCCCCCACCCTGACCCTCCCCCGCATAGGGGAGGAAAAATCGGCACGGCGCAGCCCATTGTTGCTCCCTCGCCCTTGATGGGGGAGGGTAGGGGCGGGGGTGACCGAACGGGTTGCGACCGTCGGCGCTAGAGGAGGCGCGATCATGACCGAGACGCTCGTGAGCGCGCGGGATATCGCCTTCCTGCTCTACGAGATCTTGGACGTCGAGGCCTTGTGCGCGCGGCCGACCTTCGCCGAGCACTCGCGCGAGACCTTCGATGCGGCGCTTTCGACCGCGCGGCAGATCGCGGAGGAGAAGTTCCTGCCCCATTTCCGCCTGCTGGACGAGGAGGAGCCGCGGCTCGAGAACGGCCGCGTGGTCTTGCCCCAGGAGGTGGGCGAAGCGCTCAAGGCCGCGGCGGCGGCCGGCTTCATCGCCGCACACTTTGCCCCCGAGCGGGGTGGCATGCAGCTGCCCTGGACGGTCGCGCAGGCCTGCAATGCGCACTTCAAGGCGGCGAATGCGCCGAGCTTCTCCTACCTGCTTCTGACCATCGCCGCGGCCAACCTGATCGACCTTTTCGGCACCGAGGCACAGAAGGCGCGCTACCTCGAGCCGATGCTCACCGGGCGTTTCCTCGGCACCATGGTGCTGACCGAGCCGCACGCCGGCTCCTCCCTCGGCGATCTCAGCACCCGCGCCGAGCCTTTGGGCGATGGCGGCTACCGGATCACGGGCACCAAGATCTTCATCTCGGGCGGCGAGCACGAGCTGTCGGAGAACATCGTACACCTCGTGCTCGCGCGCATCGCCGGCGCGCCCAAGGGCCCCAAGGGCATCTCGGTGTTCATCGTGCCGCGTTATCGAGTCAACGCCGACGGCTCACTCGGGCCCGCCAACGACGTGAAGCTCCTGGGCCTGATCCACAAGATGGGCTGGCGCGGCACCACCTCGACCATGCTCGCCTTCGGCGAGAACGGCGATTGCCGCGGCGAGCTCTTGAGCCGGCCCAACGAAGGCTTGGCCTGCATGTTCCACATGATGAACGAGGCGCGCATCGGGGTCGGCCTCAACGCCGCGATGCAGGGCTACGCCGGCTATCTCGCCGCGCTCGACTACGCGCAGAACCGCCCGCAGGGGCGCAAGCCCGGGCAGAAGGATCCGAACAGCCCGCCCGTGGCCATCATCGAGCATGCGGACGTGAAACGCATGCTGCTCGCCCAGAAGGCCTACGCGGAAGGCGCGTTCGCGCTCTGCCTTTATGCGGCGCGGCTCGTCGATGAGTGGAAGAGCGCGCCCGAGGCCGCCGCGCGCGAGGCGGCGGGAGAGCTGCTCGAGCTGATCACCCCGATCGCCAAGGCCTGGCCTGCGGATTACGCGCTCGCGGCCAACCATCTGGCGATCCAGGTGCACGGCGGCTACGGCTACACCCGCGACTTTCCCGTCGAGCAGCTCTACCGCGACAACCGCTTGAACGCGATCCACGAGGGCACCAACGGCATCCAGGCGCTCGACCTCCTTCACCGCAAGGTGGCGCGCGACGGGGGCCAAACCTTGCGCAAGTTCGCGAATTCGTGCCGCGCGGAGGCCCGCGCCATGCCCTCCGAGCTGAGGCCGGAGATGGAGGGTTTCCTGGCCGCGTGGGATGCGCTCGAGCGGGCGGCGGAGCGGATCACCGCGAGCCATCGCGCAGGCGCTGAGGAGCGGGCGCTGGCGAACGCGACTCTCTTTCTCGATGCGCTCGGGCGCTTGACCGTGGCCTGGCTGTGGCTCCGGCAAGGGCGCGCGGCGCTCAGCGGCCTTGGGCGCGACGCCTCATCGGCGGAGCAAGCCTTCTACCGGGGCAAGCTCCAGGCCTGCCGCTATTACCTGCGCTACGAGCTGCCGCAGGTTTTGGCCCAGAGCCGGCTCTTGGAGACGCTCGACGACACCGCGCTCGCCATGAAGACGAGCTGGTTCTGACACGGGAGAGCGGCATGGCGATCGAGACGCTCGGCGTCGTGGGCGCCGGCATGATGGGCTCGGAGATCGCGCTCATCTTCGCGCTCGCAGGCCACCCCGTGCTCTTGAGCGACACCAGCGAGGAGGCGTTGTCGCGCGCGCGCCGGAAGCTCGAAACCCTGCTCGAGAAGGGCGTTTCGCGCGGCTTCTATCGGCCCGCCGAGAAGGATGCGGCCCTTGCCAATCTTACGACCACGACAAGGCTCGAGGATTTCGCCTCGTGCGATTTCGCGATCGAGGCGGTGTTCGAGAGCGCCGAGGTCAAGGGCTCGGTCTATCGAAGGCTCGACGCCATCGTGCGCCCCGAGGCGCTGATCGCCTCCAACACCTCGACGATCTCGATCGGCTCGTTGGCGGCGAACTTCGCGCCCGAGCGCCGCGGCCGCTTCCTGGGCACGCATTTCTTCTCGCCGGTCTCGCGCATGAAGCTGGTCGAGGTGATCCCGGGGCTCGAGACCGCGGAAGGAGTCGTCGCGCAAGTGATGGAGGCCTTGCGCTTGGCGGGCAAGGAGCCGGTCAGGGTCAAGGACGTGCCGGGCTTCGCCGTCAACCGGCTGCTGCACGCCTTCCTGATCGAGGCGGTCAGGCTGATCGAGGAGGGCGTGGCGAGCCCGGCGGACATCGACACCTGCTGCAAGCTGGGCCTGGGCCATCCGGTGGGCCCGTTCGCGCTCATGGACATCGTCAAGAACTCGCTCACGTTGCAGGTGCAGGAGATTCTGCACGAGGCGTACGGGTCGCGCTTCCTGCCCCGGCCGCTCATGAAGCAAATGGTGCAAGCGGGTCGCGACGGCCGGGATGCAGGCCAGGGGTGGCTGGAGTATGATCAGAAAGGATGATCAAAGACGACAATAGAGGCGTATTTCGAGGTGCCTTGATCATGCGCGTGCCGGACTATCAAACTCTAATGCTTCCGGTTCTCCGGACTGCCGAATCAGGTGAAGTCAGGATTGGATTTATTATCGAGCAGCTTGCAAATGAGTTCAATCTGTCAGAAGAAGAGAGAGCTGAACTCCTGCCCAGTGGAAAATGGCCTAAATTTAGCAATAGAGTTCATTGGGCCAAGACATACCTCGTCAAAGCAGGCTTGCTACAAAGCACACGCCGTGGGCACGTGAAAATCACAGACCGCGGCCTCGCAGTCTTGGCCGAAAAACCCGCGCGGATTGACAATGAATATCTCCCCCAATTTGAGGAGTTTCGTGAGTTTCGCCAGCGTAGCCGCGGCGCGACTGACGTTGCGCCTGTTGAAGGCGTAGCGCTCGAATCCGAAATTCAAACTCCAGATGAGATCATACGACAGGCCCAGCAGAGAATTGAATTAGCTCTTGCCAAAGAGTTGCTTGATCGAATCCTGAACTCTTCTCCTGCTTTTTTCGAGGAAGTGATGGTCAATCTATTGGTTGCAATGGGGTACGGCGGCTCCATCGAGAATGCGGGACGAGCTCTCGGAAGAAGCGGAGATGGTGGTGTAGACGGGGTAATCGACCAGGATCTTTTGGGCCTTGACCGTGTCTATGTTCAGGCCAAACGCTATGCAGTGGATCGACCGGTAAGTGCATCAGAGATTCGAGACTTTTTTGGAAGCCTCGATACATTTCGGGCAAACAAGGGGGTCTTCGTCACGACTTCGAAATTCTCACAACCTGCCCAGGAGGCTGCCGAAAAGATGAGCAAGCGCCTCGTCTTGATCGACGGGGATCGCTTAGCCGCACTGATGATACGACACAACGTCGGTGTGCGAGTCGAGCAAACGATCCACCTGAAGAAAATTGACGAAGACTTCTTTCCGGAGTGAAGGTAGCAACCCATATTTGGAACTGCCTGCTTCAGCGGGACTCTTGCATGCTTTCGTGAACACCCCACCGGGCACAAATCAATGCGCGGATATAAACCGATTTTCACGCACGGGAAGGGCGAGCTGGGCATCGATGATGATGGCCACCTCTATTGGAACCGGCAACCGGTCATAACAGGAAGGGAGATCCGGCTTCGCTCTTGGGAACTAATCATAGCTTTGGTCGCTGCATGTTCAACGCTCGCTATAGCTGTTGTCACTGTGCTTAACTATTTGTCTAAGTGATTTCCCCTTTCGGGACTCATCCCTCGCTCAACTTCTTGTTCATGAACTTGATCATGGAACTGAGCCGACTGAAGATAGCTTGGTCATCGTCGAGGGGCCGCCTCAGCAGGATGCGAGCGAGGATCAAGATGGAGAAACACGGCGCGGATCGCTGCTTGGGCGTCGCGAGCCATGCGCGGGTGCACGCGTTCGTCGCGAAAGCGCACGCAACACCGCTTCGGGCTCCCGTTCGATGACCCTTAAGTAAGCACGGGCCGCGACATCGGGATGGCGGCGGCCCTGCTCCCAGTTTCTGAGCGCGTCGAGCGCAAAGCCGAATCGCGTGGCAAAGCTTGCTTGCGACAGGCCCAGTCGCCGGCGGATCGCCTTGACATCGATGTCCTCGGGGACGTGCGCGACGAAGCCCCTGCGCCGGCCCCGGGCAAACTTAAGCGCCTCGCGCGCGCCGCGGAGAATGCTTTCACCGGCTTTCGACATCTCGCCTTGTTCCTTTCCGATAATTGACAACCAAATCGCTCAAAATCTTGCGCAGCTCGTTCCGCTCGGCCTTCGTGAGGTTCGCCTTCTCGCCCTTTCCAAAGACCGTCAGCAGGAAGACCGGGATCGGTGCCCCGCCGTAGAACGTGACGACGCGCACACCGCCGCTCTTGCCACGCCCCTTCGCGCCCCAGCGGAACTTCCGGGCGCCTCCGGTCCCCTGCATCACTTCGCCAGCGTTGGGATAGGCCGCCAAGTAATCGATGAGCGTATCGCGTTCGCCATCCGTCAGAAGCTTGCGGGCGCACCGTAGGAACTCCGGTGTTTCGACCACCGTGTGGAGCGGCCGGCGAGTCATGATGGAATATACGCCAATGGCGTGTATACGTCAATGGCGTATGGAACCTGGTCGCCCCCGATGCCAGCAGGGTGCGCGAGTACCGAAGCAACGGTTCGTGAACCATCACGGGAAGAAAGCGAGCTGGCTGGGGCGGGAGGATTCGAACCTCCGGTCACGGAACCAAAATCCGTTGCCTTACCACTTGGCCACGCCCCAATGCCGTGCGGCCATACGACGGGCTTCGCCCCCCGCGAGTCTCCTGTAGCACCGGCCAAGCCGCGCGGCCAGCCCTTCGGGCTCTTATGCCTGTGCCCGGAGCCCCCGAGTGCGCAGCCAAGTGCGCGACGCGCGCGGGCGTTAAGCCCGCCCCCTATTCCTTGATCTCGTACCACAGCCGCCCGGCCCACTCGTGCAGCGCGGCGTGGCTGAGCGCGAGCCCGCGCGCGCCGGGCAGGAAGTCGAGCAGGCTGAGGCGGATTTTACGCGAGAACTGGGTGGGCGCAGGCACCACGTCGAAGCCCGCGGCGCGGAAGGCCGCGAGCGCGCGCGGCATATGGAGCGCATGCGTCACCAGATAGATGCGCGTGATCCCTTCCGGCCCGAGCAGCTTGGCCGAGAGCAGCGCGTTCTCGCGCGTATTGGCCGAGCCGGTCTCGGTCCAGCGCACGGGAACGCCGAACTCGGCTTCGAGCACGCGGCTCATCACCACGGCCTCGGGTTCCGCCTGCCAACCCGGCACGCCGCCCGCGACCAGCACCGGCTTCTCGGTGGCGCGGTAGAGATGGACGCCGTACATCAGCCGCTCGAGCGTCGAGCTCGTGACCGTGTCGCCGCCGAACTCCGCTGCCTCCTGATAGATGCCGCCACCCAAGATCACGATGGCTTGAGCCTCGGGCAGCGGCTCGGTGAGCGCGGGCACGGTCTCGAGCGAGCGCACGAGGCTTAGGCCCACGATGGGGGTCGCGAAGGCGTAGGCGGCCATGAGGCCGAAGCCCAAGAGCCATAAGCCCGCGCGCCGGCGCAACGCCACGAGCAGGAAGCCTGCGGCGGCGATGAGCAGCGGGCTGAACGGCGGGAACAGCAGCTGTTCCAGAACGCGCGTGAAAAACCAGCTCACCTAGAGGCGCCCCGTCTCGCTGCTGAGCGCGCCGGACCACGCTATCACGCGGCGCTTTGGCCCGGCAATTCACGGGGCCCAAGCGCCGGGCAATCGAGGGGGCCGACGCCAAGCCCGCGCGCGCGTTCAGTCCACGAGCCCGCAGCCGCGGAGAAAGTTGAGCACCAGCCGCTTGGCCTCGGGCAGCGGCTCGTAGTTCGGGAGCACGTGCGGATGGCTGATCCCGTAGTCGACGATCATCGTCTCCATCGTCGCCTCGGGGTGGAACTGCACGCTCAACCATCCGCCGCCGTAATCGAGCGCCGCAACCCTAAAGCTCGCGGTCGAGCCCAAGACGGTCGCGCCCGCGGGCGCGCTCACCACGTGCTCGAAGTTGCCGAAATAGAAGCGCGGCCTTGGCCCGAAACCCTCGAACAAGAAATGGCGCCGCCCCGCCTCCGTCAGATCGACCGCAATGGAGCCCGCGTGCGGGTCGCCGTCGAGCTCGAGCGGCTTGACCTCGGCCCCCAGGAGCCGGCTCATCATCTGGTGCCCGCCGCAGATGCCCAGGATCGGCCGGCCCACCTCGCGGAAGCGGGCGAGCCAATCCATGGTCGCCCGTTGCCAGGGAAGGCCCGCGTTGACTGAGGGGTAGCTGCCGCCCAGGATCACCGCGTCGATGGAGCCCGGATCGGGCGGGCTCTCACCGTTGTAGGTGTAAGCGGCCGTGAACTCGAGCCGGTCGCGCACGCCGAGCTCGATCAGCCGGTTCTCGACCCAGCGCACGTCGTCCGCCGTTTCCTCGACGCCCTCGAAGCGGCCGGGATCGAGCGTCGAATCCGAGCCCTGAATCGAAACGTGCAGCAGCTTCTTGCGCGCCATGAACGCTCCTTTCGGCCGGGGCGGAGTGTAACCGCTCGCGAGCGCCCCACAAGGGCCAAGGCCTTGAGCCCAAGCCCCCTGTACAAACGTTTAGGCCCCACTTAAACAGGGGGAGGGGCCATGCGCCCCGGCCCACGGGCCGCGCGGCGAAAGAGCGCGATCCTCGGGGGGCGAAAGAGGACCAATCGCAGAGCCGCAAGGGAGCCGGCGCCGGGGCGGGCGCGACTTAACCGCCGAGGCCACGCGCTTGCGATCGAAGGGAGGAGTCATGGTCAAGACCACCGACGGCGACATCAGGGCCTTGAAGGAGAAGCTCACGAAGCAGGGGGTGCGCTATGCATTGCCGGCCTACGTCGACATGCACGGCATCTCGAAAGGCAAGAGCGTGCCGATCGAGCACCTGGATCGCATGATGAGGGGCTCGGAACTGTGCACCGGCGCGGCGCTCGACGGCGTGCCACAGGAGGTGATCGACGAGGAGGTCTCGGCGCACCCGGACCCCAAATCCTGCACGATCCTGCCCTGGAATCGCGAGGTCGCGTGGTTCGCGAGCGACTTGTGGTGCGAAGGCAAGCCGTTCGAGCCCTGCTCGCGCAACATCCTGAAGCGCCAGCTCGCCAAGGCGTCGGAGATGGGCTTCGCCTTCGACCTCGGCATCGAGACCGAGTTCTTCGTGCTGCGCGAGAACGAGAAGGGCGATTACGTGCCGGTGAGCGAAGCCGACGTGATGGGCAAGCCGTGTTACGACACGCGCCTCCTGCTCCACAACTACGCCTGGCTCGACGAGCTGGTCACGGCCATGAACGAGCTCGGCTGGGACGTGTTTTCCTTCGACCACGAGGACACGAACGGGCAGTTCGAGACCGATTTCATGTATGCAAACGCGCTCACCATGGCGGATCGCTTCACCTTCTTCCGCTTGATGGTCAAGGAGATCGCGCGCAACCACGGGCTGGTCGCGACCTTCATGCCCAAACCCTGGCCCAACCGGACGGGCTCGGCCGCGCATTACAACATGTCGCTGGCCGATAAGCGCACCGGCAAGAACCTCTTCGAATCGAAAACCGATAGGCGCAAGTGCGGGCTTTCCGAGCTCGGCTATCACTTCATCGCCGGCGTGCTTAAGCATTCGCACGCGATCTGCGCCGTCACCTCGCCCCTCGTCAACAGCTACAAGCGGCTCGTCAAGCAGGGCAGCATGACGGGCTTCACCTGGGCGCCGGTCTTCGCCTGCTACGGCGGCAACAACCGGACCAATATGCTGCGCATCCCTTTGGGCGGCGGGCGCGTCGAGTGCCGCTCCACCGACATCGCTTGCAACATGTATCTCGGCGCGGCGATGATGCTGGCGGCCGGACTCGAGGGCATCCGCAAGAAGACGGACCCCGGCGCGCCGCATATGGAAAACATGTACCTCAAGACCGATGCCGAGCTAAAGAAAGCGGGCATCCGGCTGCTGCCGCGCAGGTTGGACGAGGCGCTCGATCACTTCGAGGCCGACCCGCTCTCGAAAGAGGTGTTCGGCGGGACCATGTTCAACGCCTGGCTCGAGTACAAGCGCGCCGAGTGGCAGGATTACCATAACCACATCTCCGACTGGGAGCGGGCGCGCTACTTCGCCATGTTCTAAGCTCGCTTCGGCAGGCGCCGTCGCTCGAGGCGCCGTCCCCTAGAGCGGAATTCGATCGAGTGGAAACGGTCCCCCTGTCCCCCTCCCGCCTTCCCTTGCGGGACCAAAGAAAGTGGCGCCCTCCCCCCTTGCGGGGGAGGGCTGGGGTGGGGGCCTGTCGGTAGGCTCACGGCAATCCCGCATGATTCCACGCCGTCAGAAATCACTCTAACGCCCGTCGAGGCGCCGCAGATATTGCGCGACGAAATCGAAGCCGACGAGGCGGATGTAGGCGTCCGTGAGCCGCTTGGTCAGAGGGCCGGGAAGCTGCGTGCCGATCGTCCGCCCGTTGACGCTCGCAACCGGGCAGATGGCGAGGCTCGTCGAGGTGACGAACGCCTCCTGTGCCACATAGACATCGTAGGGATCGATGTCGGTTTCCTCGATAGGAATGCCCTCCTCGCGCGCAAGCCCGATCACGGTATCGCGCGAGATGCCGCCGAGCACGAAGCGTGCGTCGGGCGTCAGCACCCGGCCCTCGCGCACGATGAAGAAGTTGCTGCTCAGGCCCTCGGCGACGTTGCCGTGGATATCGAGCAACAACACCCAGGCCTCGGGATCGTTTCCCTTGACCTCGCGATCGGCCAGCACGAGGTTGAGGTAGTTGTTCATCTTCGCCCGCGGGCTCAAGGATTCGGGCGGCGTGCGCCGGATCGACGAGGTGCGCATGCGGATGCCGTCGCGGAACAACGACGCGCGGGCCGTGAGCGGCAAGGGCGAGCACTCGACGATCACGGTCGCGCCCTCGCGCAAGGGCGGCTCGCCTGCGGCCGCATCGACCCCCCGGCTGATCCGCTGCGAGACCCAGTAGTCCTCGTCCCGATCCAAGAGGTGTCGGTTGCGCTCGAACACCTGCTCGGTGATCGCCCTCATCTGGGCCGGGCTTAGGCCCGGATCGATGCCGAGGTAGCCCAGCGAGCGGTAGAGCCGCTCGATGTGAGCATCCAAGCGGAAGATGCGATGGGCGAAGCTGCGGGTCGTGTCGAAGACGCCGTCGCCGTAGCGGAAGCCGCGGTCGCGGAACGACACCCGCACCTCGCTCTCGGGCACAAACGCCCCGTTGAAGTAGGCGATGCGCTGATTGGCGCGTTCGGTCATGAAGACGGGGGGTCCTTAAAGGGCTCTCGGCGGCGAGCGCGGCGGGCGGAAAAACCGCAAGCGGTATAGCGGCTTCGCGCGAGCCCGGCAAGACGGAGGGGCCTAGAGCAGCATCCGGTCAGTTGGAATCGCTTTCAGCGATCCAACGACCGGATAAAGCTGCTCTATCGTCTTTAAATCTAGAGCAATTTCATCCATTCAGATTGAACCGGACGGTTCAATCTGAATGGATATTGCTCTAAGGGGATGGCTCGGCCCCTCGGGTCTGCGCCGCCCCGGGCCGGCCGCCCCGGGGCCGGCCAGCCCGGCGCCGGGGTGCTGACGTCGCCATGAACAGCGCGAAATCCTCGACGGATTACCCCGGATTCTGCGACTATCGGGGCCGGAGCCAAAGCCCATGACCGAGTCCAAGGACACCCGCTACACCCTCGATCAAGTCCTGGCGACGATGGAGTTTTTCGAGAGGTACGGCGAGATCTGGAAGCGCGAGTTCGGCGCGGACTTCTTCACGCGCGACCACTGGTACATGTTCAACGAATGCTGCCGCTCGTTCTGGAAGGAGCGCGACTTCACGATCTCGGACGCCATCCGCACCATGCCGCTCCTGGCGCCGACGGTCGCCCGGACCCGCATCGAGGAGGCCGAGAAGGCCGGCTACGTGCGCATCGTGAACAGCAACCGCGATGCCCGGACCAAGCACGTGCTGCCCTCCGACGAGCTCGAGCTCAAGGTCAAGGCCGTGTTCGAGGGGGCGGTCGATCTTTTGCGTGAGACGCTTCTCGATCTCCAGGACAAAGGCCGCCTGCCCCGCGCCGCGCCCCCGCCGGGGCGTCATTAGCCCGGATTTTGCCTCTTTTTCGCGGCTCGAAGTTCGTTGCGCTTAAGCCTTGCGCGCGCTCACTCTCAATCCGCGCGACGAAACATGCGCGCCCCGCGGTGCGCCGAGGGCCGGCGCGGCCGCCGCTGCGACGAACCGCCGGCCGGGCAAACGGGTTTCGAAACCACCATGACCAGACACCTCATCAAGGCGCTTCCCCTCGGCGCGGCGGCTCTGCTGCTCGCGGCCTGCGCCGAACCCATAGGCAACAAGGAAACCTTCGGCACCTTCGCGGGCGCCGCGCTCGGCGGCTGGGGCGGCTCGCAGATCGGCAGCGGCTCGGGCCAGCTCGCGGCGACCGCGGCCGGCACATTGATCGGCGCCCTCATCGGCAAGGAGATGGGTGCCTCGCTCGACCGTGCCGACCAGCTCTATTACGCGCGCACGGCGCAGACCGCATTCGAGTACGGCCCCTCGGGCGTGAGCAACGAGTGGCATAACCCGGACAGCGGCAACTACGGCCGCATCACGCCCCAGCCCGCCTATCAAACGGCGACCGGCGCCTACTGCCGCGAGTATCAGTCGAGCGTGGTGGTGGGCGGCCAGGTCCAGTCCGGCTACGGCACGGCGTGCCGCCAGCCCGACGGCGACTGGGTCGTCGTCAACTAGCGGGACCAAGAGGACGCGAGGAACGGAGCGCCGCCATGACTAGAGCCCTTCGACTCGTGCTTCATCTGGTGGCCGCGGCGCTCGCCGCCACGACACTCGCCTTCGCTGCGCCTGCGCCGGCCCAGGCCGATGACTGGGACGACGATAGGCGGCACGACGATCGGCGGCACGATGACCGGGGGCACGATGGCGACTGGAACGACGAGCGCCACCGGGACAAGGACCGTTGGGGCTACGGCGGTTGGGGGTACGATTGGCGCTACGCCGAGTACGGCCCGCAATTTCCGGAGCGCCACCGCGGCCCGGCGGTCGATCGGCTGTTCAAGAATTGGCCCCATCCCTATTTTCCCCAGGTCCGCCACCGCCCCCGCGAGCATCGGGATTGGTACGGCTGGTTCAATCCTCCGTACCGCGACCAGCTACGGTTTGATCGCCACGACTGCCGGCGCATCACGAAGTGGGGTCACGACGACTGGGGCCGGCGCGTGAAGATCGGCGCGCTCAAGTGCGTCGATCGCAACGGACGTGCGTTCATCTTCCCCGGCAGCCGGTTTGTGATCGGTTACTGAGCCTTCTCCCCGCGCGTGCGCACGGCGCCCGCGCGTTTCTCCCTCCCGATCCTCGACGGTCCCGCCCTTCCTTCGATCAAGGGACCGTCATTTTTTGCTAGAGCGGAATCCGATCGAGTGGAATCACGCGGGATTGTCTTGAGCGTGCGGATGATCCCCCTCCCCAACCCTCCCCCGCAAAGGCTACCGGATTCACACATGTCGGAAATCGACTCAGCATCAAGCACTTACCAACC
>CAZVZP010000071.1:0-12062 GCA_964631625.1 uncultured Hyphomicrobiales bacterium | reverse complement strand
TCGCGGGTACCAAGTGTTCGATTTGCACCACTACGATGGGGCGCTCTTTGCCAGCGCGCGCGGGGCCGCTATGCTCGGCCCCGCGGCAGCGCTTGCGTACGCGTAAAGGGTGGAGGGAAACGGCGCCATGAGCGGTGAAGAAATCGTGATGTTCTGCGCCCCCGATCTGGTGGGCTTCAATCGCGGGCGCTCCTTCCCGCTCTCCGATCTCAAGGACCGCATGACGCGCGGCCTCGTGCTGCCCCCGGTGGTCCAGGCTCTCACCGGCTTCGGCGACATCGCCGCGGGCGAGCCCTGGGGTCCCATGGGCGACGTGGCGCTCATCGGCGATCCCGAGGCCGAGGTGCGCGTCGACCTGGGGGAGGGCGTGCCACCGCTCCATTTCTTCATGGCCGACTGGTACACGCTCGACGGCAAGCCCTGGGAGGGCTGCGCGCGCAACTTTCTCAAGAACGCCGTCGCCGATCTCGAGAAGGACGCGGGCCTGCGCATCCGCTCGGGCGTCGAGCACGAGTTCAACCTCGCGCCCGTGAGCCCGGCGCCGGGCCCGCCGTTCTCCCTCTCGGCGCTCAGGGTCGCCGCGAAATTCGGCTCGGAGGTGCTCGCGGCCTTGAAGCAGGCGGGCCAGGAGCCCGAGACCTTCGAGCCCGAATACGGCGGCGCCCAATACGAGATCGCTTGCCGGCCCGCGCTTGGGGTCGCGGGCGCCGATCGCGTCGCCATCGTGCGCGAGGTGGTGCGCGATGTGGCGCGCCGCGCCGGCGTGCGGGCCACGTTTACGCCCCTTGCCGCGCTCGATGCGGTGGGCAACGGCGTGCACACCCATTTCAGCCTCGAGGATGTCAAGGGCAAGCCGGTGAGCTACGACCCGGCGCGGCCCGGTCACATGAGCGTGCTGTTCGGCAGCTTCCTGGCCGGCCTCCTGCGCCACCTTCCGGCGCTGTGCGCCATCACCACGCCCTCGCCGGTCTCCTACCTGCGCCTGCTGCCCGGGCGCTGGAGCTCGAGCTGCGCCGCCGTCGGCGTCGCCAACCGCGAGGTTGCGCTGCGGCTGCCGCCGGTGTGGAGCGGCGCGGGCGGCGACCCCGCGCGCAGCTTCAACGCCGAATTGCGCCCGGTGGACGGCACCTCCTGCCCCCATCTCGTGCTGGCGGTGGTCATCCGGGCCGGGCTCGAGGGCATCCGCGAGAAGCTGCCCGCGCCCGCTCTCCTCAACAAGGCGCCGGCCCAGTGCAGCGAATCCGAGCTCGCGGCGGCGGGCGCCCAGCCGCTGCCCAAGACGCTCTCGGACGCGCTTCATCTCCTGGAGCAAGACAAGACCGTCCGATCGTGGTTCCCGAAGGTCCTGTGGGATGCGTTCCTTGCGGTCAAGCGCCACGAGATCCATCGCACCGAGCGCATGGAACCGGCCGAGCTCGCGGAGACCTACCGCTCGATATATTGATCGCGCTCCCTCCGGCGCCCGCCCGCGCCGCACACGCTCCTCGAAGCATCGGCCCGCGCTGCCATGGCTCAAAGACGATCCGCGAAGAGAACGGCGATGCCATTGCCCGGCCTCGCTCTCATCGACCACCACTGCCACGGCCTCGTGCCCAAGGACCTTGCGGACGAGGAACTCGCCGCCGGCTTGAGCGAGGCCTATGCGCCGCCCCCGCGCGGCACGAGCCACTGGGACAAGCCGACGGGCCTTGCCGTGCGCGCCCATTGCGCGCCGCTCTTGGGCCTCGAGCCCCACTGCTCGCCCGCACTTTACGCCGAGCGCCGCCGCAAGCTCGGCGCGCGCAGGGTCAACGAGATTTTCCTGCGTGCCGCCGGACTCGCGGCGCTCCTGGTCGATACCGGGAACAAGCCCGAACGGCTCGTGGATGTCGCGACCATGAGCGCATTGGCGAACGCTCCGGCCTACGAGGTGGTGCGCATGGAATCGGTGGCCGAGCGGGTCGCGGCCCAAGGGGTCTCGGCTGCAGGCTTCGCTCGCGCCTTCGAGGCCGCGCTGCGCAGGGCCGCGCGGGATGCGGTCGGCTTGAAGTCGATCATGGCCTACCGCGCAACGCTCGCGGTCGATATGCGCCCGCCCGGGACGCGCGCGGTGGCGGCGGCCGCCGGAACCTGGCTCAAGGAGATCGAGCAGACGGGCAGGGTGCGCATCAGCGATCCGGTGCTCGAGGCGCATCTCGTCTGGACCGGGGTTGGGCTTGCGGCCGAGCGCGAGATGCCGCTGCAGTTCCATATCGGCTTGGGCGATCCGGACATCACGCTGCACGCCGTCGATCCGAGCCACTTGACCGGCTTCTTCCGCGCCACCGAATCCTCGGGTGCGACCTTCACGCTGCTCCACTGCTATCCGTTCCAGCGCGAAGCGGGGATGCTCGCCGAGAACTTCCCCCACGTCTACTTCGACGTGGGCTTCATCCTCAATTGGGCGGGCCCGAGCTTTGCGCGCATCTTGGGCGAGGCGCTCGAGGTCGCGCCCTTCACCAAGCAGCTCTACAGCTCCGACGCCTTCGCGCTCGCCGAGCTCCATTATCTCGGCGCGCTGCGTTTTCGCACGGCGCTCAAAACCCATCTCGACGCCTGGGTGCGTGCGGGCGAGTGCACGGGGAAAGAGGCCGAGCGCATCGCGCAGCTGATCGGGCAGGGCAACGCCCTGCGCATCTATCCCCTGCCTCGCCGCGCCGAAATGAGCCGCGGGCGCTCGCCATGAGCGCGGAGCCTTTGCTCTCGTCGGGCGATCCGCCGCCGGTCGAGGTGGTCAACGAGGCGGGCGGCGCGCCGATCCTCTTGACCTGCGATCACGCGAGCTCGGCCGTGCCCAGAAAGCTTGGCACGCTCGGGCTCGCGCCGTCGGATCTGACAAAGCACATCGGCTGGGACATCGGCGCCGCGGCGGTGGTGCGGCGGCTGGCCCGCCTCCTCGATGCGCCGGCCGTGCTGTCGGGCTTCTCGCGGCTCGTCATCGACTGCAACCGCCCGCACGACTCGACGCGCCAGCCGGGCTCGGTCCCCGATGAGAGCGACCGCATCCGCATTCCCGCCAACCAGAACGTGACGCCCGCGCAGGCCGAGGCGCGGGCGCGGAGCTGCTTCTGGCCCTACCACCGCACGATCGAAGAGTTTCTCGATCGCTTCGCGGCGCGGGGCGTGCTTCCGGCCTACCTCGCGATCCACAGCTTCACGCCGGTCATGAACGGCTTTCGGCGGCCGTGGCAGGTGGGCGTCTGCTGGCTCGCGGACGAGCGCATCGCCAGGCCGTTGCTCGCCGCCTTGCGCGCCGAGCCGGACTTAAACGTGGGCGACAACGAGCCCTATGGCTTCTTCCCCGGCTCCGACTACGGCATTCCTGCGCACGCGGCGAAGCGCGGCCTGCCCCATGTGCTCCTCGAGGTGCGCAACGATCGGCTCTTGAGCGAGGCGGGCCAGACGGAGTGGGCGGAGCGTCTCGCGCGCTGCTTCAATAAGGTGCTCGCCGACCGCTCGATCTTCCGCATCGAGCGGCACGCCGAGTTGCTCGCTCTGTTGAACCCGGCGAATCAAGGTTCGTAGGGCTTGACCCCGGGAACCGGCGCGTCGAGGAAGATGTCGCCCTGCAGCGGCGTGCCGGGCCTGACCGCGTAGCGGGAGAGGTCGGTGATGCCCTCGTCCGCCAACACCTCGTCGTCGATGAAGAAGTGGCCGGTGCAGCGCCGGGCGTCGCGGTTCAAGATGGCGTAGGCCGCATCGGCCACGATCTCGGGTGTGCGGCACGCCTCGATCTTGACGTGGGTCTCGATGAGGCGGAGGGCGGCGGTCGCGATCGTCGTGCGCGGCCAGAGCGCGTTCACGGCGACGCCCGCCTCGCGGAACTCCTCGGCCATGCCGAGCACGCAGAGGCTCATGCCGTACTTGGCGATGCTGTAGGCCAGGTGCTTCGCGTACCACTTGGGGTTAAGGCTCGGGGGCGGGGCGAGGTTGAGGATGTGCGGGTTTGGGGCCTTGGCGAGATGGGGAAAGCAGATCTTGGATGCGGCGTAGGTGCCGCGCAGATTGATCTGCAGCATGAGGTCCACGCGCTTCAGGGGCGTCGCGCGCACGTCGGTGAGCGAAATCGCGCTCGCGTTGTTGACCAGGATGTCGATCCCGCCGAAGGCCGCGACCGCGCGCTCGACCGCCGCCTCGATCTGCCCCGCATCGCGCACGTCGAGCGCGACCGGCAGCGCCGTGCCGCCCGCCGCCTCGATCTCCTCGGCGGCGCTGAAGATCGTGCCCTCGAGTTTGGGGTGCGGTGTCTCGGTCTTGCCGGTGACCACGATGTTGGCGCCGTCGCGCGCGGCGCTGAGCGCGATCGCCTTGCCGATGCCGCGGCTCGCTCCGGTGATGAACAGCGTCTTGCGAGAGAGCCCGGCCATGGCAGCGGCTAATCGCGCAGTACCGCACGCTCGGTCAAGATGCGGTCGTAGGCCTCGAGCCTGCGCTGGGCGCGGCCGAATACGGTGTCGGGCGGATAGTCCCCGCTGTCGTCGAGCACGCCCGCCGCAACCCCCGTCAAGAGCTCGATCGCCGCGTCCGCGGTTTTCACGGCGTAGAGATGGAACCGGCCCGCGGCGATCGCCTCGACGATCTCCTCGCGGAGCGTCAGGCTCGCGACATTGGCCTCGGGCAGGATCGCTCCTTGGCTGCCGGTGAGGCCCGCCTCCGCGCAGGTGCGGAAGAAGCCTTCGATTTTGCGGGTGACGCCGCCCACCGCCTGCGCCACCCCCAGCTGATTCATGGACCCCGTGATGGCGAGGTCTTGACGCAGCGGCAGCTCGGCGAGCGCCGAGAGGAGCGCCGCGAGTTCCGCGAGCGAGGCCGAATCGCCTTCGATGCCGCCATAGTTCTGCTCGAAGGTGACCGAGCCCGAAAACGAGAGCGGAAAGCGCCGGGCGAGCCGGCCGCTCAAGAAGCCCTCGAGGGTGAGCACGCCCTTGTGCTGGATGGGGCCTCCGGTCTCGGTCATGTGCTCGATGTTGATGACCCCGAGCTTGCCCACGAAGATGCGCGCGGTCACGCGCGAAGGCGTGCCGAAGGCGTAGTCGCCCATGTCCTGCACGGTGAGCGCGTTGACCTGGCCGAGGGCCGTGCCTTTCGTCGCGATGAGCACGAGGCCGCGCCGGATGTCTTCTTGCGCGCGGTCTTCGAGGCGCATGTTGCGCTTGCGCCGCTCGGCGATCGTGGTGCGGACATGGGCGGCCGAGATCGCCTCGGCCTTCTCGCTGCGGGCGAGCACGGCGGCTTCGCACAGCACGTCGTGAATGAGCTCGAAGCGTGCCGAGAGCTTCAGACGGTTTTCCGCCCAGCGGGCGCTCTGGCCCATCAGGCACTCGACCGCATCCGCGCGCGCGGGCAAGTGGGCGTAGTCGCGCGCCGCCTTGCGGATCAGCTTCGCGTAGGTCGCGAGGTTGCCGCCATCCGCCTCCATGTCCGGGTCGATATCGGCCTTGACCTTGAAGTAGTTCTGAAAATCGCGGTCGTGCGTGAACACGTTGTAATACCAGTGCGGCGCGCCCACGAGCACGACCTTGAGTTTCAGCGGAATCGGCCTCGGCCGGGGCGCCCCGGCGATCGGCACCGCGTTCTCGCGGTGGCGCTCCTCGATGCGGATTTCGCCGTCGCGCAGCGCGCCTTTCAGAAACTCCCAGGTCGCGGCTTGCGTGGCGAGCGCATCCGTGCGCAAGACGAGGAGCCCGCCGTTCGCGCGGTGGAGCGAGCCCGCGCGCACGAGGCGGAAATCGGTCTCGAGCGAGCCGGAGATCGAGTGATATTCGATATAGCCGAAGACGTTCTCGTACGTCGGGTTGGGCTCGAGCACGACCTCGGGGTGTCCGTGCTCGGCGTGATCGACGAACAGATTGACGGCATAGCGGCGCTCGAAGTGGGCGCGCAGCGCCGCTTCAATGTCGCCGCCTTCGGCCTTGATGCGGTCGAGCTCTTCGAGCACGTCGATGCGGAACTCGGTGATCCAGCGGTCGAGGTCGCCTGAGCCGCCGAAGTCTTCCGCCAGATCGTCGAACAGCGGGGCGAGCACGGCCTCCACCTGCTCGCGCCTAAGCTGCGCGCTCTTCTTGCGGAATTCGATCTCGGTCTCCTGGGCATGGGCGCTGAAGGCGCGCAGCGCCGGGCGGATCTCCTCGGCCACGGCCTCGGCCTTGGCGCGCATCTCCTCGGTCATGTCTTCGGGGGCCAGCGGCTTGCCGTCGGGCCCGAGCACGGAGAGGGATAGCCCCTCGTCGGTGCGCATGAGTCCGAGGCCCAAGCTCATGGCCCTGTCGCGCAAGGCCTTGAACTCGCCGTCGAGCCGGTGCTTGTAAGTCTCGCCCAAGAGGCGCACCCGCTCGGCGAGGTCGGGCGAGTGCGCGGCGCGCAAGGTGGCCTCGGCGAGTTGGGGCAGGAGCATCTCCATGGCCGCCTGGAACTTGCGCCCCACGCCGGCCGGCAAGGCATAGGGGCGCGGCTGGTTCTCCTGCTTGAAGTTGTTTAGGTAGACCCAGTCGGGCGGGCGAGGCTTGCCCTCGACGTAGGCTTTGAGAAACGCGAGGGTTGCGGTCATGCGGCCGCTGCGGTCGGCGCCGAGCACAAAGACGTTGAACCCGGGGTCGCTGATCGAGAGGCCGAAGGCGATGGCATCGCGCGCGCGCCGGTGGGAGGACAGGTCGAACAGCGTCGCCGCCTTGTCGTCCTCCGGCGCTTCCGGTTCTGCCGCGAAGCTCGGTAGCCCGACCTCCGCGGCGTTGAGTTCGCGACCCGCCATACCGCCTCCCTGCGCGCATCCATCGTGGGGCGGAAGGAAAGCGCCGATCAAGGGGAATTCGTGCGCCTTGCCCGACCCCGATCTTGCCCTTGCCAGCGCCCCGCGATCTTCGGAGAATGCCGAGCCCGTTAGGGAGAGGGAGATGGAATCGCGCGAGCGTTTCGCGGTCGATGCGCCGGCGGACGAGGCCTGGCGCCGGCTCGGCGCGTTTCACGCGCTGCCCGAGATCGCGCCGCTCTACGTCAAGAGCCAGATGGAAGGGCGGGGCCGCTTCCGCCGCTTGAGCGATCGCGCCGGGGGCGAGCTGTTCGAAGCCCTCCTCCACTTCGACCATGCGGCGCGCACCTTCACTTACCGGATCCTTGAGACCAAGGACATCGACCTGCCTTACGTCGAGGGAAGCTACACCGGCACGCTGCGGGTGATCGACGATGGCCCGGAAAAGGGTTGCGTGCTCGAGGTCATCGCGCGCTACGAACCCAAGCCCGGACGCGCGGAGGAGGCGGTGCGCGATACGCGGGCGTTCTACGAAAGCTGTCTTTCAGCTCTCGCCCGGCCCCGGGCGGGAGCGTAGCGCAGCGGCGCCGGGGTCCGGCCTAAAGGGCGCGTGCGTGCTCGGGGTGAGGTCGAATGGAGTTGAGCGGGGGAAACGGGGAGCGGCCATGGCGACGATGAGCGCATCCGAGCGATTCGAAGTGCCGGCCGAGATGCTGTGGGCGGTGGCCGGACGCTGGGATCACTTCGAGGAGATCACCGGCGAGGTCGTGCGCGGCTGCGTGGTCGAGCAGGCGGGACGCTCGCGCCGCGTCTTCCTCGACGAGGGGATCGAGATCGAGGAGCCGCTGCTCCACTTCGATCATGCGAATCGCACCATCGCCTGGGGCATCGGCCCGTGCAAGAACTTCGACCCGCCGATCGTGCCGCAGTCGTTCGTCGGGCGGTTCTCCGTACGCCCGGCCGGCTCCGGCTCGTTCCTCGACATCGAGTGGCGATACGAGCTCAAGCCCGGCGAGGGCGCGGAGGCCGAGGCCCTGCTGCGCGATTACTTCCGCATCTGCTTCGAGGGCACACGGCAGACCCTGCGCGCGCGGGGCGCACTGTCTTAGCAAGGGAGATTAAACGATGGTCGAGGTCGCGCTGTCTCAAGACCTGCGGGCGCCGCCGGAGAAGGTCTGGGAGCTGATCGGCGGCTTCAACGCGGTGCCCGACTTCCATCCCGCGGTCAAGGCGAGCGCCTTCGAGGAAGGCGGCATGGTGCGCTGCCTCACGCTGCTCGACGGGGCCCGGCTGTGGGAACGGCTGCTGCACTTCGACGCCGAGACCCGCAGCTACAGCTACAGCATCGAGCGCTTCGAGGGACTCAAGCTCCCCTTCCGCAACTATCGCTCGACCTTTTCGCTCAAGGGCGGGCCGAAATCCGGCACCTCGACGCTCCACTGGAGCGGTGCGGCCGAGGTCGCGCCGGGCTCGACCGAAGCCGACGTCGAGGCCTTCATGCGCGGGATCTACGAAGCGGGCTTCAAGGCGCTGGTCAAGCGCTTCGGAAGCCCCTAGAGCAATATCCACTCAGATTGAACCGTCCGGTTCAATCTGAGTGGATGAAATTGCTCTAGATTTAAAGACGATAGAGCAGCTTTATCCGGTCGTTGGATCGCTGAAAGCGATTCCAACTGACCGGATGCTGCTCTAGAGCGGAATCCGCTCAGTAGATCACGGCGGCAAGATAGAGGCCGCAGGCCGGGGCCGTGGGCCCGCCCTTCTCGCGCGCCCGCGCCTCGAGCGCCGCGCTCACGTCCGAGGCCGTCCACTGGCCCTCGCCCACGAGGGCGAGGCTGCCCACCATGATGCGCACCTGGTTGTGCAGGAAGGAGCGGGCGCGGGCGTCGATCTCGATGCTCTCGCCCGTGCGTGTGACATCGAGCCGGTCGAGCGTCTTGACCGGCGATCGGGCCTGGCACTCGGCGGAGCGGAAGGTCGAGAAGTCGTGGCGGCCCACGAGCCGCTGGGCCGCCTCGTGCATGGCCTTATCGTCGAGCGGGGTGGCCCGGTGCCAGAGCCGATTCCGTTCGAGCACGGGCGGGCTGCGCCGGTTGAGGATGCGGTAGCGATAGCGCCGCTCTCGTGCGGAGAAGCGGGCATTGAATTCCGGCGCAACCGCCTCGGCCGCGAGCACCACAATCGGCTCGGGCCTTAAGTGCGCATTGAGCGCATCGCGCACCACGTCCGCAGGGAACGGCTTCGCGAGATCGAAGTGGGCGCACTGGCCCAGCGCGTGCACGCCGGCATCCGTGCGCCCGGCGCCGGTTACGCTCACGACCTCGCCCGAGAGCGCCTGAATCGCACCCTCGAGCGCGTCCTGCACCGAGGGCCCGTTCGCTTGGCGCTGCCAGCCGACAAAGGGCGTGCCGTCGTATTCGAGCACGAGCTTGTAGCGGGGCATGGCGCTCAGAGGCTCGCGCCCTTGGGGATCGGGTAGCCGCGCAGGAAGGATGCGGCGTTAAGCGCGGTGCGGCCCGCGCGCTGCAGTTCGATGAGACGCAGCGCCGAGCCCTTGCCGCAGGCGATCGTCAGGCGCTCATCCAGCACCGTGCCGGGCGGCGCGCTCGCGCCAATCCCCGCGAGCGCCGCCTTGCGCACCTTGATGCGCTCGCTCCGGTACTCGAAGAAGGCGCCCGGGTGGGGATTGAACGCCCTGACCTTGCGCTCGAGCCGAAGCGCCTCGTCCCGCCAGTCGAGCCGCGCCTCATGGTTCTCGATCTTGGGCGCATAGCTCACGCCTGCCTCGGCTTGCGGCGTCGCGCAAAGCCGCCCCAGGGCCAAGCCCTCGAGGGCCTCGAGGAGAAGCGGCCCGGCGAGCCGGGCCAGCTCGTCGTTGAGCGTGCCCGCGGTGGCGTCGGGCGCGATCGGCAGCCTGCGTTGGGCAAGGAGCGGCCCGGCATCGAGCTCGGGCACGAGCCGGATCACCGTGATGCCGGTCTCGCTATCGCCCGCGAGCAACGCGCGCGCGATGGGCGCGGCGCCCCGCCAGCGGGGCAGGAGAGAGGCGTGGGCATTGAGGCAGCCGAGCCGCGGCGCCTCCAAGACAGGATTGGGCAGGATCAACCCGTAGGCCACGACCACCGCGGCGTCGAGCGCAAGCGCCGCGAACGCCCGCCGCTCGGCCTCGCTCTTCAAGCTTTCGGGGGTGCGCAGAAGCAGGCCCAAGTGTCGGGCCGCCCCTTCGACGGGCGAGGGCTTCGGCCGTTGCCCGCGCCCCGCGGGTCGTGCGGGTTGGGCATAGACGCAGGCGATCTCGTGGCCGGCATCGAGGAGCGCGTGGAGCGCCGGCAGCGCGAACGCCGGCGTGCCCAGGAAGGCGAGCTTGAGGCGCCGCATCCTTAAGCCCGCACGGCGGCGACGCGCTGGGCCTTCTTGAGCTTGCGAACGATGATGTTGCGTTTGACCGTGGAGAGATAATCGATGAACAGCACGCCGTCGAGATGGTCGATCTCGTGCTGCAGGCAGGTCGCCAGCAATCCGTCGGCTTCACGCTCGCGCAACTCGCCGTGCTCGTCCACGTAGCGCACGCGCACGCGCGCCGGACGCGCGACCTCGGCGGTCTGGTCGGGCAGCGACAGGCAGCCCTCCTCGTAAACGCACTCCTCATTCGAGCGCCAAAGAATCTCGGGGTTGACGAGCTTGAGCGTCTGCGCGGGCGCCTCGTCCTCCTCGAGGTGCGTGACGATGAGGCGCAACGGGCGGGCGACCTGGATCGCGGCGAGGCCGATGCCTTTGCCCTCGATCATGGATTGAACCATGTCGTCGAGCAGCCGGCGCACGGCCTCGTCCACCCGCTCGACGGGCCGCGAGATCTGGCGCAGGACCGGGTCCGGGACGATGAGGATCGGCAGGCGGGCCATGGGGGCACTGTCGTTGATGCTCAAACGTGGGGGCCTGGGCTCTCCGGGACCTACGGCACAGGCGTTAGGTATTACGCGCCCAGGGGAGCGTCAAGGTTGCGGGGCGCTGCCTTTGACAGAGGCCAGGGGTGGGTATCAGATGCCGCCATGGACGCATCGCTCGTGGCCCTGATCGCCGTTCTCGCGCTCGGCGTCCTGGTCGCGGCGGTCGTCTTCGTCATGCGGGCGCGGCGCGCGGGGGAGGCCGGGCTCTCCGATCGGCTCTTGAGCGTGATCGACCTCCTCAAGGAGAAGGAGGCGGCGAGCGAGGGCCGTCTGGCCCAGCTGGCGGAGAGCCAGGTCGCGGTCCAGGCCCAGCTCGACCAGCGCCTCCAGGCCCAGGAGCGTTACTTGAGCGAGGCGCTGCAGAAGCGTCTGGACGAGATCAAGGAGCGGCTCAACGAGGGCCTCCAAAGCTCCGCGACCAAGACGCTCGAGACCATCGGCAAGCTCGATCAGCGGCTCGCAGTGATCGACGAGGCGCAGAAGAACATCCGGGAGCTCGGCAGCCAGATCGTGGGCCTGCAGGACATCTTGGGCAACAAGCAGGCGCAAGGCGCGTTCGGCGAAACGCGGCTCGAGACGCTGGTCACTGACATGCTGCCGCCCTCGGCCTACGGCTTCCAGGTGACGCTCTCGAACGGCCGGCGCGTCGATTGCCTGATCCGCCTGCCCCTGCCGCCGGGCTCCGTGCCGATCGACGCCAAGTTTCCGCTCGACAGTTACGAGGCGCTCCGGCAGGCCTCCGACGAGGCCGGGCGGACCACGGCGCAGCGCGCGTTCCGCGCGGCGCTCACCCAGCACATCAAGGACATCGCGGAGAAATACATCCTGCCGGGCGAGACCGCGGAGTGGGCGCTCATGTTCCTGCCCAGCGAGGCGGTGTATGGGGAAATCCATGTCAACTTCCGCGATCTCGTCGAGTTGGCGCAGCGCTCGCACGTGCTCATAGTGAGCCCGACGACGTTGTGGGCCACGCTCCTGGGCGTGCGTGCCGTGCTCAGGGATTCGAAGATGAACGAGCAAGCCGCGGTGATCCGCGGCGAGGTCGCCGCCATGCTGCGCGACGTGACCAGGCTCGCCGAGCGCGTCGAGAACCTGCGCCGCCATTTCGGCCAGGCCGAGTCGGATTTGAGGGAGATCGAGACCTCGGCGCGCAAGGTGTCGGGGCGCGCCGAGCGCATCGAGGCGATCGAGATCGAGCGGCCGCCGGCGGAGCCGCCGCCGGCGGAGCCGCAGGCGGCGGAGCCGCGCCTCGTCGAGGGTGGCGAGTAAGGGGTCTTAGAGGGCGGTGCTAAAGCGCAATCCGCTCGGGTGGAAACGGCCCCCTCCCCCTATCCCCCTCCCGCAAGGGGAGC
>CAZVZP010000070.1:0-12125 GCA_964631625.1 uncultured Hyphomicrobiales bacterium | reverse complement strand
AGTTGGCGACGCGGGATACCAGCGCGCCGGATCGACCGATCTCTCGAGGCTCGCCGGAGCGCGCAAGCGAAGCCGCGTCCCGATCATCGCTTCGGTGTCGAGATAGCAGGAGCGCGACCCGTCCTCGACTGCGACCGCGACGCCGTGCTCGCGCAACGCCTCGCGGCAGGCCTCGAGATTGTGCTTCGAGCTGCCCACACCGACGTGCTGCACGCCGCCGCCGCTGCGGTCGAGGAACTCCCGAAATTGGGAGGGGCGGTCGGAGGGCTCGATGACCTCCCACAGCAAGGAGCCGATCGAGGTCGAGGCGCGCCGGGCCACGGCCGCCTCCAGGGCTCGACCGGGCCTTTCAAAGACGGCCCAGGGGCCAATGCCGAGATCGGCGTAGGCCGCAAGCGTCGCGTCGAAGTCGGCCGCCACGATGCCGAGCGAAAGCGTTTGGTCGAGGATCGCGCCGGCCGACGCGCCTCTCGAGCGGTCCGCTGCACCATTCGGATAACGATAGAGCGGTTTTGGCAACACGGCATCGGGACTCTCGATCAGCTCGAGCGTCAAATGCGTCGGGCTGCCGGTCGCGAAATAGCAATAATGGGTGCACCAATGACCTTCCTGAGTCATGGGGAAGCCCCTCCGCTCGAATTCGCGGATGACCTCGCGATAGCTCCGCCCCGCATGGGCGAACGCCGCGTGGTGCACGCCGGCGCCCCGGCGCTTCAAAAAGTTCGCGTAGATCGTGGGGCCGCTCAGAGGCTCGAGCAGGGCCCAGGCGATGCCACCCAGCGCGCCGAAGGCGACGCGCATGGTGTAGGGGAGGGCCTCGCCGGCGATCTTCGTGTCCTTCTGCAGCGGCGGGACGAAATCGTGCACCTCCCACGGCCCGATGCCCAGTGTATCGGCGCAGGACCTTACGGCTCGGCCCACATCGGGGGTGACCAAGCAAAGCAGCGTGACATCGCTTAAGAAGGCGCTCAAGCGCGGCGTCATCGCGTCGTCCTTCCTGGCGCCGGGGCGCGCGCCCTTTAACCGCGAGCGCCCTGCGAGATGAGCAGGTTGTGGTGCGCGTCGACCTCGGCGGCCCAGCCCGCGGGCAGATGCACGGTCGAGGTCGCGTCCTCGATCAGCGCCGGCCCCGCGACCCGCTCCCCGCTCTTGAGCGAGGCGCGCGCCATCGCCCGGTAGCGCCGCCGCACCTCTCCGTCGCTCACCTCGACCTCGCGCGGAGCGAAGGCGAGCTCGCCGCTTTCCGCATAGTCCGCCGCGGAGGCGAGGGCCGCCGTCGCGCACAGGCGCAGCGACACGAGCTCGACCGGCCGGCTCGTCGAATCGCCGTGGCGGAACACTTGCCGGTGCGCCGCCTCGAACCGGCGCGTCACCTCGGCGGTGGTCAGCGCCTCGAGTGCCGGCGCGTCGAGCTCGACCGGCACCTCGAACGCCTGGCCCCGGTAGCGCAGCGCGAGCGTGTAGCGGAACTCGAGGGGCCTCTCGACGCCGAGCGCCGCGAACGCCTCCTGCTCGCGCGCCCGAAGCCCGGCGAAGATGCTCCGCACCGCATCGGGCGTCGACTCCTTAAGCGGCATGCGCCGCGTCTCGGTGGCGAAACGCACATAGTCGGCGGCAAGCAACCCGTAGGCCGAAAGCACGCCCGCGTTGGGCGGCACGACGAGGCTCGTCATGCCGAGCTCGGCCGCGACCTCGGCCGCGTGCAGGGGTCCCGCGCCGCCGAACGGCACCAGCACGTAGTCGCGCGGGTCGCGTCCGCGCTCGGTCGAGACCATCTGGATGGCGCGCACGATGTTCGAGGTGGCGACCCGCAGGGCGGCCGAGGCGAGCGCTTCGACCGACAGGCCGACGCGCGCGGCCAGCGGCTCGAAGGCCCGCCGGGCGGCGGCCACGTCGAGCGCCATGCGCCCGCCGAGGAACGCCTCGGGTCGAATCGAGCCGCGCACCACATGCGCATCGGTGATCGTGGGCACCTCGCCGCCCCGCCCGTAGCAGGCCGGGCCCGGATCGGCGCCGCTGCTCATGGGTCCCACGCGCAGCATGCCACCGTCGTCGACCCACACGTTCGAGCCGCCGCCGGCGCCGATGCTCACGATGTCGAGCACGGGCACGCGCACGGGCAGGCCGTCGATCTCCGTTTCCTCCGCGATCTCGGGCCGACCGTCGCGCACGAGACACACATCGGTGCTCGTGCCGCCCATGTCGAAGCTGATCAAATTCGTCTGGCCCGCGAGTGCCGCGCGCTTGACCGCGCCGATCACGCCGGCCGCGGGGCCGGAGAACAGCATGGCGATCGGGTTGTGCCGGACGCCTTCCGGCGGCAACCGCCCCCCGTTCGACTGCATGATGCTCAAGCGACCGCGGAACTGCCGCTCGCTCAAGTGTCGCTCCATCGAGCCGAGATACCGGCTGATCACGCTCTGCACATAGGCGGCGAGCGTGGTCGTGGACGCGCGTTCGTACTCGCGGAACTCGCGGGTCACGTCCGAGGACAGCGCGACCGTGAGCTCCGGAAAGCGTGCCTCGACGATGCGCCCGAGCGCCGCCTCGTGATCAGGGTTGGCGTAGCTGTTGAGCAAGCACACGGCAAGCGAATCGACCCGACGTTGCTTGAGCCATTGGGTCAGCTCGCGAGCGACAGCTTCCTCGTCGAGAGCGCGCACAACGCTGCCGTCGGCGGCAATCCGCTCCGGCACCTCGAAGATGTCGGCGGGTGCGACCACCGGCACCGGCTTGCGGTAGGCGAGCTCGTAAATCCGCCGCCGGCTCTGGCGCTGAAGGAAGAGCACGTCGCGAAAGCCCAAGGTCGCGAGCAAGGCCACCCGCCCGCCCTTGCGCTCGAGAATGGCGTTGGTCGCGACCGTCGAGCCGTGCACCAGGTCGTCCACGCCCGAGAGCGCGATGCCGCCCGCCTCGAGCGCGTGGAACACGCCCTCCTCGGGACGCGCCGGCACACTCGGCACCTTGGCGATGCGCACCCGCCCGTCCTCGATCGCGACGAGGTCCGTAAACGTGCCACCGACTTCGACGCCTACCCGCATTGCTTTGCTCCGCCCACTGGACGCGCCCGCAGGCAACGCGGGCACGCCATCCGGCTCCTAGCGGTGCGAATCGAACACTTGGTACCCGCGACTGAGCTCACCCTTCGAGACGGCTCTTCGGGCCTCCTCAGGGTGAGGCCCAAAACCGGCCCTCATCCTGAGGGCGAGCGCAGCGAGCGTCTCGACGGATGAGGGTCATCGGGAACTCATGTGTTGAAACGAGACCACTAGCGGATCGCGAGCGCGCGCGGGCGCTCAGGCGTCAGCGTCGCGCAGCCCGTCTTGGTCACCTCGACGCTCTCGCTGAAACCCACCCCCATGCCGGTGGGATACCACACGCACATCGGCAGATGGAAGGCCATGCCCGGCTCGAGCTCGCGCTCGATGCCCTCGGCGATGTACATGGGCGCCTCGGTCCAGGTGGGCTGCATGCCCATGCCGATCGAGTAGCCGAAGCCGCCGTGGAAGAACACACCCGGCGCGGCGTTCAACCCCTTCTTCGCCGCTTGCGCCACGTCGTGGCCGGTGCGCCCGGGCTTGATGTTCTCGATCAGGAGATTGACGCAGGCGATGCTCGCCTCGCTCAGACGCTTGACCTCGTCGGTGGGCGTCCCGATCGAGATGCTGCGCATGGAGGGCGCGTTGTAGCGCCAATAGGTGCCCGTGAATTCGAGGTAGATCGAATCGCCTTTCTTGAGAGGCACGCGGCGATAGGGAATATGGGGCATGTACGCGCAACGCCGCCCGCTCATCACCATCGGGTCGATCGACATGAGCTCGCTGCCCGCCTTGATGATCGTATAGTAGCCGGCCGCGGCGACGTCGTTGTCCGTCTTGCCCTCGCCCGCGGCCTCGATCGCGGCGTCGAGACCCTTGGCGCTCATGGCTCCGGCCCTGCGCATGCACTCGAGCTCGGCCGGCACCTTGATGAGCCGCGCCTCCATGACGAGGTTGGTGGCGTCGTGGACCTTGGCGTTGGGCAGGAACTCGCGGAGCTTGACGTAGGTGCGCGCGTCGAGCGCGTAGGTCGCGAAGGTCTCGGGGTTCCCCATCTCGAGCCCGATGCGCTTGCCGTCGTAGCCGCGCTTCTTGAGAAGCTCCCCGAGCTGGGTCTGGGTGTCCTGCGCCTCGTACCAGTAGAAGACGGCGATGTTCTCGGGCCTGATCGTGCTCGCGAGAAGCGCGCAGGGCGCCTCGAGCTCCGAGCAATGGAGCCCGACCTCTCCTTCGGGTCCGAGGAAGCCGATCGTGTAGCCCGAGGGCATGGTGGTGTCGTAGCCCGTGAGATAGGCGAGGTTGGAGGTGTTGCTGATCAGCAGGAGGTCGAGCCCCTCCTTCCCCATCAGCTCCTGCACCTTCTTGACCCGCCGGCGGTACTCGCTTTCCGGAAACGCCATCTCCTTGGGCAGCGGGTTCTTGAGAATCTCCTTCACCAGGTCCATGCCACGATCTCCCTCTCGTTTCTTTGCCCCGTCGCGTGCCCCCAAAGCACCCCGCCCTGGATGCGGATGCCCTCGAGGAGCAGGCGCCCCGCGGCCGGGATTCTTGAACGAAGCGGGGGTTGCCGCAACAAGATCATTCCGGCCCGCCGGACACCGGTGGCGGACATTGACCCGGCGTCCGGGGCGAGGCTACGCTTTGCGACCCCGTGGAGCGCCCGGTGCGTCGTGTGCCAAGTCCTTCACCGCTCCGTCACCCCGGGGCACGGCGATGTGCGTTTATCGCCACAGCGGGAGCCGACCGATGAACGAGGCCACGACCCATGACGGCCTCCGGGTCTACCGGCATCACATCGCCGGCCGCGACATCGCCGGCTCGGACGGACGCACGTTTGCGTCCATCAATCCCACCACGGGCACGCCCTGGGCGGTGTTCCCCGACGGCAGCGCCGAGGATGTCGATCGCGCCGTCGCGGCCGCTCTCGCGGCGTGGACGAGCGGGCCTTGGGCTTCGCTTGGTCCCTCCAAGCGCGGCCGCCTGCTCATGCGCTGGGGCGATGCGATCGCGGAGGGAGCCGAGCGGATCGCCGAGCTCGAGGTGCGCCAGAACGGCAAGCTCTACCGCGAGATGGTCGCGCAACTGCGCATCATCCCGGATTGGCTTTATTACTACGGCGGCCTGGCCGACAAGATCGAAGGCCGCGTGATCCCGCTCGATCGTCCGAGCGTGCTCAACTACACGCGGCGCGAGCCGTTGGGCGTCGTCGGCGTCATCACGCCGTGGAACTCGCCCGTGTTCCTGACGATCCTCGCCTGCGCGCCGGCGCTCGCCGCGGGCAACACGGTGGTCGTCAAGCCTTCGGAAGTGACGCCCGCGGGCGTGATCGAGGTCGCGCGTCTCGCGGAGACGGCGGGGCTCCCTGAGGGCGTGGTCAATGTCGTCACGGGCCTCGGCGCGACGGGCAAGCACCTCGTCGAGCATGCCAAAGTGGCGAAGATCTCGTTCACCGGCGGCATCGAGTCGGGGCGCAAGGTCGCCGCGGCCGCCGGCGCGCGCCTTGCTCATTGCACGCTCGAGCTTGGCGGCAAGAGCCCGAATATCGTGTTCGACGACGCCCGCCTCGAGGCCGCCGAGGCCGGCATCTTCGCCGGCATCTTCGCCGCCGGTGGGCAGACCTGTGTCGCCGGCTCGCGCGCCTACATCCACGCCACGATCTTCGAAGACGTCGTAGGACGCCTCGTCGAGCGCGCGCGCAAGATCGTGCTGGGCGATCCCATGGCGCCCGAGACCCAGATGGGCCCGATCGCGACGAGCGCCCAACGGGCCAAGAACGAGAGCATGGTGGGCCGCGCGCTCGAGCAGGGCGCGCGCCTTCTGTGCGGCGGAAGGAGGCCCGCGATCCGGCAGTTCCCCGACGGGTTCTTCTTCGAGCCGACGATCTTGAGCAACGTCGCCCACGACAGCGAGCTGTGCCAGAACGAGGTCTTCGGCCCGGTGCTCGCCGTCATCCCCTTCCACGACGAAGACGAGGTGATCGCCCGCGCGAACGACACCGCCTACGGACTTGCGGCGGGTGTCTGGACCAAGGACTTGAGCCGGGCACACCGCATGGCGCGCGCGCTCGCCGCCGGCACCGTATGGGTCAATATGTATCGCGCCATGGCCTTCAATTCACCGTTCGGCGGCTACAAACAGAGCGGCATCGGCCGCCACAACGGCCTGGAGGCGATCGACCAATACCTGCAGACGAAGAGCGTCTGGTGCGAGCTCTCCGACGAGGTGCAGGACCCGTTCGTGCTCCGAACCTGACCGGGCAGGACGCTCCGGTGAGCGAGGGGGTCGACACAGAGGCGATGCGCGCGGCGCTCGCGCGCATGGGTCTCTTATCGGGCAGCGTTCCGGCGCGCTTCGTGCCGCTCGAAGGGGGCGTGGCCTCGAACATCCTGCGCGTCGATCTCTCCAGCGGTTCGATCTGCCTCAAGCAGGCGCGGCACCGGCTCAAGGTCGAGGCCGAGTGGCTCGCGCCGGTCGAACGCAATGCGAGCGAGGTGGCCTGGTTCGAGACGGTGCAGGCGATCGTGCCCGAGGCCGTGCCGAAGATCCTCGGGCACGACCCGGCGGCCCACCTCTTCGCCATGACGTATCTGCCGCCCGAACGCTATCCGGTGTGGAAGGCCGAGCTGCTCGCGGGCCGCGTGGACATTTCCGTTGCCCGGACGCTCGGCGAGCGGCTCGCGCGCATCCATCGGGCCACGGCGAACGATGCGGCGCTGGCGGCGCGCTTCGCCAACGATGCGACCTTCGAGGCGATCCGGCTCGAGCCCTACCTGCGCGCGACCGCCAAGCTCCACCCGGACCGCGGGGCGGCGCTCAACGCCCTTGCCGACCGCACCGCCGCAACGAAGCTCGCCCTCGTGCACGGCGACGTGAGCCCCAAGAACATCTTGCTCGGGCCCCAGGGACCGATCTTCCTCGACGCCGAGTGCGCGTGGTACGGCGACCCGGCGTTCGATGTGGCCTTTTGCCTCAATCACCTGCTGCTCAAATGCGTGCGCCGGCCCGTGTGGACCGAACGCTATCTCGGAGCCTTCGATGCGCTCGCCGGCCCCTATCTCGCCACGGCGGATTGGGAACCCAAGAGGGAACTCGAAGCGCGCATCGCATCGCTCTTGCCCGGACTCATGCTGGGCCGCATCGACGGCAAGTCGCCGGTCGAATATATCGTCGAGCCAGCCGATCGGGAGCTCGTGCGCGGCTTTGCCCGCGAGCACTTGCGCGCGCCCGCGGCTCGCCTCGCGGCACTGGTCAACGCCTGGTTTGCACGGGTCGTGCCGTGACAGACACCGCGATCCGCAGCGTCCTCGGCCGGCGCATCTGGGATTCGCGCGGGCGCCCGACGGTCGAGGTCGAGGTCACGCTGGCGGGCGGCGCGCAGGGCCGCGGCATCGCGCCGGCCGGCGCATCGAAAGGCCGGGGCGAGGCGCTCGAGCTTCGCGACGGCGGCGAATGTTTTGGGGGCTTCGGCGTCGAGCGGGCGCTCGCCAATGTCAATGGCGCCATCGCGGAGGCCCTGAGGGGCCAGGACGCGGCGCAGCAACAGGCGATCGACCAACGGCTCATCGCGCTCGACGGCACCGCCCAGAAGGCGCTCCTTGGCGGCAATGCCATTGTCGCGACCTCGCTGGCGGTGCTCGACGCCGCCGCCGCCGCCGCCGGGGTCCCGCTCTGGCGCCATCTCGCCCGTGCAAGAGAAGCGGTGCTGCCGCTGCCCCAGGTTCAAATCTTCGGCGGCGGGGCGCACGCCGCGCGCCGCGTGGACGTGCAGGATTTTCTTGCCGTTCCGGTGGGCGCCAAGAGCTTCGATCAAGCGCTCGCCATGATCGCCGAGGTCTATGCCGCGGCCGGGCACCTCATGGCCGAGCGCGGCACGCTCGCGGGGGTGAGCGACGAGGGCGGCTGGTGGCCCGCCTTCGACAGCAACGAGCAGGGGATCGAAACCCTCCTCGCCGCCATCGAACGGGCGCGCTTCGCGCCCGGGCAAGAGGTCGCCATCGCGCTCGACATCGCCGCCTCCGAGTTCGGCCGCGACGGGAGTTATCGCCTGGGGCTCGACGGGCGCGAGCTCGACCGCGACGGCTTGGCCGAGCTCTTCGGACGTTGGATCGAGCGCTATCCCATCGTCTCGATCGAGGATCCCTTCGCCGAGGACGACCACGAAGGCATGCGGCGCTTCACCGCAGCCTTCGGTCGGCGCATCCAGATCGTGGGCGACGATTACCTGGTGACCAACGCCCAGCGCATCGAGGCGGCGGCCACGGCGGGCGCGTGCAACGCGGTGCTGCTCAAGCCCAACCAGGCGGGCACCATCAGCGAGACCGAGGCAGCGTTGATCGCCGCGCGGAGGGCCGGGTTTGCCACGATCATCTCCGCGCGCTCCGGCGAGACCGAGGACACCGCGATCGTGCATCTCGCGGCCGGCTGGGCCGCGGGCCAGCTGAAAGTGGGCGCCTTTGCCCGCTCGGAACGCATGGCCAAGTGGAACGACGGCTTGCGCATCGAGCAGGCCATGGGCGCAAGAGCACGTTTCGCCGGCGCCTCGGCGCTCGCGCGATGGGGCCGGGCACCGGATAAGGTCGGGCGATGATGAAGGCCGTCTTGCACTATCGGGCGAGCCCGGGGTTCATCGCGCGTATCGCGGCGCACGAGTCGGAGCGGCTTGCGATCGAGGTGGTCGACGAGTTCGACGATGCGCGCTTCGCCGCCGAGATGCGCGAGGCGGAGGTCCTCTTGCACGTGCTCAAGCCCGTCACCGCCGCGATGATCGAGGGCGCGCCGCGGCTGCGCCTGATCCAGAAGATCGGCGTCGGCGTCAACACGATCGATCTCGATGCGGCCAAGGCGCGGCGGGTCGCGGTCGCCAACATGCCGGGCACGAACAGCCAGGCGGTGGCGGAGATGGCGCTGCTCCTCATGCTCGCGGCGCTGCGCCGCATGGCCTACTTCGACCGCGCCACGCGCGCCGGCCAAGGCTGGACGCCCGAGCCTTCCGCCTTCGACGGCGTGGGCGAAATCGCGGGGCGGACCGTCGGCCTCGTGGGCTTGGGCGCCGTGGCCCGGCGCCTCCTCCCCGCTCTAATTGCGCTCGGTGCAAGAGTGCTCTACACCGACCTCGCGCCACGCGAGGGGCCTGCGGAGTGGCGCACCCTGCCGGAGCTGCTCGCGGAGGCCGACGTGGTCTCGCTCCACCTCCCGCTCACGGCGGAGAGCCGGCACCTGATCGACGCCCGCGCGCTCGCGGCGATGAAGCCGGGCGCCGTGCTCGTCAACACCGCGCGCGGCGAACTCGTCGACGAGGCGGCGTTGATCGACGCGCTTCGATCTGGCCGACTGCGCGCCGCCGGGCTCGACGTCTTCGCCCTGGAACCGCTGGTGCCGGAAAGCCCGTTCCTGCGACTCGACAATGTCGTGCTGACCCCGCATATCGCCTGGCTCACGCCCGAAACGCTCGAGCGCAGCTTGGGCGTCGCGCTGGAGAACTGCCGACGCCTGGCCGCGGGCGAGGCCTTGCTCAACCGGGTCGTCTAACCGGGAAAACTGGGCTTGCCACGGCAGCCACTAATAAAACCCTTTGATCTTTGTCCGGCGATGCCGGAGCGTAAGAGGTCCAACGCCGCGGCAGTCCGACACTTTGCCGTACCGCACTTAAGAGCGGCGAGACGGGCCACCCCCTCACGGGGAGAAGGCCATCGGCCGTCGCGGCGGCGGCGGCAGCCAGGGGGAGACGAACCGATGCCCACGAAAAAGCAGCGCATGTACTTTCCGATGTCCGAGTACGAGATGCGGTGGCAGAAGGTCCACGAGGCGATGCGCCGACGCGGCTACGACATCGCCGTGATCTGGGGCAAGACCGGCGGCACCTACGAACGCTCGATGGACATCCTCTATCTCACCAACTTCTATTCCAGCCACTCCGGTCAGGAGCCCGACTCGAGCCAATGGAACGCGCGCGCCTTCTGCGCCGCGATCATGGAGCCGGGCAAGGAGCCGGAGCTGCACACGGACCAGTTCGATCCGCACCACGACTTGATCGCGACCAAGAACTACACGGCCCATCTCGATCCCATCAAGGGACTCGCCGACGCGCTCAATGCGCGCGGCATCAAGGGCAGGGTCGCGTGGGTGGGCGGCGACGTGCTTCCGGTCAAGTACGCCGATCAGCTGCGCCGGTTGACACCTCAGATTCAATACGAGTTCGCGGACGATCTGATGCAGGGCGTCCGGCTCGTCAAGAGCAAGCGCGAGCAGGACATGTATCGCGAGGGCGGCGCGCACGTGAGCGCCGCGATGATCAAGGCGATCAAGGCGTTGATCTCCGGCAAGAGCGAGTCGGAGGCGTGCGCGCTCGCCGGGGCCCATCTGCTCAAGAACGGCTGCTTCTGGCACCGCATGGCGGTGGCCCACGGCGATCTCGTGAACTACTCGGAAAGCAACCCGCTCTACGGCTTCAGCACGATGAAGCCGAAGCAGGGCGATCTCTTCCACATCTTCATCTACGGCCCGATCTTCCAGGGCTACTGGTTCGATCCGGGCCGCACCGCGGTCGTGGGCAAGAAGCCGACGAGAGAGCAGAAGCGGCTCATCGAGGACGTCGCGCGCATCATGGAGGAGGGCGTCGAAGCCAAGATCCGCCCCGGCGTCAAGGTCATCGACGTGGCGCGCTCGGCCGACAAGATCCAGAAAGAGGTGGCAGACGAGCCCTGCGACTACACCAAGAACTGGCCCTATTACGGGCATTCGAACGGGCAGCTTTGGGAGCCGCCGTTCCTTTATCCCCCCTGCCTTAAGGGCGACGAGGTTTATCAGGAAGGCATGGTGGGAAGCTCGGAGGCGTTCCTGACCCGCAAGCGCGTGGGCACGGCTGCCGCCGAAACCAACTTCATCGTGACCAAGAAGGGCGTCGAGCACGTCACGAAGATCCCGATGCTCTGGTGGTAGGAGCCTTCGAGGTGTTATCGCCCACTTCGCGGACCGCGCCCGTTCACCATTGAGAGCGTGTTCCGCTCGAGTGGCAACGGCCCCCTCCCCCTTCCGCAAGGGGCGGGGAAATTAAAGAACGTAATTATCGGCTTGACATAAGTAGGATCGGCTCCTCAAGGTTGAGATATTTACCGCGAGACATTTATTGAAACGGCTGTTGTGCAGAGCTTGAAAAGATATTTTGCGCCGATCTTAACATCGCGGAGCTGTTCAGCTAAAGCGACGACCAGGAAAGGTAACAATCTAAAAACATCGTCCGCCATATGCAGTTTGACACTTTTAAAAGATAATCTATGAGTCTCAAATATTTTGGAACCCACTTCGTCCCAAAAATGCGTCAATCGGTGCCTGCAATCATGAAGCCTCCTACATTCCTCAACAGATAAGAGTAGCGGCTGCTCACCCTTGGTTATTTCGTTCTGTATTTCGGTATAGAGTTGTTTCGCAAAACTCCACAAAAGAGGATTCTGTTTGTCTAATTCGGCAATAATGGATGAAACATCGCCAGATTTAAAGATTTTCCAGTTCAAAACAAGCAGACGATCTGTGAGGTTCTTTAAGCTATCGGGGGCATCGGGCTTGGTCTTGCGCCATTCGTTATAGGCTCGATTCAGGTATCGAAAAAAGTCCGTTTTTTGTTCTCGATTTAGTGTCGTTAGTTCAGTTTTAAATTTTTCATACTCGCGGGGCCTTTTGATTATATTGATCACGAAAGGAAAGAAATAGATTCCTAGAGCAAGACCCCCCAAAAAGAACAGGAGGATTGGATGCGCGGTGTGAAAGAATAACCATGCTTCCACGTGATCGAGCCAGCGCATTACAGCTTGCTCCCCAAGCTGAAATGCACCAGCCGTCCAAAGAAGGATCGACGCGAAAGTCCCGATTCCAATCCATCGCCGCATGCGAAATTTTCGCATGACGGAATACGTATGTCAGGCCGATAATTGCGTTAAAGAAAATACCCCCTCCCCCCTCTCTGTGTGGGAGGGTTGGGGTGGGGGGGTCCACCAGTAGGCTCAAGGCAATCTCGCGCGATTCCGCGCCGCCAGAAATCGCCCTAGAGCAGCATCCGGTCAGTTGGAATCGCTTTCAGCGATCCAACGACCG
>CAZVZP010000069.1:0-12162 GCA_964631625.1 uncultured Hyphomicrobiales bacterium | reverse complement strand
CTGGCGCTGGCGCACGCTCGAGCGCGGAGGGCTTGGCCTCGCGGCGGCGCGATGAGCGGGCGATCGGATCGGCTCGTGCACGCGCGCGGCGGCTTGACGATGCCCCGGCTCGGCCAGGGCACCTGGCGCATGGCCGAGAGGAGCGCCGCGCGCAAAGCGGAAGTGGCCGCGCTTAAGGTGGGCCTCGACCTCGGCATGACCTTGATCGATACCGCCGAGATGTACGGCAGCGGCGGCGCCGAGGAGATCGTCGCCGAAGCGATTCAGGGCCGGCGCGAGGAGGTGTTTCTCGTGAGTAAGGTGCTGCCCGAGAACGCCTCGCGCCAGGGCACGATTGCGGCCTGCGAGCGCAGCCTAAAGCGCCTTAAGACCGACCGCATCGACCTCTACCTCCTGCACTGGCAGGGCTCGCATTCCTTAGCTGAAACCCTCGAAGCCTTCGAGCGGCTGGTCGAAGGCGGCAAGATCCGCTTCTTCGGCGTCTCGAACTTCGATTGTGCGGGCATGAAGGCGCTCGAGCGCCTACGCTCCGGCCCCAACGTCGTGTGCAATCAGGTGATGTACGCGCCCTCGCGCCGCGGCATCGAGTGGGACCTGCTGCCTTGGTGCGAAAAGAACAAGGTCGCGGTCATGGCCTATTCGCCGCTCGATCGGGGCCGGCTCGTGCGCCACAATGTTGCGTCCGAGGCCATCTCCATCGCCTGGACCATGCGCGCGCCCATGCTGGTCTCGATCCCCAAGGCCTCCGATCCGGCCCATGTCAAGGCCAACGCGGCGGCGCTCGAGCTTGAGCTAAGCCCTGAGGACCTCTCCGAGCTCGACCGAGCGTTTCCGCCACCCAGGGGCGCAGGCCCGCTCGATATCGTCTAATAGCAAAAATCGGAAGTACGTTGCGTCGCCCCCGCCCCAACCCTCCCCCGTCGAGGGGGAGGGCGAAAACAGCTGGGCCGCCGCCGAGGAGAACGCGATCGTACACCGAGGGGCAATTGTCTCGCCCCTCGTGGGCGATCGTCTCCCCGCGCGTGGCCGACGGAGCTTTTTCTTTCATCCCCCTCCCCTGGCGGGAGGGGGAGAACAAACGGTGTGGCCTCTTGCTCCCCTTGATGCGCCCCCCGCGAGGCGGCAGGGGGTTGCTTTCTTGAGTCCCCCCTCCCCTTGCGGGAGGGGGATCGGGGGAGGGGACGTTTGCACTCGAATGGAACACGCTTCAGCCGCCGTTGCAGAGCCGCGGGCCGCGCGCTCTAATCATGGAGCGGCTCGCACCGTGTGAGAGGGAACGCCATGGCGGCATCGCTCAGCGATTTCATCCCGGCCGAGGCGATCGAGGCCATGAACCGCCCGATCCGCGAGGCCAAGGGGCTGCCCGCCCGCTTCTACACCGACCCGGGATTCTTCGAGCTCGAGCGAACGGCGCTCCTGCCCAAGCAGTGGCTCGCGGTCGCCTTCGCCCACGAGTGCGCCGAGCCGGGCGATGCGATTCCCCTGACCGTGCTGGGCCTGCCGGTGATGCTGGTCAGGGGCGCCGAGGGGACCTTGCGCGCCTTCCACAACGCCTGCCGCCACCGCGGCACCATGGTGCTCAAGGAGCCGGTGAAGCGCGCCAAGACCTTGCGTTGCCCCTATCACTCCTGGACCTGGAACACGGAAGGCCAGTTGCGCGCGCGCCCCCTTTGGGATGGCCGCGAGGATCCGGCGGAGGACGATCTCGTCGCCATCCCCTGCCGCGAGTGGTGCGGCATCGCGTTCGTCAATCTCTCGGGCGATGCGCCGCCCTTGGAGGACTATTTCGGGTTCCTCTCGCGGCGTTGGGGCGGCATGTACGATTTCTCCCGCTACGCGCCGTTCGCGGGCAAGCGCTACAGCGCGCGCACGAACTGGAAGCTGTTCGCGCTCGGCGTCGTCGAGCCCTACCACGAGCCCTTCATCCATCCGCAGATCGTGAAAATCATCGAGGATCCGAAGACCGGCGAGAAGAAGATGGACAACGACACCTTCATCAATCACATGGAGGGCCATTGCATCGGGGTCGCGACACCGCTCGAGGATCGCGACTTCGAGTTTTCGCACGGCCTGCCTTTTCTGCCCGGCCCGCCCGCGGGCGTGCAGCGTTACACCGACATCTTCCTGCTGTTTCCGACCGGCGTCATCGTGCTCGCGCGCGATCATGTGTTGAGCATGATCGCGACACCCGTGGCGGCCGACCGCACCGAGATTGCGATCGCGCTCTACGCCGAAGCGCAAGCCGCGGCCGAGCCTAAGTTCGAGGAGGCGCGCGCCGCGACGTTTGCCGACTGGGACAAGATCATGGGCCAGGACCTCGAGGCGCTTACGCTCCAGTTCCAGGGCCACCACTCGCCCGTCGCCGATCACGCCAAGTTCTCGCCCCGCTGGGAGGAGCCTGCGCTCTACTTCGAGCGGCATGTCGTGGGGTTGCTGGAGGGACCTTAAACAGGTAGTGCAGTTCCCATCGCCTTCGTATATTTGGTTGATCACTGTCACAGAGACCAATGACGCTTGCGGAAAACGTTCTGTTATCTGCCGACAGAACTTTAATTTGTCGCTTGTGCTCGTGTCCAAGCATCAGGAAAATTTCACAAAGCAGCGGGAGACACGTGCGTGAAGATCACATTGTCCGGAACCTGAAAGCGACAGTGCGGATTTCGGTAAGTCAGAGCAGGAAATGGTCTTTCATGAATATTATCAACTTTGATATCCATTGCGTCCGAGAGGTACGAGACTGAATGAACACAATCCCTAGCGTACTTCTCGAAAAAGTACGTCGTCATCTTGGATAGTCCGCTCGACCCCTTTAGCTTCTCGAACGATGTGATTTCTGGAACAAAACAGGAGATAACTGAAGGATTTTCACCCGAGAACTGCCCATTCTTATCTCGCAGATCATCCAGTATCGCTAGTAAGATGCCATCGCTACTTTCGCTGTCAATGATTACGGCTAAAGGATCAACAATTTTGCCACCATTCGACGATGGTGCAAAAATGCAAACGTGTGAAAACTCTCGCAGGTTCGGTTCGATGACCGATCTTATGAATTCGACATTCACAACTTCTCCGGTCTTTTTTTCTAAGTTGAGCGAGATCTTAGCTTCACGATATGTGATTATATTATTGGGTCCTTCCCCAACGCTTTGCGTTACGACCGCTACCAATCCCTGTTGCCAGGTTTGAGAGTTCGATAGCTCATCTGCAATCGTTATCTTGATCTCACCACGGTAACCCTTGCGGGAAATGGCAGGGGCTAGCAAATCAACTAGCTGGTAAAACCGTGGCCTTGCAATTTTCCTACCCGTGTCCACTCCATGACTCTTGCACTCGATCTCTAAGGTACAATTCTGAGTCTTGATAAGAAGGTCAGGAATCCGTGCTCTGCCCCATGTAACCCTTGTGGGCCATGCCACGTTATGGTTCTTTTGATAGTGATGGGCAGCAATATCGATCTCCAAGAGAACAGGCCGTAGATTGTCTCCGTTAAGGATTCTCGATCTATAATCTTCGCGCACTTCATCAGGCATCGACTGGTAAAGCGCTGCAATCTTTGCTGCCGTTTCTAACGGCAATAACATGTCTGCTTGAATATTTCCTCGATATGTTACGTTGGAGTCCCGCAGTTCGCGGAGCGATTTGATCCCTAGCCACCAAGCTCGCTTCGGAAGAAGCCAATTTTCGCGATAGCACGGTTTGGCTCTTCGAAGCTCTCGCTCAAGGTCAGCGAGACGCCTGTTTATCTCTTGAACGCCCAGGAAGCGTTCTAACTTTGAGAGGTAATGTCCAGCTTGCCAGTCGTATATATCGATCGATCCCACGGTCGAATATCAGCCTCCCCTTTGACCTTGACGATCTCAAGCCGCCTCTTTCGTGCGCTCCTCAACGACCTGAACAATGTCGCGCATGATGGAGGAGAGCTCGAAGTCCTTCGGTGTATAGACCCGCGCCACGCCCATCGCCTCCAAGGCCTCGGCATCCTTCGGCGGGATGATGCCGCCGACGACCACGGGGATATGCCCGAGCTTGGCGCGCTTCATCCCATCGAGCACGTCGGAGATCGCCTGCATGTGGGAGCCCGAGAGTACCGATAAACCCACCACGTGCACGCCTTCTTCGAGCGCCGCGTTGACGATCTCAGCGGGCGTCAGCCTTATGCCCTCGTAGACCACCTCCATGCCGCAGTCGCGCGCGGCGACCGCGATCTGCTCGGCGCCGTTCGAGTGGCCATCGAGCCCCGGCTTGCCCACCAGCATCTTGAGGCGCCGGCCCATCTTACGCGAGACGCGCTCGACCTCGTCCCTGACCTTGGCGTAGCGGGAGGCCAACGCCGTATCCTGCGCGGCGCCACGGGCGCGCGCGATCCCGGTGGGCGCGCGGTACTCGCCGAAGATGGCGCGCAGACAGCCCGCCCACTCGCCGGTGGTGACGCCCGCCTTCGCGCAGTCGATGGAAGGCGGCATGATGTTCGAGCCTTCCTTGGCGGCGCGCTTCAAGGCTTCCAGCGCCGCGGCCGCGGCCTTCCCGTCGCGCGCCTCGCGCCAGCGCTTCAAGTTTGCGATCGCTTCCGCTTCCGCGCGAACGTCGGGAGTGAGAAATGCGGCCCCCGCGTCCGCCGTAAGCGGCGATTCGGCGCTCTCGGTGAAGGCGTTGACCCCGACCACGATCTGCTCGCCCGCCTCGATCCGGGCCACGCGGCGCGCGTTCGATTGGACCAGGCGGCTCTTCATGTAGCCGGCCTCGACCGCGGCGACGGCGCCGCCCAGGCGCTCGATGCGCTCGAGCTCGGAGCGGGCTTGCATCTTGAGCTCGGCCACTTTCCGCTCGATCACGCTCGAGCCCCTGAAGATGTCGTCGTGCTCGAGGATGTCGGTCTCAAAGGCCACGATCTGCTGGCACCGGAGACTCCATTGCTGATCCCACGGGCGGGGCAGGCCCAAGGCCTCGTTCCAGGCCGGGAGTTGCACGGCGCGCGCGCGGGCGTCCTTCGAGAGCACGACCGCGAGCATCTCAAGGAGGATCCGATAGACGTTATTCTCGGGCTGGCGCTCGCTCAAGCCCAACGAGTTCACCTGCACGCCGTAGCGGAAGCGGCGCAGCTTGGGATCGGTAACGCCGTAGCGCTCCTTCGTGATCTCGTCCCACAGCTCGGCGAAGGCGCGCAGCTTGCAGATCTCGGTGATGAGCCGGATGCCGGCGTTCAAGAAGAAGCTGATGCGCCCGACCACCTTGGGGAACTCCTCGGCCGGGACCGCGCCCGAGGCCCTGACCCGATCGAGCACGGCGAGCGCGGTCGAAAGCGCGAAGGCCAATTCCTCCACCGGCTCGGCGCCCGCCTCCTGCAGGTGATAGGAGCAGACGTTGACCGGGTTCCATTTCGGCACTTCGGCGACGCAGAAGGCGACCACGTCCGAGATCAGCCGAAGGCTCGGCTCGGGCGGAAAGATGTAGGTGCCGCGCGAGAGATACTCCTTGATGATGTCGTTCTGCACCGTGCCCGAGAGCGCGTTGCGCGCGACCCCCTGCTGATCGGCCAACGCGATGGTGAGCGCAAGGAGCCAGGGCGCGGTGGCGTTGATCGTCATCGAGGTGTTCATGCGCGCGAGCGGAATGCCCGCGAAGAGCGCCGCCATGTCGCCCAGGTGGGCGACGGGCACGCCCACCTTGCCGACCTCGCCCTTGGCCAAGGGATGGTCGGCGTCATAGCCCAACTGGGTCGGCAGGTCGAAGGCGACCGAGAGGCCGGTTTGGCCGCGGCTCAGGTTGGCGTGGAACAGTTCGTTCGAGGCCTTGGCCGAGGTGTGGCCCGAATAGGTGCGCATGAGCCAGGGCTCATCCCGCGCCGCCGCCTCGCCCTCTCTTATCTCCTCTGCCATGGCCGCCGTCCGGAAATTCTCTTCGAATACTAGCCTAGCGGCCTTCATGCTGCAGTGCAAAAAAGGCTTGCCAAAGGCGGCAAAGGTTGGAACGCTGCCTGAAATCGCAAGCGCTTAGGGGCGCCCCTTCGGGCTGCGCCGCCCTCTCGAATTAGGACGTATTCAGCCATGAGCCAGCCGGGCGAAGTCATCGAACTGACACGGCGCCTGCCCAAGAAGGGCCTCTACGAGGTGGGCGAGATCCCGCCCCTGGGCCACGTCCCGGAGCGCATGTACGCCTGGGCGATCCGGCGCGAGCGGCACGGCGAGCCCGACAAGGCCATGCAGGTCGAGGTGCTGCCTACGCCCGAGATCGATTCGGACGAGGTGCTCGTGCTCGTGATGGCGGGGGGCGTCAACTACAACGGCGTGTGGGCCTCGCTCGGCAAGCCGCTCTCGCCCTTCGACGTGCACAAGGCGGAGTATCACATCGCGGGCTCGGACGCTTCCGGCATCGTGTGGGCGGTGGGGCGCAAGGTCGCGCGCTGGAAGGCGGGCGATGAAGTGGTCGTCCACTGCAACCAGGACGACGGCGACGACGAGGAGTGCAACGGCGGCGATCCCATGTTCTCGCCCTCGCAGCGCATCTGGGGCTACGAGACGCCCGACGGCTCGTTCGCCCAATTCTGCCGCGTGCAGTCGCGCCAGCTCATGCCGCGCGCCCCTCATCTCACCTGGGAGGAGAGCGGCTGCTACATGCTGACGCTCGCCACCGCCTACCGCATGCTCTTCGGCCACCGGCCGCACACGCTGAAACCCGGCCAGAACGTGCTCGTGTGGGGCGGCGCGGGCGGCTTGGGCTCCATGGCGATCCAGCTCGTCGCCACCGCGGGCGGCAACGCCATCGCCCTGATCTCGGACGAAGCCAAGCGCGAATTCGTGTTCTCCCTCGGGGCCAAGGCGGCGATCAACCGCAAGAAGTTCGAGTGCTGGGGCGCGCTCCCCGACCTCGACGATGCGGCAGCCTATGGCGCCTACATGAAGAAGGTGCGCGAGTTCGGCCGGGCGATCTGGGACGTGACGGGGAAGGGGGTCGACGTCGACCTCGTGTTCGAGCACCCGGGCGAAGAGACCTTTCCGGTCTCCTGCTTCGTGGTCAAGCGCGGCGGCATGGTCGTCTTTTGCGCCGGCACCACGGGCTACAACCTGACCATGGATGCGCGCTTCGTGTGGATGCGCCAGAAGCGTGTCCAGGGCAGCCATTTCGCCAACCTCATGCAAGCGAGCCAAGCCAACCGGCTGGTCATCGAGCGGCGCATCGACCCCTGCATGTCGGAGGTGTTTTCCTGGTCCGACATCCCGAAGGCCCACATGAAGATGATGAGGAACGAGCACAAGCCGGGGAACATGGCCGTGCTCGTGCAGGCGAAGCGTCCCGGCATGCGCGCCTTCGAGGAAGCGCTCGAGGCCTAAGGCGCCCATGAACGAGCGGAGCGCCGCGGCCGAGCTTACGACGGGCGCTCTCCTCGCCACCTGCGGTTCTGCGCTCGCGGCGGCCCAAGGCTTGCGTGACAAGGCGCGGACCGCTGTGCGCGCGCGCGTGCTCTCCGCCGACGGCAAGATCGACGGCGCGCGGCTCGATGCCGAGCAGTTCGCGGCCCACGGGCTGGCCTGGCTTGCCACCTATGTTGCGGCGCTCTCCGAGATGCTGCGCTGGGCCGAACGGCTCGACGGCGCGGGGCGCCTGGGCGAGCTCGAACGGCTGCTTCTTTGCGCCGCCTTCGGCGAATACCTGCTCCAGATCCGCGGCGGCATCGCCATGAGCCAGGCGGAGATCGCGCGGCCCGACGACATGGGCTTAACGCCCGAGGCGATCCGTGCCTCCGTCACGCCCGAGGTCGAGATGCTCGTGCGCAGCGGCAATACGGCCTTAACGCGCGCGCGCATCGCGGAACTCATCGCCGCGGGCGAGAGCTTCGGCGACCTCGGGCTGCTGGACGAAACGCTCGAGGCCATGCGTGCCGAAATCCGTCGCTTCGCCGACGGCGAGATCGCACCGAAGGCGCAAGCGTGGCACCGGGCCGATGCGCTGATCCCGCTCGAGGTCATCGCGCGCATGGCCGAGCTCGGCGTCTTCGGCTTGACCGTGCCCGAAGAATTCGGCGGCCTGGGCTCGGGCAAGATCGCCATGTGCGTGGTCACGGAAGAGCTCTCGCGCGGCTACCTCTCGGTCGGCTCGATCGGCACCCGCTCGGAGATCGCGGCCGAGCTGATCCTTTCCGGCGGCACGCCCGCGCAGAAACACCAGTGGCTGCCCAAGATCGCGCGGGGGGAGACGCTGCCCACGGCGGTATTCACCGAGCCCAACACCGGCTCGGACTTGGGCGCGCTCAGGACCCGCGCGCTGCGCCGCGGCGAGACGTATCTCATCACGGGCAACAAGACCTGGACGACCCACGGCGCGCGCAGCGACTTGATGACGCTCCTGGCGCGCACCGATCCACAGAGCACGGATCACCGCGGCCTCTCCATGTTCCTGGCGCCGAAACCGCGGGGCGGCGACGGCGACCCGTTCCCGGTGAACGGCATGAAGGGCACGGAGATCCCCGTGCTCGGCTACCGCGGCATGAAGGAATACGAGATCGCCTTCGACAACTTCGAGGTCGATGCCGCGAACCTCTTGGGCGGCGAGGAGGGCCAGGGCTTCAAGCAGCTCATGCGCACCTTCGAGGCCGCACGCATTCAGACCGCGGCGCGCGCCGTGGGCGTCGCCCAGAACGCCCTCGAGCTGGGGCTCGTCTACGCCCGCGCGCGGGTGCAGTTCGGCCAGGCGATCTATGGCTTCCCGCGCGTCTTCGGCAAGCTCGCCTGGCTCGCCGTGGAAACGATGGTGGCGCGCCAGCTCGCCTATTTCGCGGCGCGCGCCAAGGACGAGGGCCGGCGCTCGGACCTCGAAGCCGGCATGGCCAAGCTCCTGGCCGCCCGCGTCGCCTGGGCGGCCGCGGACGCGGCGCTTCAGATCCACGGGGGCAACGGCTATGCACAGGAGTATGCGATCAGCCGCGTGCTGTGCGATGCTCGCATCTTGAACGTATTCGAGGGCGCGGCCGAGATTCAGGCCCACATCATCGCGCGCCGCCTCCTCGAGGACTGACGGACATTGGCCGCGGGCGGTCGGACGACGCCATGATCGATGTCATCAAGACGGTTATCTACGCTCCTCGGCCTCGTCGTCCTCGTGCTCGTCAGCGGCGTTGTGTCCATGTTCAAGGGCGGGGCGTTCAATGCGCGCTGGGGCAATCGGCTCATGCGCTATCGCGTGGCGCTCCAGGCCTTCGCCGTCGTCCTCATCGTCGTGCTGTTCCTGATCGAGCGCTAAAGGCGATGGTCAAGCTCACCAAGATCTACACGCGAGGCGGCGATAAGGGCGAGACCTCGCTCGGCGACGGCGCGCGCGTCAAGAAGCACGCCCTGCGGGTCGCGGCGTACGGCACCATCGATGAGGCCAACGCCGCGCTTGGCCTCGCCCGGCTCTACACCGAGGGCGAGGCCGACGCCATGCTCGCCCGCATCCAGAACGAGCTGTTCGACCTGGGTGCCGACCTGTGCACGCCCGAGAAGCCCAACCCGAAACGCCCGCCCTTGCGCATCACGCGAGCGCAGGTTGCCCGGCTCGAGCGCGAGATCGACCGGCTCAATGCCGAGCTCACGCCGCTCGACTCGTTCGTCCTGCCGGGCGGCACCGCGGCCTCGGCCCATCTCCATCTCGCCCGCACGGTGGTGCGCCGGGCCGAGCGGCTGATCGGCGAGCTCACCGAGAGCGAAGCGGTCAATCCGGCGGCGCTCGAATACGCCAATCGGCTGTCCGATCACCTCTTCGTGCTCGCGCGCCATCTCAACGACAAGGGCGCACACGACGTGTTATGGGAGCCCGGCGCAACCCGCGAGGAGGCGCCGCCCGAAGGCCGCACGAACGACCCAGAGCGCTCGCGTTGACAGTGCACGGGCCGCGCATTACCTTCCGCCTCGCCCCACGCACCCGGCCGATTCGGCGCCCGTCGCGGGACCGCGCCGAGGGCTCCCGCCGCGCCAGACCTAGGACCGATCCGACTCCGACGGTGCCATGAAGATTCTCGTGACCGCAAAGCGCGTGATCGACGCCAATGTCAAGGTCCGCATCAAGGCGGACAAGTCGGGGGTCGAGACCGCGAACGTGAAGATGGCGCTCAACCCGTTCGACGAGATCGGCGTCGAGGAGGCGGTGCGCCTCAAGGAGAGAGGGACGGCGAGCGAGATCGTCGCGGTCTCGATCGGGCCTCAGGCCGCCCAAGAGACGCTGCGCACGGCGCTCGCCATGGGCGCCGACCGGGCCATCCTGGTGCAGCACGACGGCGAGATCGAGCCCCTGGGCGTGGCCAAGGCGCTCAAAGCCATCGTCGAGGCCGAGAAGCCCGACCTCGTGATTCTGGGCAAGCAGGCGATCGACGACGACGCGAATCAGACGGGGCAGATGCTCGCGGGCCTGCTCGGCTGGCCGCAGGGCACCTTCGCCTCGAAGCTCGAGATGGGAGTCGGCGAGCTCACGGTGACCCGCGAGGTGGACGACGGCCTCGAGACGCTCGTTCTCAAGATGCCCTGCGTGATCACGACCGATCTCAGGCTCAACGAGCCGCGCTACGCCTCGCTCCCCAACATCATGAAGGCCAAGAAGAAGCCGCTCGACGCGAAGCCCATGGCATCGCTCAACATCGACGTGACACCGCGCCTTCGCCTCGAGCGGGTGGACGAGCCCTCGAAGCGCCAAGCCGGCGTCAAGGTGCCCGATGTCGCGGCCCTCGTCGACAAATTGCGCAACGAAGCGAAGGTGATCTAGCCATGGGCGCCCTCGTCGTCGCCGAGCACGACAATCGGACTCTAAAAGGCAGCACGCTCCACGCCGTCGCCGCCGCGGCCAAGATCGGCGGCGGGATCGATCTGCTCGTGGCGGGCGCAGAGTGCGCGGCCGTGGCGCAAGCCGCCGCCAAGGTCGCGGGCATCGCCAAGGTGCTGCACGCCGACGATGCGGCCCTCGCCCATGGGCTCGCGGAGAACTTGGCTCCCCTCATCGCCAGGGCGGCGCAAGGCTACAGCCATGTGCTCGCCACCGCGACCACCTTCGGCAAGAACGTGATGCCGCGGGTGGCCGCGCTGCTCGACGTGGCGCAAATCTCCGACGTCGTCGAGGTGGTCTCGGCCGATACCTTCGTGCGGCCGATCTATGCGGGCAACGGGCTTGCGCGCGTGACCTCGAGCGATGGCATCAAGATCATCACCGTGCGCGCGACCGCGTTCGAGCCGGCCGCCGCCGAGGGCGGATCGGGTGCCATCGGCAAGCTCGACTCGACCGGCGATCTTGCGCTCTCGCGCTTCGTCAAGCGCGAGGTCTCGCGCTCCGAGCGCCCGGAGCTCGCGAGTGCGCGCGTCGTCGTCTCGGGCGGGCGCGGCCTGCAAAAGGGCGAGAACTTCCAGATGCTCGAGCGCATCGCCGATCTCTTGGGCGCCGCCGTCGGCGCCTCGCGCGCGGCGGTCGATGCGGGCTTCGTGCCCAACGAATACCAGGTGGGCCAGACCGGCAAGGTCGTCGCCCCCGACCTTTACCTCGCCGTGGGCATCTCGGGCGCCATCCAGCACTTGGCCGGCATGAAGGACTCGAAGGTGATCGTCGCGATCAACAAGGACGAGGAGGCGCCGATCTTCCAGGTCGCCGACTACGGCCTCGTCGCCGATCTGTTCGAGGCGGTGCCGGCGCTCGAAGCGGAACTCAAGAAGCAGGGTTATCCGGGAACGCTCAAGAGCGCAGGGTGAGATCATGACGATCGAGAAGGTGGGCATCGTTGGCGCAGGCCAGATGGGCAACGGCATCGCCCACGTCTTCGCTCTCGCCGGTTTCGACGTCAGGCTCTTCGACATCTCGGACGATCAGCTCAAGAAGGCGCTCGAGACGATCGAGCACAACCTGGCCCGCCAGGTCGCACGCGGCGCCATCGACGGAAAGGCCAAGGCAGCGGCGCTCGCGCGCATCAAGACCGTGGATTCGCTCAGCGATCTCTTCGACTGCGACCTCGTGATCGAATCCGCGGTCGAGAAGGAGTCGGTCAAGCGCGAGATCTTCGACAAGTTCAAGGGCAAGCTCAAGAGCGACGCGCTGCTCGCGACCAACACCTCGTCGATCTCGGTCACCCGGCTCGCGGCCTCGACCGACCGGCCGGAGAAATTCGTCGGCATGCACTTCATGAACCCGGTGCCGATGATGAAGCTCGTCGAGATC
>CAZVZP010000068.1:9759-12286 GCA_964631625.1 uncultured Hyphomicrobiales bacterium | reverse complement strand
CTTGAGGTCCACGCACGAAAGGCGCGCGGTGCGCGCCACCGTTATTTCGTGGCTTCCTTGAGGTAGGCGATGACGTCCTCGATCTGCTCTTCCTTCTTGAGCCCAGGGAACGCCATCTTGTTGGCTGGCATGAAACCCTTGGGATCGGCCAGGTATTTCTCGAGCGTCTCCTCGTCCCAGGTGATGGCGGCGTTCTTCATCGCATCCGAATAGTTGAAGCCCTCGGCGGTGCCCGAGACGCGCCCGAACAGGCCGTACATATTAGGCCCCACCTTGTGCTCCTCGCCGGCGCCCGTGGTGTGGCAGGTGGCGCACTTCTTGAACACCTTTTCGCCCTTCGCGGCGTCGCCGTCGGCCAAGGCCGGGGTCGCGGCGGCGGCAAGCACGGCAAGGGCGGCGGCAACGCCCAGAATTCGAGGCAGGATCATAGGGAACTCCCGTTCGCTGAGACGCAGAGGCGCGGTCAAGTCGCGCCGCATTATTCACAGGCGGCGCACGAATTCAAGCGCGCCCCTGTGGCGAAATCGTGGCGCGCCGAAGAGCGCCGGATCGGCCGCCTTGACCGCTTGTTTGCCACGGCCAAGCGCGCGTTCAAGGGCGTTCGCCCGTGGGCCCCGGCGGATGGTATAAGCGGCGGCAAGCTCGGCACCCCCGATGAGACAAGACGACGCAACGACCCCTGCGCCCGATGGCGCCGCGCTTTCGAGGCCCGCGGCCGATCTTATGACCCTGCCGCCTGCCGCCTTGAGGGTCATGCACGAGGCCGGGCACGAGGCGCTCGAATGCGCCCGTTCGCTCGAGGCGAGCGGAAGCAACGTCGTCGCCGAGATCCTCAAGGGCCAGGGAACCTTCACCGAGTGGCGCCACTACCCGGCCGGGGACGTGGTCGATCGCGCGAGTCTCGCGCAATACTTTTATCACGCGCACCCCTACCCCTTTGCCGCGGACGAGCATGGCCACTTTCACGCCTTCCTGCGCGGCACCGGCATGCCGCGCGACGTTCGGCCCGCCCCTATGCCCGATCTCCCCGATCCCCTTCCCGATAACATCGCGCTGGCCCATATCATTGCCATCGCCATGAACAATCGCGCCGAGCCGATCCGCTTGTTCACGACCAACCGCTGGGTCACCGGCGAGACTTGGTACCGTGCCCAGGACGTGAGCGCGATGATCGATCGCTTCTCGCTCTTGGCCGCGCCCGTTGCCACGAGCCGGTGGCTCACGGCGATGGTGCGGCTGTTCGCGCCTGAGATTTCTGCCTTGCTCTGCGCGCGCGACGCCGCGCTCGAGTCCGCCCGTGCGCACCGTCCTCTGGTCGAAGCGCTCGAGGCGCACGAGCTCGAGGTCTTGTCGTTCTGCGATATTTCACTCCAAGAGCGGATGGCCGAGCTCGCTCGTCTGCTCGGCCCCTCGCAAGCCGCCGAGTCCTAGATCGTGCCGTCGAAAGCCAGAGCCTTGCTCGAATGCGGACACGAGGCGCCGGTCCTGCTCGATGTGGCGGCCCTTATCGCGCGCGAGGCGGGCGCTTCGATCCTGCCCTTCTATCGCGGCGCCACCGCGGTACGCACCAAGGCGGATTCATCGCCGGTGACCGAGGCCGACGAGGCGGCCGACCGGCTCATCCTTGCGGCGCTCACGCGGCTCGAACCGGCGATTCCGATCGTCTCCGAAGAGAGCGTCGAATGCGCGCTTGAGCCCGCGTTCGATCCGCGCGCGCCCTTCTGGCTCGTCGATCCTCTCGACGGCACGAAGGAGTTTCTCGCCCAGCGCGACGAGTTCACGGTCAACATCGCGTTGATCGAGCACGCCCGTCCGGTGCTCGGCGTCGTGCACATCCCCGCGCGCCGGGAGACCTACGCCGGGCTCGTGGGCGAGGGCGCCTGGCTCGTGCGGGACGGCGGCGCGCGCGAGTCCATCGCCGCCCGCGTGCCGCCTCCTGAAGGTCTGATCGCCCTCGCCAGCCGCTCCCATCGCTCGCCCGCGGTCGACACCTTCCTGCGCACGCTCAAGCTCAAGGGCGAGACCTCGGCCGGCAGCGCGCTCAAGTTCTGCCTCATCGCGCAAGGCCGGGCCGACGTTTATCCGCGCTTCGGGCGCACCATGGAGTGGGATACGGCCGCGGGCCAAGCCGTGCTCGAAGCCGCGGGCGGCCGCGTGTTGACGCTTGACGGCCGCCCGCTTAGCTACGGCAAGCCCGGCTTCGCCAATCCGGATTTCATCGCCTGGGGGCGCAGTGCGCCGTAAGGGTCATGCGGTGAAGGTCGTGCCCGCAACGCCCGAATTCATTGCCGAGGCCGCGCGCCGCCTGCGCGAGGGCGCGATCATCGCCTACCCCACGGATACCGTTTACGCCGTCGGGGCCGATGCGACGAACCCGCAGGCGATCGAGCGCGTCCGCGCGCTCAAAGGGCGCGCGCCTGCGAAGCCCTTGATCGTGCTCTCGGCCTCGTGCGCCGAAGCCGAGGGTTACGGCGAGTTCGGCGCGGCGGCGCGGCAGCTCGCGGAGGCATTCTGGCCCGGCGCGCTG
>CAZVZP010000068.1:5034-9749 GCA_964631625.1 uncultured Hyphomicrobiales bacterium | reverse complement strand
TGACGCTCGTGCTGGCGCGCCGCGAACCCTCGGCCCTCGCGCTCGAGGTGAGCGCGGGCAGCGCCACGGTGGCGCTTCGCGTGCCGGGAAACGTGGCCACCCTCGCGCTCCTCATGGCCACGGGCCGCCCGCTGGTGGCGCCGAGCGCCAATCGCGAAGGGGAGCCGACGCGCAGCAGCGCGTGGGGCGTCGGCCAGGCCTTCGGCTCCGCGCTCGCGCTGGTGCTCGACGGCGGGCCGAGCCACGACGCAGCCCCCTCCACTCTCCTCGATCTCACTCATTCGCCGCCGCGCCTGTTGCGCGAGGGTGCGATCTCGCGCCAAGCGCTCGAAGCGATCGTCGGGGCCATCGCCTCTTGCGCCTGAGCGGCAAGGCGGCGACAGTCTGGCCCCGCTTTCGATCGACGAGACAAAGGCGCCGAGGGCTGCAGTGAGTCCCCTAAGCTTCGCCCATGCAATTCACGCCGCATGGCTGCGCGCGGGTGCGCTCGCCGCCGGCTTGAGCATCGTGCCGCTGCTCAACGGCTGCGCGCCCACGGCGATCCCGATGGGGCCGCCGGTGCGCCCGGCCGCGCTCGCCGAGGACGCCGCGCTCATGCCCGACGGCACCGATCTGCCACTCAAGATCTGGTGGCCCGAGGCTTCCTCGCCGCGCGCCGTCATCCTGGCCCTGCACGGCTTCAACGACTACAGCAACGCCTTCGCGATTCCGGCCCCGCTCTGGGCCGAGGAGGGCATCGCGACCTACGCTTACGATCAGCGGGGCTTCGGCGCCAGCGAGGAACGCGGATTGTGGCCCAGCGAAGAGGCGCTGGGCCACGACCTGCGCACGGTGCTTAAGCTCGTGCGCGCGCGCCATCCGGGCGTGCCGCTCTACGTGCTGGGCGAAAGCATGGGCGCGGCGGTCGCGATCGCGGCGCTCGCAGGGCACGACGGTCTCGCCGACGGCGCCGTGCTCGTGGCGCCGGCGGTGCGCGCCTTGGACGAGCACAACCCCATCGGCCGCGCGCTGCTCTGGCTCGCCGCCCACACCGTGCCGTGGTGGTCGGCGAGCGGCAAAGGCCTCGACATCAAGGCCTCCGACAACATCGAGGTGTTGCGCGCCCTCGCGCGCGATCCGCTCGTCGTGCATGCGACCCGCGCAGATTCCCTCTACGGCCTGATCGAGCTCATGGATGCGGCGACGCGCGCGGGCCCGCGGCTGGCCCTGCCTCTGCTCATCTTGCACGGCGAGAAGGACGAGCTCGTGCCCATGAGCAGCGTGCGCGAACTCGCGGCCGCCTTGCCCAACGGCAGCCGCTTTGCGCTCTATCCCAACGGCTATCATCTGCTTCTGCGCGACCTTCAGGCCGAGCTCGTCATCCGCGACGTGGCGGCTTGGCTCATCGCGCCGCAGGCGCCGCTGCCCTCGCGGGCAGACACGGCGCCGGCGGAGCTGGCTCAATCCCGCTGAGCACGAGGGGACCCGTGGCTGAACGGCCGGCACAGCTCCCGACCCGCGCGCCGGGCGCGGCGCGGCGCGAGCTGCGCGCCATCCGCGCCCTCCTTCCCTACCTGTGGCCCACGGGCGCGCTCGATCTGCGCGCGCGCGTGGTGGGCGCGCTCCTGCTCTTGGCCGCGGCCAAGCTCGCCAACGTCTATGTGCCGCTCCTCTACAAACGCGCCGTCGATGTGCTCTCGGGCGCGGTCGGCGGGGGCGAGGCCATGGCCGTCGTGGCCATTCCGCTGGCGCTCCTCGTCGGCTACGGAATCTTGCGCGCGCTCGCCGCGGCCTTCAGCGAGCTCCGCGACGCGGTGTTCGCCAAGGTCGCCCAGCGCGCGATCCGGATGGTGGCACTCACCGTCTTCCGCCACCTGCACGGGCTCTCCCTCGCCTTCCATCTCGAGCGCCAGACCGGCGGTCTAAGCCGCGTCATCGAGCGCGGCACCAAGGGCATCGAGTTCCTCTTGACCTTCATGCTGCTCAACGTGCTCCCTACCCTCTTCGAGATCGCGCTCGTGTGCGGCATCCTGTGGTCGCTCTACGGCGTGGCTTACGCGCTGGTGACCTTCGTCACCATCACCGCCTACATCCTCTTCACCCTCGTGGTCACCGAGTGGCGCCTCAAGTACCGGCGCGAGATGAACGCGATGGACCAGGAGGCCAACACCAAGGCCATCGACAGCCTGCTCAACTACGAGACCGTCAAGTATTTCGGCAACGAGGAGCACGAGGCCCGGCGCTACGACTCGGCGCTCAGCCGCTACGAGCGGGCGGCGGTGACGAGCCGCACCAGCCTCTCGCTCTTGAACGTCGGCCAAGGGGCGGTCATCGCTCTGGGCCTCACTGGCCTCATGGTCATGGCCGCGCAGGGCATCGCGCAAGGCCGCATGACGATCGGCGACTTCGTGCTGGTCAACGCCTACCTGATACAGATCTACCTGCCGCTCAACTTCCTGGGCTTCGTCTATCGCGAAATCAAGAATGCGCTGACCGACATGGACGCGATGTTCCATCTGCTCGCGGTCGAGCGGCAGGTGGGCGACCGGCCCGGGGCACCGACGCTCGCGGTTGCGCGCGGCGAGGTGGTCTTCGATCGGGTCGGCTTCGCCTATGATCCGCGCCGGCCGATCCTGAAAGACGTCTCGTTCACGGTGCCGGCCGGGCGCATGGTCGCCATCGTCGGTCCCTCGGGTGCCGGCAAGTCGACGATCTCGCGCCTGCTCTTCCGTTTCTACGACGTCGAGGGGGGCGCGATCCGCATCGACGGGCAGGACATCCGCGAGGTCACCCAGGCGAGCCTGCGCGCCGCCATCGGCGTGGTGCCGCAGGACACCGTGCTGTTCAACGACACGATTCACTACAACATCGCCTACGGCCGTCCCGGCGCGCCCGAAGAGGCGATCCTGCGGGTGACCAGGCTCGCCCACATCCACGAGTTCGTGGCAGGGCTGCCCGACGGCTACCGCACGCTCGTGGGCGAACGGGGGCTCAAGCTCTCGGGCGGCGAGAAGCAGCGCGTCGCCATCGCCCGCATGCTGCTCAAGGAGCCCAAGATCCTGCTCTTCGACGAGGCGACCTCGGCCCTCGATTCGCGCACCGAGAAGGAGATCCAGGCGAATTTGCGCGAGGTCGCGGCCGGGCACACGACGCTCGTGATCGCGCACCGGCTCTCGACCGTCATCGATGCGGACGAGATCGTCGTGTTGGATGAAGGCCGCGTGGCCGAGCGCGGCCGCCATACGGCGCTCTTGGCCGAGGGTGGCCTCTATGCCGCCATGTGGCGGCGCCAGCAGGAGGCGGCCGAGGCGCGCGAGGCCGTGCGGGCCGCGGGCGCGGCGTAAGACCTGCGGGCGCCTGGGCCCGGTAGCCGGCCTCAGCCGTGCGCCGTGCCCGCGGCGTTCGCCCGGTCCTCCGCCGCCTCGTCGGGGCACGGCCCCGATTCGAGCTGAACCGTCGCGTGGTCGATGCCGTAGCGTTGGCCGAGGATGGCGTGAACGCCGGCGAGCGCGGCGTCGCGGTCGGCGTTCGCCGCCACGCGCGCGTGCAGCGTGAGCAGCGGATGCTCGGCGGTGAGCGCCCAGAGATGGACGTGGTGCACGTTGAGCAGGCCGGGCACGCCCGTACGCAAGGCGTCCTTGAGCCCATCCACGTCGAAGCCTTCCGGCGTGCCCTCGAGCAGCACGTGCGCCGAGCGCGCCAGCAATTTCAGCGCGACGCGGGCGATCACCAGGGCGACGGCGATCGAGAGCAACGGATCGATCGGCGTCCAGCCGGTGAGCAGGATAACCACAGCCGCGCCGACCGCTGCGAGCGAGGACAAGAGATCGCCCAAGACGTGGATGATCGCACCCTGCACGTTGAGGTTGCGCCGATCGCCCCCGTGCAGCACCGCGAACGCGACGACGTTGACCAGCAGCCCCGCCGCCGCGACACCGAGCATGAGTCCGCCCTCGATGGTCCGGGGCTCGGCCAGGCGAAAGCCCGCCTCGACCACGATCCAGAGCGAGAGCAGCACGAGCACCACGCCATGGACAAATGCCGCGAGCACCTGGAGCCGCGCGTAGCCGTAGCTGCGCCGGGGATCGGAGGGGCGGTGCGCCGCCCGGAAGGCAAGCCAAGCAAGCGCAAGCGAGGCACCGTCCGCCAGCATGTGGCCGGCATCCGCGAGCAGCGCGAGCGAGCCGGCGAAGACCGCGCCCGCGGCCTCGACCATCATGAAGCCCGCGGTCAGCACCATCGCCCAGAACAGGCGACGCTCGGTGCCGCTCGCCGAATGCACGTGTGCGGGCTCGCCCATCAGCAAACAAGTCTAATCGGCGAACGAGTCTAAGACGAGAGGAGAGGCGGCCGCGGGTCGCGGCCGCCCCTAGAGACCGGCGGTCGACTTCAGGAAACCGGGCGCGAGAAGCCGGTGCGGCGGTCCACCTCGTAGCGCTGCACCAGCGAGCCGTCCTGGGTCACGATCTCGACCGTGACCGTGTCCGCATCCTTTTCCGCAATGCTGCCGACTTTGAGGTTCGGGTTGCCCATCCAGGCGAGATGCTGCTCGAACATCTTGGTCACGTCATCCGCGGACATTGGCTCCGCTTGCTGCGGCATGCCGTAGCCCGGAGCCGTGCCCATCATACCGGGGCCCATCATCCCGGGTCCCATCATCCCAGGACCCATCATGCCGGGGCCCATCATCCCAGGACCCATCATCCCAGGACCCATCATCCCAGGACCCATCATCC
>CAZVZP010000068.1:3501-4934 GCA_964631625.1 uncultured Hyphomicrobiales bacterium | reverse complement strand
GACCCATCATCCCAGGACCCATCATCCCAGGACCCATCATCCCAGGACCCATCATTCCAGGTCCCATCATGCCCGGACCCATCATGCCAGGTCCCATCATCCCGGGTCCCATCATCCCAGGACCCATCATGCCGGGACCCATCATGCCCGGGCCCATCATCCCAGGCCCCATCATCCCCGGACCCATCATGCCCGGGCCCATCATGCAGGGCGACCACGCACCCCAGCCGCCATCAGCCTGCTGGCCATGCGCGGACGCGGGACTTGTCGTGGCAAACCCCAGGGCTGCGGCACACAGCGCCGCGAGCGCGAGTTTCTTCAATGTCGTCATGATTTCGTCTCCTTACCTTGCCAATCGCCGCAATTCCCGCGGCCCAATGCGCGTCGATGCCGTGCTCGTGTTCCATCTCGCCCGGCTCGAGCGCGCGGAATTCCTCGGGCGATGATTCGCGTCCCACCACGATGAGGCCGCGCATCACCGCCTCGTGCGGATGGCAGTGGTAGTAGTAGCTGCCAGGCACGGTGAACGTCGCGGACCAGCTTTCGCCCAGGCGCATGAACATCGGGCTCTCGAATGGCTCGGGGCCCGCCGGAATCCGGTCCGGGTAAGCCGCCACGTTATGCTCGTTTAGGGGGTCGTCGTTGATCCAGATCACGGTGTCGCCGGGTGCGATCTCGAGCCGCGCGAGCTTGAAGGCGAAGGATCCCGCCTCCTCGTCGTAGGTCATGCGCACGGTATGGGTGCGGCTCTCCTGTGCCAAAGGTGCTTCTGATGGCGCCGCCTGAGCGTAGGCCGCGCAGGCAACGTCTATTTCCCCGTCTCACCCAAAAGTGAACCCAAGAGCTGTCGCAGCGCAGGGACGAGCTCGGCCATAAACCACGGATTGCGCTTGAGCCAGCCGGTGTTGCGCCACGAAGGGTGCGGCAGGGGCACGGTGCGCGGCCCATAGTCGCGCCACGCGCGGACCGTTTCCGTGAGCCGCGCCTGCGCGCGCCGGCCGAGATAGAAGCGTTGCGCGTGGCCGCCCACGAGCAGCACGAGCTCGACGTTCGTCAGCTGCGCCAGGATGCGCGAATGCCACAGCGGCGCGCACTCCTTGCGTGGTGGCCGGTCGCCGCCCTTGTGATCGGTGCCGGGAAAGCAGAAGCCCATGGGCACGATGGCGATACGCGCCTCATCGTAGAAAGCCTCACGCGTCAGGCCGAGCCATCCGCGCAGCCGATCGCCGCTGCGGTCGTTCCACGGAATGCCCGTCTCGTGCACGCGCACGCCCGGCGCCTGGCCGATGATGAGGAGCCGCGCGCTCTCCTTGGCCCTGAGCACGGGCCGGGGCGGATGCGGCAGAAACGGCGCGCACACGCGGCAGGCGCGCACGTCCTCAAGCAGGCTGTCGAGCGCTGACGGCTCCTGATCGGCCATGGGTCGAGTCTAG
>CAZVZP010000068.1:0-3401 GCA_964631625.1 uncultured Hyphomicrobiales bacterium | reverse complement strand
CTCAAGCAGGCTGTCGAGCGCTGACGGCTCCTGATCGGCCATGGGTCGAGTCTAGCGGATCGAAGCGCCGGGAGGAGCGGCCTCAACCTCGCTGCAGGCGCAGGAGCTCCGCGCGCGGGATGTGGCAGGCGATGCGGTGGCCGTTGGCGTCGGTCTGCGTCGGCGGAAACTCGGCCTCGCAAATCGGCCCCAGCTTGCGCGGGCAGCGCGGCGCGAACGGGCAGCCGCCTCGATCCGCTGCCGCCGCCTCGCGCAACGGCGTGAACGCGGCCGCCCCCGCTTCGCCCTTGGCCTTCGCCGCATCGAGCAGGGTTTCCGTGTAGGGATGGAACGGCGGCGCGAACACGTCATCGAGGCGCCCCGCCTCCATGAGCCGGCCGCGGTAGAGCACGGCCACGCGGTCGGCCAGGTGCTCGACCAGGGCCAAGTCGTGCGAGATGAACACGAGCGTCGCGCCGCGTTCCCGCTTGATCTCGGCGAGCAGGTTGACGATCGCCGCCTGCACGGAAGGGTCGAGCGCCGAGACCGGCTCGTCGGCGATGAGCAGCGCGGGCGTGCCCGCCAGCGCCCGGGCGATCGCCACCCGCTGCTTCTCGCCCCCCGACAGCCTGCGCGGCCGCGCCCGGGCATAAGCTGCGGGCAGACGCACGGCCTCGAGCAACTCGCGCACCGCCTGCGCCCTATCGCGGCCCTGGCGCCCAAGCTTGCGCAGGGTGCGCGCCAGCGCGAAGCCGACGCTGTGGCGCGGATTGAGCGTGCCGTCCGGATTCTGGAACACCATCTGCAGCCTGCGCTGCAAGGCGAGCGGCCGGCGCTCCGCCGCAACGCGACCGACCGCCTCGCCCTCGATGCGAACCTCGCCCCCGCTCGCTTGTTCCAGGCCGACCAGGATGCGCGCGAGCGTGGACTTGCCCGAGCCCGATTCGCCGACGAGCGCCAGGGTCTCGCCGCGCTCGACCGTGAGATCGACGCCGTCGAGCGCGACGGACGCTGCCGCTTTGCGGAACAACCCCACACGCGCCGGATAGAGCTTCGTGAGGCCTTCGATCTCGGCCAACACCGAGCGCTCGGCCCTCCTCCCTTCGACGCTCGGCGCGGCTCTGGCCGCGGCCGGCCAGGGCGGAAGCTCGGCGACGCGCACGCAACGCACGCGATGCGTGCCCCGCTCGTCGAGCCGAATGGGCGCCGCCGTGCATAGATTCTCGCGTGCGAAGGCGCAGCGGGGCGCGAAGGCGCAGCCCCTCGGCCGCTCGCCGGGCGCAGGCGGACGGCCCGGGATCGCCGGCAGCTCGGCCCCACGCAACCCGGCCCCCAGGCGCGGCCGGCAGGCCAGCAGCGCCCGCGTATAGGGATGCAAAGGCGCCTCGATCAGCGCCCTCATCGGCGCCTCCTCGACGAGCTCGCCCCCATAGAGCACCGCGATCCGCTCGCACACCCGCGACACCACCGAGATGTCGTGGCTGATGAGCAGCACGGCCGTGCCGCGACGCTGGCGCAGGCGCCGGACAAGGTCGAGCACCGCCGCTTCGATGGTGGCATCGAGGCCCGTGGTCGGCTCGTCGAGGATCAAGAGCGACGGCTCCGCGCTAAGCGCGATGGCGATGACGATGCGCTGCAACTGCCCGCCCGACAGCTCGTGGGGGAAGCGCCGGAGCATGCCCGGCGGATCGGGAAGCTCGACCTCGGCGAGCGCCGCCAGCGCGCGTGCGCGCGCCTCGTCGCGCGAGAGGCCGCCGTGCCTGCGCAGCACCTCCTCGATCTGCGCGCCCACGGTCATGACCGGGTTGAGCGATGCCCGGGGCTCCTGGAAGACCATGGCGATCCGCGCCCCGCGCAATGCCTTGAGCTCGGCAGTCCGGAGCGTGGCGAGCTCCCGCCCCTCGAACAGGATGCGCCCGCCCACGAGCCGGCCGTTGGCGCCGAAGTCGCCGAGTGCCGCGTAGGCCAGAGTGGACTTGCCCGAGCCCGACTCGCCGACGAGGCCCAGCGCCTCGCCTCGGTGGATGGCCAGGCTCACGCCCGCGATCGCCGCAACCTCGCCCGCCTTCGTCCGGTAGGCGATGCGCACGTCCTCGAAGGCGAGAACCGGCGCCGGCGGCACGCTTAAGACCGCGGCCTCAGCCATGGCGCATGGCCTCGCGCAGGCCGTCGGCCAAGAGATTGAAGCCGATCACGAGGCTCGAGAGCGCGGCGCAGGGAAAGAGCGCCATGTGCGGATAGACGCCGATCAACGGGTAGGTGTCCTTGACCATGCCGCCCCAGTTCGGGTCTTCGGGCGGCAGGCCCAAGCCCAGGAAGCCCAGCACGCCGATGATGATCGTCGTGTAGCCGAGCCTTAAGCACGCATCGACGCCGACCGGGCCCCAGGCGTTGGGCAGGATCTCGACGATCATGATCGACCACGGCGATTCGCGGCGCAGCCGCGCTGCCGCCACGAAGTCGCGCGTCTTGAGCTCGAGGGTGAGCCCGCGCACGATCCGGGCGATCTGCGGCGACGCGGTGAAGGCCACCGCGAGCACGACGTTGAGCGCCGAGGGCCCGAAGTGCGCGAGCACGATCATGTAGAGAATGAGCACGGGAAAGGACAGGATGCCGTCGGAGAGTCGCATCAGGAGCTGATCGATCCAGCCGCCGAAGTAGCCGGCCACAAGCCCGAGCAGCACGCCCACGAGATAGGCCGCGGCGACCGCGGGCGGCACGACCAGGAGCAAGGCGCGCGCGCCCCAGATCAGGCGCGCGAGCACATCGCGCCCCAGCGTGTCGGTGCCCAGGAGGTGAGCGCCGCCGGGCCCAGGATCGAGCACGGCGTCGAAGTCCATGGCGTAGGGGTCGAACGGCGAAATCAGCGGCGCCGCCAGCGCGATGACGAGCCAGAACAGCACGAGCGAAAGCCCCAAGAGCGCGCTGGGCGAGCCGCTAAGCGCACCGAGCGCCCCGTCCCCCCGCTCCCGATCCGGCCGCGGCTGCACCTTCTCGCCTCGGCCCGGCCGCTTCATGACACGCGGATCCGGGGATTGAGCGCCATGGCGACGCCATCGCCCAGCGCCTGGGTCGCGACCGCGATGAAAACGGCGATCAGCGCGCCCGCCTCGATCAGCGCGATGTCCTGGCCGAGCGCGGCCTCGAGCATCATGCGCCCGAAGCCCGGATAGGCGAACACCGCCTCGACCACGACCACGCCGGTGATCAGGTAGTTAATCTGCAGGAGCACGACGTTGATCGGCGTGATCAGCGCGTTCGGGAGCGCGTGGCGCAAAATCACCGCGGCCGGGCTCAAGCCTCGAAGCCGGGCCGCACGGATGTAGGGCTCGCGCATGACCTCGACCATCGAGGCCCGCACCATGCGCATGACGTAGCCCACGTCGTAGAGCACGATGACGGCCACGGGCAGCACGAGCTGG
>CAZVZP010000067.1:0-12373 GCA_964631625.1 uncultured Hyphomicrobiales bacterium | reverse complement strand
CAAAGGGGGGAGGGAGCTATTTGATTCGTCCCCCCCTCCTCTCGCGGGAGGGGGTAGGGGGAGGGGGTGCTTCCACTCGATCGGATCCCGCTCTAGACGTTAGGCATCGCCGTCGCGCTCGGGCTCGTCGTAGCCCTTGCGATGGCTCCAGTAAACGAGGCGCATGAGGCCGATGCCGAGCGCGAGCGCGGCGAGCGAGCCGCCGGCGAGAGCGATGAGGCCGTCGCTCTCGATCTCGACCGCGCCCAGCTCGAACCACATCCAGCGCCCAAGGCCGATCGCCGCGACGAGGAACCCGATCAGAATGGCGGCAACGACGAGCGTCTTCGACATGGGCGGCCCGTCAGGGCCGTGCGATGGCGCCGCGGATGCCCCGCAAGCTCGGCCTCGCTGTCCACGTCGAACAGCACCCCGTCGTCGGACGCCGCAACCTCGCGCACGATCGCAGCGTGGCGCGCGAGCACGGCGCGCGCGCCGACGTCGCCTTCGAGTGTCTCGAGTTCAGCGAACAGGCGCGCGGGAAACAGAACGGGGTGGCCGCGCCGGCCCTCGAACACCGGCACGCAGATGGCGCCGCCGGCTGCGGCCTCGAAGGCCTCGAGAAGGCCCGCAATGTGTTCCGCGCGCACGTGCGGCATGTCGCCCAGGGCCACCACCACGCCGCGCACCTCTGCGGGCAGGGCGCGCACGCCGCACTTGAGGCTCGCCGCCATGCCCTCCGCAGGGGCCGGGTTGTCGATGAAGCGGACCGGGAGACCCTCGAGCGCACGGCGCACCCTCGCGCCCTCGTGGCCGATGACCACGAGCACGGGCTTAAGTCTGGCAGCGCAGAGGGTGCGCGCCGGATGACGCACGAGAGGCGCACCCTCGAACTCGGCGATGAGCTTGTCGCCGCTGGCCATGCGCCGCGATAGCCCGGCCGCGAGCAAGAGCCCCGCGATGCGGCGAGTGTCGGCCGGTGGGGTCACGGCTCGCGCGGCCGGCGGCGCACTTTCGTGATCTGGGCCAGGATCGCGATCGCGATCTCGGCCGGCGAGAGGGCGCCGATGGCAAGGCCTATGGGGCCGTGGATGCGCGCAAGCTTAGCCTCCGGCACGCCCGCCGCCTTGAGCCGCTCCAGACGCTTGGCCTGGTTGCTGCGGCTGCCGAGCGCGCCGATATAGAACGCCGGGCTCTCGAGCGCGAGCGCAAGCGCCACGTCGTCCACCTTGGGATCGTGGGCGAGCGCCACCACCGCGCTGCGCTGATCGGGCTTGAGCCGTGCGAAGGCGGGCTCGGGCCATTCGGTCAGAAGGGCGACACCGGGGAAGCGCTCGGGCGTGGCGAAGGCGCGGCGCGGATCGACGATGGCAACGCCGTAGCCCGCGAGCGCGGCCATGGGCGCCAGGCTCTGGGCGATGTGGGTCGCGCCCACGATGATGAGCCTGGGCGCCGGCAGGTGCGGGCGCACGAAGCTCTTCGTGCCGGGCACGAGCCCGGGGCGGTCCTCCTCCAAGGCCGTGAGCGCCGCCGCGCGTACCGCCTCTCCGAGCGGCGCGCCGCTCGCCTGCCCGCCCGGCTCGATCAGGCTTTCCGCACCGCTTAAGAGATCAACCACCCGCGCCACCGGCCGCTCGCCGCGCTGGGCCTCGAGCAGCCGCCCCACGGTCGAAGCCGCGAGGCCGGGGCCGCCCGCAGGCTCGATGTAGATCGCCACGCGCCCGCCGCAGGCGAGGCCCAAGGCCCAGGCCTCGGTATCGGTCACCCCGAACTCGATCAGGCGCGGCGCGTGCGTCTCGATCGCCTCCTTGGCGAGCGAGACGACCGCACCCTCGACGCAGCCGCCCGAGACCGAGCCCACGAAGCGGCCCGCGCCCGAGACCGCGAGCTGGCTGCCCACGGGGCGCGGGCTTGAGCCCCAGGTTTCGATCACCGTGGCGAGCGCCGCGCCTTCGCCCTGCCAGCGCGCCAAGGCTTCGAGCACAGCCGCTTCGTCGGCGGCGCCCGGCGTCTCGCCGTTCGCGCTCACGACCGCCCGCCGGCCAGCGCCGCGGCCACCGCACGCTTGGCCATCACGGCGATGAGATGGGCGCGGTACTCCGCGCCCGCGTGGATGTCTTCGTTGAGATCGCGCTCATCGAGCGCGATCCCCTCGAGCGCGCCGGGCGCGAAGTTGCGCGACAGAGCCCGCTCCATCTCAAGGACCCGAAAGGCGCAGGGGCCCGCCCCGGTCACGGCCACCCGAATGGTGTCTCCGAGCTCCGCGACGAACACGCCGACGAGCGCGAAGCGTGAGGCGGCATGGGGAAACTTGGCGTAGGCCGCACGGCGGGGTTTTGGAAAGCGCACGGCCGCGATGATCTCCGAGGGCTCGAGCGCGGTCTCGAACAGGCCGCGGAAGAAGGCGTCGGCTGCGATGGTGCGCCGGTCGGTGATGATTTCGGCGCCCAGGCCCAGCACCGCGGCCGGGTAGTCGGCCGCCGGGTCGCTGTTGGCGAGCGAGCCGCCGAGGGTGCCCCGGTTGCGCACCTGCGGATCCCCGATCAGGCCGGCGAGCCGGCCCAGCGCCGCGATCGGGCTCTGCTCCGCCACCTCGGCGTGGCGCACGAGCGCGCCCACGCGGAACGCGCCGTCGGCCTCTTCGAGCGCCGCAAGGCCGGGCAACGTGCTCAAGTCGATGACATCGCTCGGCGCCGATAAGCGCAGCGTCATCGCGGGAAGGAGCGTCTGGCCGCCGGCCAAGTAGCGCCCCTCCTCCGCGCCCTCCATGAGGGCGCGCGCCTCCTCGAGGCGGGTCGGTCGGTGATAGCGGAACGCTCGCATGGGGCTAGCCCGCCAGCATCCAGCTCACGCCGCCGAGAACCAAGACCGCACCGGAGACGCGCGAGAATGCGGGACCGCGGGCGATCAGCTTCTCGGTCAGGGCGAAGGCGGCGAGGCCCGCGATCCACACCAGATTCATCACGCCGAACACGAAGAGCAGCACCATGAGGGCCGCGCAGCAGCCGACGCAGAACGTGCCGTGCTCGAGCCCCATGCGCAGCGCGCCGAGCCGCCCCTCGCGCCAGCGGTGGGCGATGAAATCGAAGGGCGAGCGGCAGCTCTTGAGGCACGCGTGCTTGAGCGGCGTCCACTGGTAGAGCCCGGCCGCAACGAGCAGCCCGCCGGCGAGATAGGGGGTCGCGCTCGCGTAGTTCATGTCGATGAGGAGCGAGGACTGCAGGGCCCACTGCGCGCCCGCGGCCGCGAACGAAAACGCGCCCCAGGATACGAGATAGCCGCAGGCGAAGAGGGCGGTCGGCACATAGGGCCCGCCCTTGGCCCGCCGATTGCGGTTGACCCGCGCGAAGATCAAGAGATAAGGCGCGGCCGTGGGCAGCATCATGGCGACCATCATGATCAGCCACATGGCCACGGTGAAGACGAACTCCGGCGCGCTCCAGGCCGCGCTCATGGGCATGAGCGTCTCGCTCATGTCCATGACCCCCATCGCGTGCGCGAGATACGCCGTATAACCCCAGGCGAGCGCCGCAATGAGCGCGACGCCCGCGAGCACGGCGAGGCGGTCGTGGCGCAACACCGTCTCAAGAGACGAAGATCGCTCGGCCATCGGTTGCTTGTCGGGCGCTTGGGCGAGAGCCATGGCGCCTCACACGCCGCTCGGCGGGTGCATCGCCTCGGCCCCGGCCGCGATCGCCTTGACGATATTGTGGTAGCCGGTGCAGCGGCACAGATTGCCCTCGAGCCAGTGGCGGATGCGCTCTTCCGAGGGCGCGGACTCGCGCGCGAGGAGGTCGAGCGCACTCATGATCATGCCCGGCGTGCAATAGCCGCACTGAAGCCCATGATGCTCGCGAAACGCCGCCTGCAGGGGATGCAAGCCATCCGGCCCGGCCACCCCTTCGATGGTCTTAACCTCGGCGCCGTCGGCCTGCACGGCAAGCATCGTGCACGACTTGACCGAGCGGCCGTTCACATGCACGACGCAGGCACCGCATTGGCTCGTGTCGCAACCGACGTGCGTGCCCGTGAGCGAGAGGGTGCGGCGCAGGAACTCGACGAGCAGCGTGCGCACGTCGACCTCGGCCTCAACCCGCCGGCCGTTCACGTCGAGCGAAATCGCGACGCGCTGCGCCTCGACCATCGTTACCCCTCCTCGCTCGGCACGGGCGTGGGCGCGGGCACGGGCGCGCCACCCAGCTGCGCCGCCAGGCTGCCGAAGAACTGATCCGCGAGCTTCTGCGCCGTGCCCTTGAGCACGCGGGACCCCAGCTGCGCGAGCTTACCGCCGACCTGGGCGTCCGCGACATAGCGCAGGACCGTCGCCTCCGCGCGCGCCTCGAGGCTCACCCGCGCCGAGCCCTTGGCGAAGCCCGCCACCCCGCCCTCGCCTTCGCCGCGGATCGTATAGGACTCGGGCGGCGATAAGTCTTCGAGGTGCACCCGGCCCGAGAAGCGCGCGCTCACCGGGCCGATCTTCGACTTGACCTTGGCCGCGAACTCGGTGGCCGAGATCTGCTCGAGCTCCTCGCAACCGGGAATGCAGCGGCGCAGGAGCTCGCGATCGTTGAGCGCGCGCCAGACGGCCTCGCGCCCGGCGGGCAGGCTGTATTCGCCGGTCAGCTCCATGCGGACACGCCAAACAAGAGCGAAAGATCTCTCCCAATGGGCAAGAGTACGGGCCCCGTCCTTTCGCTGCAAGGCGATGCCTTGGGCGCCGGAGCGAGCCTCGATGCGCCAGGCCTTGGCCTCGCGCTTGCCAGCGCTCCTCCCGACCGTTAAACCCGGAATTCCTGGGAAATAAGGAGCGGCTTATGACGAGCTTTTCGTTCGCGGGCGAGCGCGTGCTGATCACGGGCGCGAGCCAGGGCATCGGCCTCGCGGTGGCCCAGGCCTTTGCGCGAGCCGGCGCGGAGCTCGCGATCCTGGCCGAAAACGCGTGCATCCACGAGGCCAAGGCCGCTCTCGAGTCGATGAGCGGGCGGCCGGTGCAAGCGTTTCAATGCGACATCACCGACCGCGCGGCCGTGCGCACGGCGCTGGGCGCGCTCTCACACATCGACGTGCTCGTCAACAACGCCGCGATACAGAATCTGACGCCGATGGATGAGCCCGGCGAGGCGATCGAGGCCCTGTTCCGCCGCGTCATCGAGATCAACGTGCTCGGGACCTATTACGTCACGCGCGAGGCGCTGCCCAAGATGGCAGACGGCGGGCGCATCCTCTTCACGGCATCGGTGTGGAGCAAGAGCGCCGCCATGGGCTATTCGGCCTACGTCGCCTCCAAGCACGCCATCCTCGGCTTCATGCGCGTGCTCGCGAAAGAACTCGGCCGCAGCCGAGGCATCCGGGTCAATGCCGTCTGTCCCGGCTGGGTGCGCACCGAGGGCGCCATGGGCCCGCTCGCCGTGGACTCCCGCTGGCGCCACAAGCCCGTCGAGGACATCCTCGACGAGGTGTTCCGCGCCCAGGCGCTCGACGGCCTCATGGAGCCCGAGGACATCGCCTCGGCCTACCTCTATCTGGCCTCGCCCGAGGCCAAGAACATCACCGGCCAGACGCTGCATGTGGATCGCGGCGAGGTCATGGACTAGCGCCGATCGCGTGCGCCCGGCACAGGACGAGGAGCGATAACCGCGAAGCGATCAGGGTCGCGGGCGCGGCCTCCCGTTTTCGCCGCCGCTGACGGATTCGACCGCGATGCACTAGAGTGGCAATCCGGCGTCTCGCTTCAAGGCGCGCAAGGATCGCCCCATGGCCCCCTTCCCCCACCTCTTCTCGCCCCTCGAGATCCGCGGGCTCATGCTCAAGAATCGAATCTTCTCCTCGGGCCATCAGACGATGCTCGTCAAGGAGCGGGTCTCGACCGAAGCCCACGCCGCCTACTATGCGGCGCGCGCCAAAGGCGGCGCGGCCCTGATCGTCATCGAGGTCGCGACCGTCGATCCGCGCATCGCCACCTTCAGCGAGACGATCGACGCCACGAGCCCGGCCTCGATCCCCGGCTATCGGCGCATCCGCGAGGCGCTCGAGCCCTACGGTTGCCGCGTGTTCGCCCAGCTCTTTCACCCGGGACGTATCGTCTACGCCTCGCCCGACGGCACCGCACCCGTGGCTTACGCGCCCTCGCCCATACCCGACGAGCGCTTCCACACGGTGCCCCGTGCGCTCAGCCCCGACATGATCGGCGAGATCGTGAACGGCTACGGAGTCGCGGCCCGGAACATCGAGCAGGCGGGGATTGAGGGCGTCGAGATCACCGCCGCGCACGGCTACCTCGCCGCGCAGTTCCTCAACCCGCACACCAACCGGCGCGCCGATCGCTACGGCGGCAGCCTGGAGAACCGGCTGCGCTTCCTGCGCGAGGCGATCGCCGAGGTGCGCGCGAGGACCGGCCCCCGATTCATCGTGGGGATACGGATTTCGGGCGACGACATGGCCGCAGAAGGGCTGCCGCCGGCCGAGGTCATCGAAGCCGGGGCCGCGCTCGACGGCGATAACACGCTCGACTTCTTCCACGTCGCGGCGGGCTCGGCGGCGACGCTTGCAGGCTCGCAGCACATCGTTCCGCCGATGTTCATGGCCCACGGCTATGTGGCGCCGCTCGCCGCCGCGTTCAAGAAGCGGGTTAAGGCTCCGGTCTTCGTCGCGGGCCGCATCAACGATCCGCGCATCGCCGAGGGCATCATCGCGCGCGGCGAGGCCGACCTGTGCGCGATGACCCGCGCGCTCATCTGCGATCCCGAGATGCCGAGCAAGGCGTTTGCCGGACGGCTCGACGACATCCGCGCCTGCATCGGCTGCAATCAGGCCTGCATCGGGCACGCGCTCAAGGGCTATCCGATCTCGTGCATTCAATATCCCGAATCGGGGCGCGAGCTTGAGTACGGCCGGCTCAAGAAGGCCGCCGCGCCGCGCCGGGTGCTCGTTGCAGGGGGCGGCCCGGGCGGCATGAAGGCGGCGGCGGTCGCCGCGGCTCGGGGCCATCGGGTCACGCTGTACGAGAAGGCGAAGCAGCTGGGCGGCGCCGCGCTCTTGGCCCAGCGCCTGCCAAGCCGCGAGGAGTTTGGCGGCATCGTCACCAACCTCGCCCGCGAGATGGAGCAGGCGGGCGTCGAGGTCCGCCGCGGCGAGGCCTTGACGCGCGCGATCGTTATGCGCGAGCGGCCCGACGCGGTGATCCTCGCCACCGGCGCGCGGGCGCGGGCGCCCGAGATCGAGATCGCCGAGGGCGCCCATGTGGTCGAGGCGCGCGCGGTCGTCGCCGACCTCGCCAACGTGGGGCAGTCGGTCGTGATCGCCGATTGGCGGGGCGACTGGGTGGGCCTGGGCTTGGCCGACAAGCTCGCGCGCGACGGCTGCCGCGTGCGCCTCTGCGTCAACGGTCACATGGCGGGCGAGCTGATCCAGCAGTACGTGCGCGACCACTGGCTCGGCCGGCTCCATCGCCTGGGCGTCGAGATCACGCCGCTTACGCGCCTTAAGGGTGTCGATGAGGACACCGTCTATTTCCAGCACGTCATGAGCGGGGAGCCGATCCTGTGCCAAGAGACCGACACCCTCGTGCTCGCCTTGGCAGCCGAACCGGACGATGAGCTCGCGCGCGAGCTCGCGGACGTGGACCTACCGGTTCATCTCGTGGGCGACTGCTTGGCGCCCCGCACCGCCGAGGAAGCCGTGTACGACGGCCTCAAGGTGGCGTGGAATCTCTGAACCGGCCCTGTGCTAGACTGACCGCAACCCTTCGTCGGGAGAATTTCGCGCCATGCCGTCCTTCGATATCGTCTCGCGCACCGATCTGCAGGAAGTCGACAACGCGCTCAACGGGGTCAAGCGCGAGATCGGCACCCGCTTCGACTTCAAGGGCTCGAAGTCCTCGCTCGAGCGCAAGGACAACGAGATCACCGTGCTGGCCGACGACGACTTGAAGCTCAAGCAGTTGCAGGACCTGATCAAGACCTACGCGGTGCGGCGCAAGCTCGATCCGTTGGCGCTCGATTTCGGCACTCCGGAGAAGGCGTCCGGCAACATGGTGCGCCAGGCGGTGCGCATCAAGCAGGGCATCGCGGCCGAGCTCGCCAAGACCATTACCAAATCGATCCGCGATTCCAAGCTCAAGGTTCAGGCGGCGATCCAGGGCGATGAGCTGCGCATCTCGGGCAAGAAGAAGGACGACCTCCAGGCCGCGATCCAGCTCATCAAGAGCCTCAAGATCGATCAGCCCGTGCAGTACGTGAATTTCCGCGACTGAGAGATGTGACTCACCCGGTGCGCAACGGCCGTTTGCGACGCACACGCCGTTGCCGGTCTTTTTCCCCCTTCGTTTTTATGGGATATGCCCGCGCACGCCACGCAAGATAACTGGCAAGACCATCCAAGTCGGGAAAAAGCGCTGCTCGGTGAATGCCAACGTTATGAAGCTTCTTTCTGAGTTCCTCCCGAAACGACGAGTCGATTACAAGCTTTCTCGGCTCCTTCAGGCTAAAAGGCTTAGTGGGGTTTGGATGTATAGTAAATGTTCCATTCTGTGCGACAAGTCGCGGGGAAAGATATGGAGGCGCGATGGCGCATTCAGGGCTGTCGAACGGGTGTGAATCCTGGTCAATTAGCCTTTCTTTGGCCGCGTACACATAAATTGCCGCGTCTGTCGCTGCCTCCATTTTCTCCTCGCTCCCTTCAACGGCAAAATAAGCGGCGACTAGAAAGCTCCGAGTCCAGTCAAGGAGCCTGGTAGGTAGTCCATGATGCTGCGCCAAGATCAACAGATGCCAATTGGAAGGAGATCGTTCGCCAATTGGCAAATGGGCCACAGCCATTTGTCGGAAATGATTAAAAAACCACTTTTCCCGATCCAAAGAATATTGGCCTTCACCAAAGGTATCATTTCGTGCAATTTTAGGAATTAGGTTGTATCTAGAGTCTCTCACCCCTCGAAATCGGTATTTGAGCTGTGAATACTTATCTAGATATTTGGAAAAGGCGTTCCAGTTCTTGATTGTCTCACTCATTGTTCCCACCAATAGTAATAGGACTCAGCTCGACATTCATCTCGCAGTTACACCGCGCGGACAAGGGACAACGTTTCGCGCTCGTATGATCATAAGAACGAGCGGAACAGGCGCGCCACGCCGTCGCGCAGGCGCAGCGCAAGCCCGCGCGCGCGCAGCTCCTTGAGCGTCACGGCCCGCGAGCGGGCCAGCTTCTCTACGAACAGATGCTCGAGCTCGCGCGCGAGCTTAGGATCGAAGCACTCGCAGTCGATCTCGAAGTTGAGCCTCAAGCTGCGCGCGTCCCAGTTCGAGGAGCCGAACAGCACCCACTCGTCATCGGCCAGGGCGAATTTCGCGTGATCGAAGGGCGGCGGCTCGAGCGAGATGCGGCAGCCGGCCTCCAAGAGCCGGGGGAAGGAGGCGCTCTCCGCCCACTTGATGTAGAACTGGTTGCTCGCTTCGGGGATCACGATGTCTTTTTTTTTTACGCATACGGCCACCACCGAGAGAAGACTCACGATCTCCTCGTCGGGCAGGAAGTAGGGCGTTGCGATCCGAAGCCGCTGCCGCACCTGGGTGAGCGCGCCCAGGAGGGTCAAGCGCAGCGCGCCGACCTCCTGATGCGGCCCGCTCGCGATCGCGCGCATCACCGTTTCGCCCCGGAGCTCGAGCGGCGGGAACCAGGGCTCATCGCTAAGCCGCTCGCCGGTGGCAAACGCCCAGTCGTCGGCGAACACCGCCATGAGCTGAGCGACCGCCGGCCCATCGATGCGGAAATGCAGATCGTCCGTGGGCCAGCGGGGCCGGTCTGCCAAGAGGTGGCCGTGCTTGATGTTGAGCCCGCCGGTGAAGCCGAGGCGCCCATCGACCACCAGAATCTTGCGGTGATTGCGCAAGTTGAGATAGGGCATGCGCCACGGCAGGAGCGAGGCCAGGAACCGCTCGGCCCTGACCTCGCGGCGGCGCAGACGCCCAACCACCGGCGGCAACGAATAGAGCGCGCCCACGCCGTCGATGAGCACGCGCACGGCGAGGCCGCGCGCTTCCGCCTCGGCGAGCGCGTCCACGAAGCGCCGGCCCAGCGGATCGTCGTTGAAGATGTAGGTGGAGAGCGCCACCGACTCCTTCGCCGCGCCAATGGCGGCGAGCATTTCGGGGTAGGCGGCATCGCCGTGGCGCAAGGGTTCAACCCGGTTGCCGCCGGTGAACGGCGGGTGGCGGAACTTGCGGATGAGGCTCGACTGAAAGTGCACGAAGGGCGCCCCGGCCGTCGGCTCCGGGGGCGGGCTCTGCTGCGGGGCATCGCCGGCGGCGGGAGCGCCCCGGCGCTTCGGGCGGCGCAGACGCAGTGCGCGCCGCTTGATCCGGTTGATGCCGAACAGCGCATAGGCCGCGGCCCCGGCGAAGGGCGAGAGCCAGACCACTGTAATCCAGGCGATAGCCGAGCGGTCGTCGCGCTTCGTGAGCACGATGTGGGCCGAGACCAGGAGCGCGATCGACACATCGAGCACGCCCAAGAGCCAAGGCCACAGGAGATCGAGCGTGCTCACGGCCCCTGCCGAGCGCGCGCCGAGGGAACGGGAACGAACCAAGGCCGATGAAGGCGCATCGGCTCCATGATAGCATCCCCCGCAACCCGGCCCGCGCAGGGGCCGGGCCGGTCAACATCCCTGCCCCGAATGACCATGTCGAAGCCCGAGGCGTCCAAGCTCGTCGCGGCGACCTACAACATCCATTACGCGATCGGCACCGACCGGCGCTTCGCGCCCTCGCGCATCGCCGAGGTGATCCTTTCGCTCGCCGCCGACGTGGTCGCGCTCCAGGAAGTGGGCTGGCACTACCGCGGCCGCGCCGGGGTCAACCAGTTCGACATCCTGCACGAGACGACCGGCTTCGAGGTGCACGCGGGGCTCACGCGCAGCCACGCCCGGGCCAACTTCGGCAACGCCGTGCTCGCGCGCGCGCCGGCGCGCCATGTCGAGACCCTCGATCTCTCGGTGCGCTTCCGCGCTCCCCGCGGCGCTTTGATCGTCGAGCTCGACACGGCGCCCGTGCCGCTCCGCGTGGTCAACGTGCATCTCGGGCTCGACCCCTGGGAGCGGACGATCCAGGTCAAGCGGCTCGTGAAGGCGCTCGCCGAGGCCGCGCCCCGGCCCACCCTCCTCCTCGGCGACTTCAACGAGTGGCGCCGCCGCCCCGCCTACCTGGCTCCGCTCACCCGACACTTTCCCACGTGCGCCATGCCGCCGAGCTTCCACGCCCGGCGCGCGGCGCTCCCCTTCGACCGCATCTATCTCTCGGAGCCCCTGGCGCTCGAGCACGCGCGCGCCGTGCATTCGCCGAGCGCGCGGCGTGCCTCCGATCACCTGCCGGTGGTGGCGACGATCGGCTGGGGCTAAGAGGCCCCACGCGGCCGGCCCGTGGTGCCGCCGGCGCGCGCGATTGACGGTGGGAAGAGCCGGCGGTCTAATTGTCGGAGCAGACAACACGATCTCAGGGAGAGAGCCATGGCAGGAGAGCTTCAGGGCAAGCGCGCGCTGATCACCGGCGCATCGAGTGGCATTGGCCGCTCGATTGCCGAGAGCTTCGCGCGCGAGGGCGCGCAGGTCGCCGCCCACGGACGCAGCATCGAGAAGCTGAAAGAGACGCTCGGTGCGATCGCCAAGGCCGGGGGCAGCGCCTTCGGGATGAGCGCCGATATGCGCGATCGGCCGGCGGTCAAGCGCATGTGCGCGGACGCGCTGGATCGGCTCGGCGGCGTCGATATCGTCGTGAACAACGCCGGGGTGTGCAAGCTCATGCCCATGTGGGAGACGCCCGAGGAGGTCTGGGACGAGACGCTCGACGTCAATCTCACCGCCTGCTACCTCGTCTCGAAAGCCACGATCCCGGCCATGATCGAGCAGAAAAAGGGCGGCCGAATGATCTACATCTCCTCGATCTCGGGCAAGGAAGCGGAGGCCACCTCGAGCGCCTACAATGCCTCCAAGGCCGGGATCACCCTGTTCGGCCGCTGCCTGGCGCGCGAGGTGGGCCCGCACGCCATCACCGTCAACTCGATCTGCCCGGGCTGGATCGACACCAAGATGGCGGCCGAGCTGCACCGCCAGATCGCGGCCGAGCAAAAGCGGCCCTACGAGGACGTGTTCAACGAATCGATGCGCACGAACATGCTGCGTGCGATCCAGGGCCCGCAGGACATCGCGGACATGGCCGTGTTCTTAGCCGGCGAGAAGGGCAAGCACATCACCGGCCAGGCGATCAACGTCTGCGCCGGCATAAGCATCATCTAGAGCGCAGTTGGATTAGGTGGAAGCACCCCCTCCCCCTACCCCCTCCCGCGCGGGGAGGGGGACGAAATAAGAAGCTCCCTCCCCCCTCGTGGGGGAGGGCCGGGGTGGGGG
>CAZVZP010000066.1:8073-12438 GCA_964631625.1 uncultured Hyphomicrobiales bacterium | reverse complement strand
CATGAGGCCCGGGCGCGCCGAGGGCAGCATGACCTTCCAGAGCAGTTGCCGACGCGAGCAGCCCGCCATGCGACCAAACTCGACCACGTCGGCGCTGACCTGACGGAGCGCGAGCGTGGTGACGCGCGCCATCGGCGGCATGGCATAGACCATGGTGATGAAGATCGCGGCCGCGGGGCCGTAGCCGAACAGCATCAGCGAGGGCACGAGGTAGGCGAACACCGGCGTCGTCTGCATGAGATCGAAGAGCGGCGTCAGCACCTGCTCCGCGAGCCGGCTGCGGTAGGCCAGGATGCCGAGGAGGACGCCAAACGCGATGCCATAGACGACGGCGACGATGATCGAGGCGAAGGTCACCATCGTGGCCTCCCACAACCCGAACAGCGCGACGTAGAGAAACGACAGGCCGATGAGGAGCACGAGCCGCCAATCCCTGAGCCCGACCCCCAGGACCAGAAAGATTCCGGCGACCGAGATCCAGGAGAGCGGGGGAACGCGGCCCGTGGGGTTGCCGGCTTCGTCGGTGAGCGCAAAGCCCGTGGCGAACACGCCCCGGAGGAACTCCATGGGCTCTTGGAGCGCGGCGCCGAGCGCGCGCGTCATCTGCTTGACCGTGAAAACGCCGAGGTCGGCTTCGTTGAGCAGCCACTTGATCGCGCGCGTCAGCGCGGAATCGACGGGCACGACCCACTCGGCCGGATAGACGACGAGGGGTGAGGCCGACCCCACGGCCAGCGCCAGCACCAGCGTCAAGAAAACGGCTGCGAGAAAAGGCAGCCACTCGGGCCGCAAGCGCGGAAACGGCGGCGCGAGGGCGAGCGCGCGCGTCACCGGCGGCTCCGCGGCGCGCCCTTCGGAGAGGAGACGCCCGCTGCGCGCATGGGACTCACGACGCCCACGGCCGCCGGCGGACACCGCGCGGGGCAGCGTCCGCCGGCGTGCGGCCGGAGGTCAGCGCAAGGTCGAGGCTACTTGAGCCACTCGCCCCAGATCGCTTCGTTCGCGTCGATCCATTCCTGAGCGACCTGGTCGGTCGGCACGCCCTCGATGTCGGAGCGGTTGACCATCTCGCCCATGCTCTTCGTATCGAGCGTCATCTTGCGCCAGACGTCGTAGGCCTTGGGCCACGTCGCCTCGCCCTCGGCCCAGGCCGACTTCCACATCATGCCGCGCGGGCGCCCGCAGTCGTAGGCCAGGTCCGCATTCGGCCCCCAGCTCGGATCCTCGTAGCAGGCGTCCTCGTACTCGGGCCAGTCGACGAACTCGCCCGGGTAAAGCGCGGGCAGCCAGAACGGCTCCCAGGTCCAGCCAACGATCGGTTGCTCGCGCTTGATTGAGGCCACCAACTCCGCGGTGAGCGCGCCGTCGGAGCCGGCATGAATCACCTCGAAATCGAGCCCCAGCGCGTCGATGCGCTCCTGATCGTGTCCGCCCCATTCGATGGGTCCCGAGAGGAAGCGCGCCTTGGGCGCGGTCTCCGCAGTCGACAGCGCCTCGACGCACGCGGGCTCCAAGAGCGCGTGCCAGTCGGGCAGGCCCGGGCATTGCTCCTTGGCGAACAGCGGATACCACCAGTCCTCGCGCACCGGGATGCCGATGTCGCCCATGTTCGCCACCTTGCCCGTGGCCCACGCCGCCTCCTGCGTGGCCTTGGCCGTGGTGTCCCAGCCCGGCGAGCCGATGTGCAGATCGCCGGTCTCGAGCCCCGCGAACTGGCCGAGGTAGTCGGCCGGTACGTACTCGATGACGTAGCCGAGCTTCTCGATCAGCTTGCCGTAGATGTACATCACGATGTTGTCGCCCGAGTAATTGATCATCACGACCTTGATCGGGTCTTTCGATTCCGGAACTTCGGCCTGCGCCGACGGCGTTACGGCGATCCCCGCCGCGGCCACGCCGAACAAAATTGCCGAGACCATTGCGCGCGCGCGCTTCATCATCGTCTGTCTCCCCTCTCCTTCGACTTGTTCTCGCACTTCTCGAAGCCGGGCGAAGCCTTCGGATCGCGCGTCGGCCTGGCCGGCACGGGCAAATCCCGCATCCGGCCCGCAAAGCGTATCAATCACAAGAATAATTGACCATGGAAATGTGGGGACCGAGGTCGCGCCCACGGCGCAACGCGGCGCTCCGCCTCGCCACGAAATTTCTGCCCAGCGAGCGCATCACCACCGGCCGGCCGAGGCCTTCAAGTTCGTCATCACCGACGCGATCGAGCCGCGCCCCAAGGCCCGCCCTGCTCAGACCGGGCTCGAGGTGATCGAGGCCGGCACGACGCCGCCACGGCCCGATCCCGAGCTTAGAAGCCGGCCTTGATCTCGTCGAACAGGGCGATCAGCTTTTCGCGCGTTTCGGCCGACATCTCATCCACGAAGTGGCCCTCGGCGAGAAACGCCTCCGCATCGGTAATCCCGATCTTGTCCAACGTCTCGGCATCGACGAGGCCGAGACTGTCGCGGTTCGAGTGGCCGTAACCGTATTCGGAGATGAGCGAGGCCCCGGTTTCGGGCGACAGCAGGGCGTTGAGGTAATCGTACGCCATGTCCTCGTTGCCCGGGCCCTCGTTCAAGAGCACGAGCCCGCACACCCAGGTCATGATTCCCTCTTTCGGATTCATGAACTTGACCGGCACGCCCTCCTCCTTGAGCGCCCACACCGACTCGTTCCAGGCCGTTGCCGCCACGACCTCGCCCGCCGCGAGGGCCTGATAGACCTGGTCGACGGTGGTCCAATAGAAGCGCATGTTGGCGTGCATCTTGCGGAAGATTTCGGCCGCCTTCTCGATCTCCTCGTCGGCCATGTCGTAGGGATCCGAGGCCCCGGCAAGCAAACCGCCGAGGTAGGCCATGGTATCGACCGAGTCGAAGGTAGCGAAGCGTCCTTTGTAGCGCTCGTCGAGAAACAGCGCGTAGGATTCTTCGCTGATGTCGACGAGATCGGTGCGATAGAGGATCGACTCGTTGCCCCAGTCCCAGGGCATCATGTAAAAGTCGCCGTCGATGCCGACGCCGCGGATGTCGAGGAAGCGCGGAAAGATGCGCTCCCACTGCTCGATGCGCGCGGTGTCGATCGGCTTGACCAGACCCGCGTCCTTCCACCGTCGCACGCTCTGCGTGCAGGGGTGGGCGAGATCGGCGCGGAAGCCCGCGCGCAGCTTTTGGAAGGCCTCCTCCTCCTCGCCGAAGATCGCGAACTCGGGATCGGCCCCGTGCGCGGCCAAGTACGGACCGTAAAACATCGGCAGGTTGTAGCCCTCCCAGGTGAAGACCGTGAGGTCTGCGGCCGCGGCACGGCGCGGCAGAAGCGGCAGGGTGGCCGCCGCGAGCCCGACGGCCGCGAGACCCTTGTGAAAGTCGCGCCGGCTCAGACGGCCCGAGCGCAGACCTTCGACAAACTCAATCCTTTCCATAATCCTCCTCCTCGCCCAGTGCCCGACAGCGGCCGCTGCGCGGGCGTTCTTCCTTACACGGCGTTTCGTTCTCTCGCGCCCCTAAGTCTGGCCGGGTCGGGGCCGCCGGTCCAGCCCGAATGGGGCAGGTCAGCGGCTAAGCTCGAGTGTGGGTGGACCTTGTCGCCGGGCAGGGCACCCTGAAGGGGCACGTCCCTTGGGGGCCGGCGGCGTGCGCCCCGCTTAGCGCCCCTTCCACACCGGGGCGCGGCGTTCGGCGAATGCCAGGGGCCCTTCCCGAAAATCCTCCGAGGCGAAGATCGCCTCGTAAGCGGCCTTGAGCGGCCCGCGGGCCATGGCGTGCGCGGCGGCCTCGTCGCTCTCGGTCTCGACCGCGCGCACGATGCGCTTGGCCGCGCGCAAAGGGAGCGGCGCGCCCTGCGCCAGCCGCCCGGCGAGCGCGCGGGCCTCGTCCAGGACGCTCGGCCCCGGGCAGACCATGTTGGCGAAGCCCAAGGCCCGCGCCTCGGCGGCGCCGAGCCGCCGGCCCGCCAGCAGGATTTCGAGCGCAACGTTGCGCGGCAGGCGTTGCAGCAGGCGCTGGATGCTCGCGGCATCGGACAGGAAGCCCAGGCGAATCTCGGTGAGGAAGCACTCGGCGTGCTCGGCCATGACGACGAAATCGCACGCCAACGCGAGCTCGAAACCGCCGCCCACCGCGATGCCGTTGAGCGCCGCGATCACCGGCTTGTCCAGCGCGAAGTTGGCCATGAGGCCGCCGAAGCCGCCGCTGCCGAAGTCCTCGTCCGCCTCGCCCGCGGCGACCGCCTTGAGATCCCAGCCGGCGCAAAAGAAGCGTTCACCGGCACCGCTCAAGATCGCGACGCGCAACGCTTCATCGCGCTGGAAATCCTCGAAGGCCCGACTCATCGCGCGGCTCGTCGCCGCGGAGCGCGAGCGGTTCGCGATGTCGGGCGGAC
>CAZVZP010000066.1:6746-8063 GCA_964631625.1 uncultured Hyphomicrobiales bacterium | reverse complement strand
TACGAGGAGGGCTTTCGCTGGTGGCGGCTCGGAGTCGCCGCGTCGATCGCGTTCGCCTTGGGTCGATCGAGCCGTATGTCGAGCACGGCTCCGTCGCGCTGAATCTCAAGCCCGTCGGCCATCGGCTTGCCTCCCAGAGATGAATCCTGCGCTTAAGCCTCGACCCCGCAAGCCGGGCACGGCAAGCGCGATCGCCGGATTGGCTCACGGGCCCGCGCGGCGCCTCGCCCCATCGACGCGCACCGTCTCGTGGGCCAATACTTTAGGAAGGTGCCGAAATCCGAAATGATATTTATTATAATATAAGTCTTTCGTGGAATTTTATATATTGAACAAACATTGATCAAAACGAATGTTGGCGATTGTTTAGCAAAATATTGAAAATAAATGATATTTTATATAATTTCATCATAGAGGTAGGCTTGACATTAGGCTTGTTATTATAGATTATATTACTCGAAGGCCAATCGCCCGGGGCGGGTGGAGCCACGAGCCCCGCTGCCGTGGCTTCGAGACAGAGCTTCCGGGTCCTTCGACCTTAAGACCATTCCGGCGCATCGATCGCTTGCCGCCGCCGGGATGATGCGCGCCGGAGCGTCGCCGAACAGGGCCTCAACGGCCTCGGCCAGCGAGCCCCGTCGACCCAGGCAAGCGCTGCAAACGCTTAAGGAGTACGAGCCATGTTCGCGTCCGCGTTCGCCGCACAGGCCCTGCTCGTCGAGGCCCTGCTGGCGCTCTTCGGCCTGAAGCGTCAGGCCGCAGGAGCTCGCCGGTAATGGTCCCGCGAAGGGCTTGCGGGGCCCGGCTCCGCGCGAGGCGGTCGGGCTCCGCACCATTTCAAGCGAAGGCCGGCGGGTATCCCGCCGGCCTTCGCCGTTCTTGCGCCGGGCCTGCACCGGCCGGGCGATGAGTTAGGCGCCCGCCTCAGGCAGCAGCAGCACCGCGCTCTCATCCCACAGCAGCGTGACCTCCGCGCCCGGATCGATACGCCCCTCCGCGAGCGACTGCGCGTTCTGCGCGGCCACGGCGATCGGTTGTCCGACGCCCGCGACCGCAACGAAGAACTGGCTGCGATCGCCGAGGTACGCCATTGCCGTCACGCGGCCGCGCACCCGGTTGGCGCCCGGCGCCGCGCCGGCGCCTGCGAGCCGGATCTTCTCGGGACGGATCGCCACGGTGACCGCGGCGCCCGGCCTGAGCCATGGCGCGCCCTCGGCGCGCGCGAGAAGGCGCCCGAGCGGCCCGCCCTCGAGCGTCACCGCCGCACCATCGACCGTCTCGATGCGCGCCGGCCAGAAATTCATCGTCCCGATGAAG
>CAZVZP010000066.1:0-6736 GCA_964631625.1 uncultured Hyphomicrobiales bacterium | reverse complement strand
ACATCACCGCAATGCGGTCCGCCATGGTGAGCGCCTCCTCCTGGTCGTGGGTCACGAACACGAAGGTGATGCCGACCGAGCGCTGTAGCGTGCGCAGCTCGAGCCGCATCTCCTCGCGTAGCTTCTTATCCAGCGCGCCCAAGGGCTCGTCGAGCAGCAGCACGCTCGGCTTCTTGATCAACGCCCGGGCAAGCGCCACGCGCTGGCGTTGGCCGCCCGAGAGCTCATGGGCCCGGCGCGCGCCGTAGCCCTCGAGCTTGATCAGGCTCAGCGCCTCGCTCACCAGCCGGTCCACCTCCTGGCGCGGCAGTCGCTGCTTGCGCAGCCCGTAGGCGATGTTGCCGCGCACGTCGAGGTGGGGAAAGATCGCATAGTTCTGAAACACCATGTTCGTGGGCCGCAGGTTCGCCGGCACTCCGGACGTCGGCTGGCCATCGATCAGGATCTCGCCCGCATCCGGGAACTCGAAGCCCGCGAGCAGCCTGAGCAACGTCGTCTTGCCACAGCCCGACGGCCCCAGAAGCGCGAAGAATTCGCCGCGGCCGATCTCGAGCGACACGCCGTCGACCGCGCGCACCAGGCCGAAATGGCGCGACACCTCGCGCAAGGCGATGAGGACGGAGGAGTCGGTCATCGGGCCGGCGCCCCGATGCCGCCCAGAGTGACGCCCCGGCGCGTCAAGCGCAGCGCCACCATGATGACGACGAACGAGATCATCAGGATGATCGCACCAAGCGCCAGCACGATCGGCAGACGGGCGGGGAAGCGCATCTGGCTGTAAATGAACACCGGCAGCGTCGTTTCATTGCCGGCCAGGAAGAAGGCCATGATGAACTCGTCGAACGAGGTCGTGAAACACAGGAGAAGGCTCGCGACGATGCCGGGAAGGGCGAGCGGGAATGTGACCCGCCAGAATGTCATCCACGCGCCCTCGCCAAGATCGAAGGAGGCCTCCTCGAGAGCCCGGTCGAATCCTTCGAGCCGCGACATCATGACCGCCATCGCGAAGGGCAGGCAAATGAGCGTGTGGCCGAAGCCCACGGTGAAGAGCGACAGCGGCATGCTCAGGATGTTGTTGAAGATGATGAGCAGCGCGACTCCCATGATGATGCCGGGCAGCACGAGCGGGCTCATGATGAAGCCGATGACCGGGCCCTTGCCCGGCATCCGGTAGCGGGTCACCGCCTTGGCCGCGATCGTGCCGAGCACGGTGCTGATCACGGACACGATGGCGCCGACCTTGAGGCTGTTGCCGAGTGCCTGCAGGAGCCCGCTGTCGGCGATCATTTCGCCGTACCAACGGGTGGTGAGACCGATGAGCGGGAACTTGGCGAAGATCGCGTCGTTGAACGAAAAAAGCGGGATGAAGAGCACCGGGCCGTAGAGAAAGACCATGTAGGCCGCAGCGTAAAGCGCGACGCCTGGGACCCGACGTCGTCGGTGGGGCCGCATCAGGCAATCAGCCGGCGCTGCGCGACCCGGCTCAAGCCCAAAAACGCGCAGACGAGGAGGGTCACCACGACCATCGAGGCCACCGAGAGCGCCGCGCCCAGCGGCCAATTGTTGGCCTTGCCGAACTGGGACTGGATCAGGTTGCCGATCATCAGCCCCTCGGTGCCCCCGACCAGGCTGGGCGTCACGTAATCGCCCACCGTCGGAATGAAAACGAGGAGGCCTGCCGAGATCACGCCGGGCATGGAGAGGGGTAGGGTCACGCGCAGGAAGCGCGCGACCGGGCCATCGCCCAGATCGGTCGCCGCCTCGAGCAGTGTGCGGTCGATCTTCTCGAGCGACACATAAATGGGCAGCAACGCGAAGGCCGCCCAGGCATGCGCGAGCGTCAGGATCACGGCGGTGCGGCTGTAGAGCAGGAACCCGAGCGGTTCGTCGATCAAGCCGACGCTGAGCAGTGCCGAGTTGATGACGCCCTCATAGCCCAGAATGATCTTCCAAGCGAAGACCCGGAGCAAATAGCTCGTCAGGAACGGCGCCGTGATGAGGGCGAGCCAGACGAGCTTCCGCCGCTTGACGTGGAAGGCAATGAAATAGGCGCACGGGTAGGCCAGAACCACCGTGACGAGAGTCACGAGGGCGGAAATGCCGATGGAGCGAAAGAGCAGCGCCGAGTAGAGCCGCTTCGAGACGAACGCCTCGTAGTTCACGCCCGTGAACTCGCGCACAACGGTCAGGTAGTCCTGGGACCAGAAGCTGAAGGCGAGCAGCAGAACGACGGCGAAGCCCAGGCCCACGATCATGACCACGAGCGTGGGCGAAAGCAGAGCGTAGCCGCGCAGGGGCTCGCTACGCAGCAGGATGCGGCGCCATCCGGCCGCACCCCGCACCCACCAAACGCCGGGCGCCGCAACCGCCATTACGACGGGGGCTCCGGCCGGTTCGCCATTGCCGGCACGCGCAGCCTCCCTCGCGTCCCGTGCGATCTCTTGTGGCTTCTAGTTGCGGGCCGGATCGCCGGTCTGTCAAGGCGCAAGGAGGTTCAGTCGATGAGCGGACCCGCGCCGCGCTTGGCCAGGTTGCGGGCGATGATCAGGCGCTGAATCTCGCTCGTGCCCTCCCAGATGCGATCGACCCGGACCTCGCGGTAGAAGCGCTCGGCCACGTTCTCGCGCATGTAGCCGCGCCCGCCGAAGATCTGCACGGCACGGTCGGCGACGCGCCCGGCCATCTCGGAGGCATAGAGCTTGGCCATCGAGCATTGGCCGTGCAGCAGCTTGACGTCCACGCCCTCATCGTGCCCCTCGGCCGTGCGGTAGAGCATGAGGCGCGCGGCCCAAAGCTCGGTCAGGCTGTCGGCCAGCATGAACTGAATCGCCTGGTAGTCGAAGATCGACTGGCCGAATGCCTTGCGGTTCTTGGCAAAGGCCAGCGCCTCGTCGATCAGGCGCGCGGCCGCCCCGCAACAGCGTGCGGCGATCATCAGCCGTTCGTAGCGGAACCAGTCCTGGGTATAGGCCATGCCGTCGCCTTCCTTGCCGATCCGGTTGGCCTTCGGCACGCGGACATCGGTGTAGCGGTAGATGGGATGGTGCGAGAGATAGGTGTGGCTGTAGCGGGGCGTGCGCACGAGCTTGATGCCGGGCGTGTCCATGTCCACGAAGAACAGCGCGTGGTTCCCCTTGTGCGGTCCCGAGGCGAGCTTGGCCTGGAGCACGAAGTGATCGGCCTTGTTCGCGCTGGTCACATGCCACTTCTCGCCGTTGATCACGTAATGATCGCCCACGCGCCGCGCACTCGTCTGGATCGCCTCGACGTCCGAACCGGCGCCCTCCTCGGTGATCGCGTAACACTCGCCGCGCGCGCCTCGGATCGCCGGCCTGACCCAGGTCTTCATCTGGTAGGGGGTCGCCACCTCGGCGAGGAAGCGGGCCGGCTGGGCGACGACCCAGCCGAGCGCGTTGGTGACCCGTCCGAGCTGCTCGGAAACGACGACCTGCTCGAGCGTGCTCAGGCCGCCGCCGCCCAGACGCTTGGGCAGGTTCATGGCGTAGATGCCGAGCGCCTTGGCGATCCGCGTCTGGCGGGCGCGGCGCTCCGCCCCGATGTCGCCGTCGTTCATCTCGGCCTCGAGCTCGAAGGGGATGAGCTCCTGGTCGACGAAGCGGCGCACCTTGGCCTGCAACGAGCGGGCTCTTGGCGGCAAGGGATAGCTCATGGCGCCTCTCCCCCTCGGATCCTGCGCCGATCGGCCGAGCGGCTCACGACATGAGGCCCGACGCCAGCTCGCGATTGCGCTCGACCACGGTGCCGGGGGCCGGGGCTCGGCGCAGGCGGGCCACCGGGATGGCTCGGCGGATCGCATCGTGGAACCGCTTGACGCAGATCTCGTGCTTGGACAGGAGACCGGTCTCATAGCCGCCCGATTCGAGACCCGCCTGCACCCGCTTGGTGACGTCCACGTCCTCCGCATCGATTTGGCCGTTGATGCGCCTGCTGAGCCAGCGCACCGCGTGCAGGGCGCGACCTTTGTCGGCGTGGCCGTAGGTTCGGTAACGCAATACGCTGCACCCCGGCGCGGTCGGGATCACATGAAAGTGGCCGAGCGTCTCCGGGAAGAGGTCGAAGGCCACGTTCGGAAACAGGCTGTAATACGCCCACGCCCGGCGCCGCTCGGGAGGCAGATGGGCAACGTCCGGCAGGAGCGCCTGGTAGGCGCGCTCGCTCCAGACCGACGAAGGTTTGTCCTGGAGCCATTGGAGGGCGCGCGCGAGCCCGTGGGGCCGGACTTCGACCTCATACTTCTTGCCGAAAAGCCGAAACAGCCCGGGATGGGCCACGGGCACGTGGTAGCCCTCGAGGTAGTTGTCGATGACAATCTTCCAATCGACTCCGCGGTCGGCAAAGAACCGCTCGCCGATGCAGATCATCTCGGGAATCCGATAGTCTTCGAGCTCGGCTCGGTAGGGCGCAAAAATCTCGGCGACGCTCGGCCCCCCGCGCTCGACGCGCACGAAGACGAGACCCAGGAATTGCTCGAGCTCGATCGCCTTGAGCCCGAATTGCTCGCGATCCAAGCCCTCGAAAGAGCCCTCGGCCGGCACCGTGCGCAGCCGCCCGTCGAGATGATAGGTCCAGCCGTGGTAGCGACATTCGATGAACCGCTCGCAGTGCCCCTCGCCGCCCGAGAGCAGCTTCGCGGCGCGATGGCGGCAGACATTGTGGAAGGCGCGCAAGGCGCCGTCCTCGCCGCGCAGGACCAGAAGACGCAAGCCCATGACCGAGAGCGTGAGGTAGTCGCCGGGCTTCGGCACTTCGCAGACGTGGCCTGCGAATTGCCAGTGGCGCTTGAACACGTGCTCGCGTTCGAGGCGGTAGAATTCCGCGTTGTTGTAGATCCAGGCGGGCAGTGTTTCGTACGCCTCCGCCGCCATCAACCCCGTATCGCTTTGCAGTCGATTCGCCAGGGCCATGGTCACCTCCCACAGAATCCGTCCGCTCGGCCGCGGCCTCACGCGGCCGCGTGTGAACGCACCTCGAAGGCCCCCGGGAAGAACGCGCCGAGAAAAGTCCGGCACGTCCGCTTCGCCTGCCCGCGGGAGAACGAGGCCGGATGCACCTGCAGATCGAGCCACAGGCCGTCCATCATGGCATTGAGCCCGAGGGCCAACGTTTCCACGTCGATATCGTGCAGATCCCGCTCCTTGATCAAGGCGCGCAAGAGCGCGCAAGCGTATTCGTAGTACCGCTCTTCGATCCCATCGCAGATCTTCTGGTACTGCGAATTCGAACGCGATTCATGCCAGTAGGCCGACCAGGCGGACACGCGTTTCCGACTCGAGGTCGCCGGATGGAACTCGGCCTCGATCATGGCGTCGAGCTTGGCCGCCGCAGACGGCCCCGCGCGCTGGGCGGCGGCGCGCCAGAACGCCTCGTACTCGTCGGCCAAGAACTGGAGCGTTGCCAGCAAGAGCGCATTCTTGTTCTTGAAATAGAAGCTCACGATGCCGTAGCTCACGCGCGCTTCCTTGGCGACGTCGGCCAGCGTCGTGCTCGCGAAGCCCTTGCGGGCGATCACGTTGAGCGTGGCGTCGATGAGCTGGATGCGGCGCCGATCCTTGAGCTGAACCGTGGGGTCGATACGCACCATCGCCGGACCCTCCCGGGCTCGAATAATTTGTATCCCGTATAAGATTTTATGCGATAAGTCAATAGAATATATACGTAATCTCTAAATACTTGATTGACTTATCAATCAAAGCCTTGACCGTCCAAAGGCCGCCGGGCTAGCCTTGGGGCGATCGGATCAACCCTGAATCAGGAGGTTCTTATGCATCCCCGGCGCTCGCTACGCCGGTCTAACGCGCACTTCACACGCGCGGTGGAAAGGCTGCCCCTCGGCGTCAGCTCCAACTTCCGCTACTGGGGGGACGACAAGACGATTTATGTTGCCAAGGGCCGCGGTGCCCGGATTTGGGACATCGACGGCAATGTCTACATCGATTACCGCCTGGGCTACGGACCCATCATTCTCGGCTATTGCGATTCGCGCGTCGATGCGGCGGCGCGCAAGGCTCAAGAGGAGATCGGGCCGGTCTTCGCGCTGGCAACCGAAGGCGAATGGCGCTTGGCCGAGCGATTCTGCGCCTTGGTGCCGAACGCCGAGTTGGTGCGCTTCTCGGTCACCGGCACCGAAGCGGTCGCGACCGCAATCCGGCTCGCCCGCGCCTACACCGGCAAGGACGGCTACGTGACGGTCGAGGGCTCCTATCACGGCCAGTCCGACCTCACGCTCTGGTACGCGGGCCTCAAGAACTGGAGCGGCCGCGGCGATCCCGACATCTATCCGCTGAGCGAAGGGATTCCGGCACGGCTGCGCGAGATGTTTTGGCAGGTGCCGCTCAACGATGCGAACCGCCTCGAGGACCTGCTCAAGCGCGAAGGGCAGCGCATCGCCGCCTTCCTGCTCGAGCCGATTCTGGGCAACTGCTGCAGCATCGCGGCCGAGCTCCAATATCTTCAGGACGTGCGGCGGCTGTGCGACTCCTACGGCGTCGTGCTCATCTTCGACGAGGTCAAGACGGGCTTCCGCGTGGCCAAGGGCGGCGCACAGGAACTCTACGGCGTCCGCGCGGATCTCGCCACCTTCGCGAAAGCCATGGGCAACGGCTATCCCATCGCCGCGATCGCGGGCCGCGCCGAGATCATGCGCAAGCTCGGCAAAGGCGTGGCCCACGGCGGGACCTACGCGGGGCACGCCATGTGCCTCGCGGCGGCGGAGAAG
>CAZVZP010000065.1:10491-12489 GCA_964631625.1 uncultured Hyphomicrobiales bacterium | reverse complement strand
CCGGTCGTTGGATCGCTGAAAGCGATTCCAACTGACCGGATGCTGCTCTAGGCGGCGGCGGCGCGGCTTAGGCGGGGTTGGCCGAAGAGATAGCCCTGGCCGTAGGCGAAAGACAGATCGAGCAGTTCGACGAGCATCGCCTCCGTTTCGATCTTTTCCACGACCACCTCGATTCCGGCCCGGGCGATCGTGCGCTGAAAGAGGGCGAGCATCGGGCCGCTTTCGTCCCTGTTCATCAGGGCCTTGAGCATCCCGGCCTCGATCTTGATGAAACGGAAGCGCCGCTCGGCGAGGTCGGTGAAGTCGAGATCGAGCCGGCTCACGCGATCGAGGGAGAAGCGGAAGCCGGCCTGTGCGAGGCGACGCAGATTGGCCATGACCTGCGGGTCGCGGGCGGTGATCTCGGGCTCGGCAAACTCGAAGATGAGCGCGTCCGCCAACGCGCGATTCCCCTCCATGAACTCGATGAACTGAGGAAAGAACGTTTCATCCTTGAGCGTGTGGGTCGAGGTGTTGCAGAAGAATCCGTAATCCCGGTTGTGCCGCCGGGTCATGCGCACGAGTTGAACGCAGCGGAAGAGGAGGTTGTTGTCGATGGCCGAGATGAGTTCGGCCTCTTCGGCGATGGGGATGTAGCGCTCCCCGCCGATCGTCGTGCCCGTTTCGTCGGTGATGCGCGAGAAGCTCTCGTAGAACGCAACGCGGCGCGACGGCAGCCTGACGACCGGCTGGAGATAGACGTCAATTTGGTTGTGCCGCACCGCTTCGAGCAGCGCTTCGAACACGGCGCGGCCCTCGCGGCTCGAGAGCGAGGGCGCGGCGTCGATCGGAGGTGGCTCGCGTCGTCCCGCGGGCTCCTCCTCGACGTCGAAGGCCGCGCCGAGCCGGTGCAGCATCTGGGCCGGCGCGGGACGCGCCAAGGGCTCGCGAGGGGACGCCTCGGCCTCGGCGGGTTGCCACGCCTTGGCGGCTTCCGCCGGCGCCGCGTCGGCGGGCGGGGCGGGGGCCTGCACGGTGACCTCAGCCTCGCTGCGCTCGAGTTGGCGACGCAGGAGATCCAGAATCTTGCGCTCGGCCTCGATCTGCGCCGGCGTGCGGCTGAGGAGCAGGCGCAGGGTCTCGGGGTCGGCATCGGAAAGGGCGTTGCGCACCGCTTCGAGCTCGCGGCGGACGGCCGAGAGATCGCGGCCAAGCCCGTCGCAGCGCTCCGCGAGCCCCGCCAGCCTGCGGCCCTGGCTCCCATGGGCGAGGGCCAGTTGCAGCAGCAGGCCAACGAGGAGGGCGGCGCCGGCGATCAAGCGCGACTCCTCGGGGCCGACGGCGAACAGAGCCTGCGGCACTCCGGCTGCGGCGGCGCCGGCCACCGTCAGGTAGGCGGCCACGATGATGAGATGGAGAAGCAAGTTCATTGCGGCGGAACGGCCCCCGGCGTTCGCACGAGGCTGTGGTACCGTCCAGGAATATCGTTAACAAATCTTTATCCCGGAGCGCCCGTGCTGATCGCCCTTCCGGTTTCACGAGCCTTCGCGGCGGCGCTTGTCCTGACGATCGCGGCTGGGCCTTCGGCCGCAGGCGAGCTCCCGGTCGAGCGCCTGTCCGCGCCGCCGGGTTTCGCGATCGAACTCTATGCGGCCGGGCTCCCGGATGCGCGCTCGCTCGCCTTGGGCGAAGCGGGCACGGTGTTCGTCGGCACGCGCCGGGCCGGTCAGGTTTATGCGTTGCCCGACCGCGACCGCGACGGCCGGCCGGACCGGGTGGTTCGCCTGCTCTCGGGTCTCAATATGCCGAACGGCGTGGCGCTGCGGGAGGGTGCGCTTTACGTCGCCGAGGTCGGCCGCATCCTTCGCTTCGACGATATCGAGGCCCGGCTCGACGACCCACCCAAGCCGGTCGTGGTGTTCGACCGCCTGCCAAGCGAGCGTCATCACGGCTGGAAGTTCATCGCCTTCGGGCCCGACGGCTGGCTCTACGTGCCGGTCGGCGCGCCGTGCAACGTCT
>CAZVZP010000065.1:0-10464 GCA_964631625.1 uncultured Hyphomicrobiales bacterium | reverse complement strand
CGCCGCCGGAGCCCTACGCCACCATCGCGCGGCTTGCGCCCGATGGCTCGGCGTTCGAGGTCATCGCCCGAGGGGTGCGCAACTCCGTGGGCTTCGATTGGCACCCCGAGAGCGGCAAGCTGTGGTTCACCGACAACGGGCGCGACCATTTGGGCGATGACGAACCGCCGGACGAGCTCAACCGCGTGGATCGTCCCGGACTCCATTTCGGCTTTCCCTACTGCCACGGCGGCACGTTGCCCGATCCCGAGTTCGGCGCCTTGGCGCCCTGCGACTCCTTTGTGCCGCCGGCACAACGCCTCGGTCCGCACGTCGCGGCGCTCGGCCTGCGCTTCTATGACGGGTCGATGTTCCCGCCGGAGTACCGCGGCCAGATCATCATCGCCGAGCATGGCTCGTGGGACCGCTCGGCCAAGATCGGCTACCGCTTGAGCCTGGTGCGTGTCGAGGAGGATCGGGCGCTCGCCTACGAACCTTTTGTCGAGGGCTGGCTCGAAGGCGAGGAGAACTGGGGCCGGCCGGTCGACGTCCTGGTGATGCCGGACGGCGCGCTGCTCGTCTCGGACGATCAGGCGGGCGCGGTGTACCGTGTCTCTTACGATGGCCCGTGAGCCTATTGCGGCTCCTCGAGCGGCGAGCGCGGGCCGACCGTGATGGTGACGGCGCTGCCCGAGAGGCCGGCGGACTCGATCATCACCGTCGCGATGCGGTCGTCGCGGGCCATGGTGATCACGCTCGTCTCCGCGCGCAGCGCCGTAATTTCCTGCCACTGATATTTTGGCATCTCGCGCTGGTAGAACTCGTAGACCGCATCCGGCGACTGGTCGGTCTCGAGGGCCAGGCGCCCGGTCCAGCGATCGTCCTTGCCGAAGATGAGCGTGCGCGAGAGGTCCATGAGGGCGCCGGAGGGCATCGGCATGTCCGCGAAACCGCTGAACGAGGCGGCGGCATCGGGGCCTTCCGCCTCGCTGCTCACGGTGATTTTATCGCTGCAAGCGGCGAGGAGCGCGAGCGCGAACGCGAGTCCAACGGCCCTCCCGCCGCACAGAGAAGCCGGCGAATCGCCGTCCGCCCACGCGGTCGCCACGCGCCGTTTGCGCCTCATGGGGGCCAACCGTAGCGCAGCGGCATTAACCACGCCAGCGCCGCGCGCCCTGCACCGCCGCGGCGCCTTTTCTTTGCACAAGGGGCAGGGTAGATTGGGCACGCTGTTTGGAACACCGACGCCGACGTGACGCAGCCGTCCGATGGGCTGCTCCGGGGGCCGGCGGCGCGCGATGTTTGGATGGCGGCTTCACGCCGGTCGATTCGAGAGGACTGCTCGCCTTGCCGCTCGACATCCGCAAGTTGCTCCAGGAGGCCCAAGGCCGCAACTACGCGCTGCACGAGGAGCACGTCAACCCGCAGTTCGCCAAGATGCTCAAGGCGATCGGCTACGACCGTTGCTACGTGCGCGCGGAGGGCCCGTATCTGTGGGACGAGAAGGGCCGAAAGTACCTCGACATGCTGGCCGGCTACGGCATGTTCAACTTCGGCCGCAACAACCGAGCGATCCGCGACACGCTGCGGGACTTTCTCGCGCTCGACTACCCGAGCCTCGTCCAACTGGAGGCGCCGCTGCTCTCGGGCCTGCTCGCGCAAGAGCTCAAGAAGCGCGTCGGACGGGGCCTCGACATCGTGTATCTGACCAACTCCGGCACCGAGGGCACGGAGACCGCGATCAAGTTCGCGCACGGCGCAACCCGCAGGCCCGTGATCCTCTATTGCGAGCGCGCGTTCCACGGGCTGACCACGGGGGCCCTCGCGCTCAACGGCTGCCCGAGCTTCCGCGCGGGTTTCGACCCGCTGCCGCCGTTCGCGCGCGAAGTTTCGTTCGATGATCTGAACGCGCTCGAGGACGCACTGAAGGCGGGAGATGTCGCCGCCTTCATCGTCGAGTCGGTTCAGGGCAAGGGCATCTTCATGCCGAGCCCCGGCTACCTCGCGGAAGCCGCGCGGCTGTGCCATCGCTACGGCGCGCTGTTCGTGGCGGACGAGGTGCAGGCCGGCATGGGGCGCACGGGCCGCTTCCTCGGCATCGACTACGATGAGAATGTCGAGGCCGACATCGTCGTTCTGTCGAAGTCGCTCTCGGGCGGCTACGTGCCGGTGGGCGCGGTGCTGACACGGCGCGAGATTTACGACGCCGTGTTCTCGAATCTCGAGCGCGCGGTGATCCATTCCTCGACCTTCGGCCAGGGCAGCCTGGCGATGGTCGCGGGGCTCGCCTCGCTCAAGGAAATGGACGAGAGCAATGCGATCGCCAACGCCGAGGCCATGGGCGCCAGGCTTCGTCAGGGCATCGAGGCGATTGCCGCGCAGTCGCCCTTCATCAAGGAGGTGCGCCAGCGCGGCCTGATGATCGGCATCGAGTTCCAACGGCCCGCCTCGCTCGCCTTGCGCACGGCGTGGGACATGATCCACCGGATGAACGCCGGGCTCTTCCCGCAGGCCGTGACGATACCGCTGCTCGACGATCATGCGGTGCTGACGCAGGTCGCCGGCCACAACATGGACGTGATCAAGCTCATCCCGCCGCTCATCATCGGCGAGGACGACGTGCGCTGGTTCCTCGAGGCGTTCGAGGCGGTGATGCGCGATCTTCGCCGGTTCCCCGGCCCGGTGTGGGAGATCTTGACCAAGCTCGGCAGCTTCGCCGTGGCTTCGCGCACGCGCCGCAAGGTCGCGTAGCGGCCCGCGCGCCGAGCGGAGCGGCGGCGCCCGTGTCCGCGCGCATCAAGAGCTCGGCGCTTCTCCTTCTTTTCCTCGGCCTCGCGGCGGCGGCCGCGCTCATCCTGTGGCAGGGCGCGGGCGAGGTGGCGCGCGCCTTCGCCGCCATCGGCTGGGGGCTCGTCGGCGTTGCGCTTTTTCACTTGATCGTCGTCGCCATCGATACGCTCGGCTTTCGGGTGCTGATCGGCCGGCGCCACCGGCCCGCGTACGCGCGGCTCGTGTGGATGCAGTGGGTCGGCGAAGCCGTGAACTCGCTCCTGCCCGTGGCGCAGATCGGCGGCGAGCTCGTGAAGAGCCGGCTGCTTTACGCCGAGCGGGTTCCGGGGCCGCGCGCGGGCGCCTACATCGTCGTCAACTTGACGCTCGGCGTCTTCGCGCAAGTGTTGTTCACGCTGCTCGGCGTCGGGCTTCTCGTCGCGCGCGAGGGCAGCACGAACGGGATCGCGGCGAATGCTGCGATCGGCGCCGCGCTCTTCGCGGCTCTGCTCGGCGCGTTCTTCCTGGCCCAGCGCCTGGGGCTCTTCCTCTTTGCCACACGCCTTCTCGAGCGCCTGGTGTCCGGGCGCGAGTGGCTCAAGCTCGTGGGCGGGGCGAAACGGCTCGATGCGGCGATCCGCGTGCTCTACCGCAACCGACGAGCGGTGGCCTTGAGCGTGCTCTGGCAGTTCCTCGGCTGGCTCGTGGGCGTGGGCGAGGTGTGGCTGATCCTGTACTTCATGGGACGGGAAGTCTCCGTGCTCGATGCCTTGCTGCTCGAGAGTCTGGGCCAGGCGGTGCGCGCCGCGGGCTTCATCGTGCCGGGCGCACTGGGGGTGCAGGAGGGCGGCTTTCTGCTGTTGGGGGCCGCCGTGGGCCTCGCGCCCGAGGCGGCGCTGGCGCTCTCGCTCGGCAAGCGCTTCCGCGAGCTGTTTCTGGGCGTGCCCGGCTTCTTAAGTTGGCAATACGCGGAAGGGCGGCGCCTGTTGGGCCGGAAGGCGGCGTCTTAGCGGCTAGGGTGCGCCGCCCCCACCGCCTCGCCGAGCGTTGCGTAGCCATCGGCGCGCAGCGCCGCAAGCAACTCGTCCTCGATGCGCGCGATCAGCGCCGGGCCTTCGTAGACGAGCGCCGTATAGAGCTGCACGAGCGAGGCACCGGCCCTGATTTTGGCGTAGGCGTCGGCACCGGACGAAATGCCGCCGACGCCGATGAGCGGCAGACGGCCGCCCGTGATCCGATGGCACTCGCTCAAGACGCGCGTCGAAAGCGCCAAGAGCGGTTTGCCGCTCAAGCCACCGCTCTCGTTGCACTGCCGGCTCTTGAGTCCCTCGCGCTCGCCCACGGTGGTGTTGCTGACCACGAGCCCGTCGATGCCACAAGCGAGCGCCGCGGCACACAGCCCGTCGAGCGATGCCGCCGAGAGGTCGGGTGCAATCTTGAGGAGCAACGGCAATCGGCCGGCACGGCGGGCATGGGCCCGTTCGCGCGCCTCGATTGCGCGAGCGAGCAAGGGGAGGAGCCGATCCTTCTCCTGGAGCGCGCGCAGGCCCGGCGTATTCGGCGAGGAGACGTTGAGGACCAAATAGTCGGCGAGTCCGGCAAAGCGTGCGATGAGAACTTCGTAGTCCGCCGCGGGATCGGGGGAGTCCTTGTTGGGGCCCAGATTGATGCCGATGGGGCAGGGTGCGGGCCGCTCGCGCGCGCGGAAGGCCTCCAGGCGGCGGGCCATCGCCTCCATGCCCTCGTTGTTGAGCCCCATGCGGTTGATCACCGCGCGATCCTCCGCCAGGCGGAATACGCGCGGCCGCGGATTGCCCGCCTGGGGCCTGGGCGTTACGCCGCCTACCTCGATGAAGCCGAAGCCCAAGCGGCACAGCGCGGAAAGCGCGAGCGCGTTCTTGTCGAACCCGGCGGCGAGGCCCAACGGAGTCGCGAAGGCGCGGCCGAAGACGGAGGCCGCGAGCGCCGGATCGTGTCTTATGGGGCGAGCTGGAACGAGGCCCCGGCGCAGCAGCCAGAGCGTCGCATCGTGCGCGCACTCCGCCGGCAGCAGGCGGAGCGAGCGCAGAGCAAGTCTCAGAGCATCGGGCAAGGAGCACCCCCGGCTGCACGCGCCGGGACCTCGAGCCTAGGGCAGGGTGAACAGGGTCGGCAGCCAACCGATGTCATGCAGGTATTCGACCAGCTCGAGGATAGGAAACGCGAGCAGAAACCAGAGGCCATCCCGCATCGCCTTCAAGAGAAAGTGCGGATGCATCTCGATCCGGTCGGGGCTGGTGAAGAGCGAAAACTTCGGCAGCCAGCGCGGCACGCGCACCGAATAAGCTTCGTAAGCTTCGGCGAACTGCGTACGCAGATTGTTCTCCTCGGCGCGCACGACGCGGCGGTAATAGAGCGCAAACGCACCGACGAGCAGCGCGGCGATGACAGCGCTCTCCACCATGAGGGCGATGCCGAGGATGCCGATGAACGAGAAGATGTAAAGCGGATTGCGCACGACCGAAAACGGCCCGACCGTAAGCAGACGCTGGTTCTTGTAGCCGCCGATGTAGGCGGAGCACCAGATGCGCCCGAACACGCACAGGATCGCGAGCGCATAGCCGCCGTATTCGAGTCCTTCGTGCCACCGCCAGTTCGAATCGAGCAGAGGCCTCGATACGAGAAGGAGCACGCCGATCAACGCCACGACAATCCGGCTGTCGCGCAGGCGCTGGCGGATGAGGCCCGATCTCGGGGGCCGCGGGGCGCCGGGCCGCGCGTGCGCGCCCCGGCCACGATCCAACCGCTCGTCCGTGCTTGTCATGCGGCCAAGTCCTCGCCCCGGAGCACGCGGCGGATCAACGCGACGGTCTCCGAAAGCCCGTAAAGCGCGATGAAGGAGCCCATGCGCGGGCCCTCGCTCTGGCCGAAGAGGACTTCGTAGAGGGCCTTGAACCAGTCGCGCAGGCTTGCGAAGCCGTGCCTTTTCCCGAGCTCGTAAACCTCGTTCTGAACGGCCTCGGCGCTCGCATCGCGCGGCAGCGCCTCGAGGGTCTGGGCCAGGTCCTCGAGCGCCCTTCGCTCGAGCTCGTTGGGCGCGCGGTAGGCCTTCTTGGGCTTCACGAAATCGCGGTAGTAGTTGATCGCGCAGGCCGCGAGCTCATCCAGAATGGGCGAGGTCGCAGGCTCCGCGCCCGGCGCATAGCGCGCGATGAAGCCCCAGAGCACCGCCTTGTCCTCGGTGTTGCACACGCTCGCAAGGTTGAGCAGCACGGCGTAGGAGAGGCCGGTCTCGGGCGCAGGAGGGCGGTCGCCGTGGATGTGCCAGACCGGATTGTCGAGGCGCTTCTCGGGGCCCTCGTCGGGAAAGCGGCGCAGGTGCTCGAGATAGTCGTCGACGTGGCGCGGAATCACGTCGAAGGTGAGGCGCTTCGCCTTGCGCGGGTGGAGATACATGTAGAGGGCCAAGCTCTCGCGCGAGCCGTACGTCAGCCATTCCTCGATGGTGAGCCCGTTGCCCCGCGACTTGGAGATCTTCTCGCCGTTCTCGTCCAGAAACAGCTCGTAGGTGAAGCCCTCGGGCGACGCGCCGCCCAAGATGCGCACGATCGCGCTCGAGAGCTTGACCGAGTCGATCAGGTCCTTGCCCGACATCTCGTAATCGACCTCGAAGGCGCGCCAGCGCATCGCCCAGTCGGTCTTCCAGCCGAGCTTGCAGCGCCCGCCCGTCACCGGCACCTCGACGGTGCGGCCGCTGTCGTTCGTAAACGCGATCGTGCCTGCCGCCTCGTCGTGCGCCACGATCGGCACCTGGAGCACCTTGCCGCTCTCGGGGCAGACGGGGAGGAACGGGCTGAAGGTCTGCTGGCGCTCGGCGCGAAGCGTCGGCAATACCGCGGCCATGACGGCGTCGTAATGGCGTAGGACCGAAAGCAGGGTCTGATCGAACGTGCCGCCCTTGTAGCAGGCGGTCGCGCTCTTGAACTCGTAGTCGAAGCCGAAGGTGTCGAGGAACTGGCGCAGCTTGTCGTTGTTGTGATGCCCATAGGACTCGTGGCAGTCGCCGAATGGATCCGGAATCGCGGTCAAGGGCATGCCGAGATGGCGCTCCATCATGGCCGCGTTGGGCACGTTGTCGGGCACCTTGCGAAGCCCATCCATGTCGTCGGAGAAGGCGAAGAGCCGGCTCGGAATATCCGAGAGGGCGGCGAAGGCGCGGCGCACCATGGTCGTGCGCGCGACCTCGCCGAAGGTGCCGATGTGGGGCAGCCCGGAAGGCCCATAGCCGGTCTCAAACAAAACGTAGCCCTTGGCGGGGGGCCTTCCGCCCGTGCGCTCGACGAGCTTGCGGGCCTCGACGAAGGGCCAAGCGTTGCTGGAGCGAGCGATCTCGGGGTGGAGAGGCATGGGATCCGCGGCTTTGGCCCGGACAATGCGCGATAGGGCCGCATCCGTCAACGTCGCGGCCCGGCGATGGGGTTGGGGGATGGCGCCCCGGCCCCCTATAGTCCGAGCCATGAGCTTGAGCGTTGCCAACGTCGACGCCTTCGCGCCGCGCACCCGCGCGCTTGCCGTCGGCGTGTCGCGCGCGGTGTTCGTCTCCGAGGACGGCGAGATCGAGGAGATGACGCTCGAGGATGCGGCGGCGTACCTGCGCGCGCTCGAACCGCCGCTCCTCTGCCACGGCCCGGCGCTGGCGCGGCGCCTCGAGATGCCGCTCTTCCCCGCGTTCGATCTCTTGGAACTCTTCGCCTTCGCGCGCCCCGCGCGGTTCACGGTGCCGACACCCAAGGGCCTGGCCCAGGCGCTTGGACTCGCCGAGCCGCGCGGGCTCGAGGGTGAGGCGCTCGCATTGCACGATGCCGCACGCGCGCTCTTGAACGAACTGGCGGCGCCGGGCATACGCCACGGCGCAGAGGCCGTGGCCATTGCGCAGGCGATGAACCGCGGCGGCTGGCTGTGGGGCGCCTCGGTGGAGGCGGCGCTGCGCTTGGCTGGGGCGCGCGGGGATGCGGCGCGCAAGGGCTCCGCGCTCGCGGTGTGGACCCGGCTTAACGAGTGGTCCGACGAAGCGCCGCCGCCCCCTCCCGGCAATCTCGCCGTGTCTTCGGCCGAGACCCTCGAACGCCTCGCCCGGCTCCTGGGCGAGGGCGCCGAGCCGCGGCCCCAGCAGAAGGCCTTTGCGCAGGCCGCTGCCCGTGCCTTCGCCGCTCCTGACGAGGCCGAGCGGCCGCGGGTGGTCGTGGCCGAGGCGGGCACGGGCGTGGGCAAGACCTTGGGCTACATCGCGCCCGCCAGCCTGTGGAGCGAGAAGAACGAGGGCCCGGTGTGGCTCTCGACCTACACCCGGAACTTGCAGCGCCAGATCGACCGCGAGCTCGACCGGCTCTACCCCGAGCCGCGCGAGAAGGCGCAGCGGGCGGTGCTGCGCAAGGGCCGCGAGAATTACCTGTGCTTGCTCAACTTCGAAGATGCCGCCAACCGCGCGGCGCTATGGCCCGCCGAGCGCGTGGCGTTAGGGCTCATGGCCCGCTGGGCCGAGGCCTCGCGCGACGGCGACATGGTGGGCGGCGATTTCCCGGCCTGGCTCGTGAGCCTCCTGGGCACACGCCGCACGCTCGAGCTCACGGATAAGCGCGGCGAGTGCATCTATTCGGCCTGCCCCCATTACCGCCGCTGCTTCATCGAGAAGAGTCAGCGTCTGGCCCGGCGGGCCCAGCTGGTCATTGCGAACCATGCCCTCGTCATGGCTCAGGCGGCGCTGGCCGCGGAGGATCTGTCGGACGATCGTGCGCTGCCTTCGCGCTATGTGTTCGACGAGGGCCACCACCTGTTCGATGCCGCGGATTCGACGTTCTCGGCGCTCTTGAGCGGCGCCGAGGCGCACGAGCTTAGGCGCTGGCTTCTGGGCCCGGAGCGCACCGCTGCGCGGGGCGCCGGAAGCCGCGCGCGGGGCCTCGAAAGCCGCGTGGCCGATCTCGTCGAAGGCTCGGACGCCTTGGTGCGCGCGCTCGAGGAGACGCTGAAGGCGGCCCGTGCGCTGCCTGCGGTGGGCTGGCACGAACGGCTCGCAGCCGACGCGCCGCAAGGGCCGTCGGAGCGCTTTCTTGCGCTCGTGCGCACGCAGGTCTTGGCTCGCGCGCGCGATGTGCGCGGCCCCTACAGCATCGAGACCGAGACCCTGCCGCCCGTGCCGGGATTGCCGGAGGCCGCGCAGGCCCTGGATGGGGCGCTCGGCGCTTTGAGCCGTCCCATGGTGGCGCTGGCGCTGCGCCTTGCCGCGCGGCTCGAGGCCGAGGCCGGGACTCTGGATAGCGCCGCGCGGCTCCGCATCGAGGCGGCCTGCCGCGGCCTCTTGCGCCGCGGCCGCGACCAGCTCGCCGCCTGGCGGGCCATGCTGGCAAGCCTCATCGGGGGCGGGGAGCGCGAGGGGCTGGCCGGGGCGCCCCAAGGCATGGTCGATTGGTTTTCGCTCGAGCGCATCGAGGGCCGGGAGCGCGACGTGGGCATGCACCGCCATACGATCGATCCGATGGCGCCGTTCGCCGAGGCCGTGCTCAAGCGCGCGCACGGCGTGCTCATCACCTCGGCGACGCTGCGCGATGGCACGGGTGATACGGACTCCGATTGGGCCGCGGCGGAGGCGCGCTGCGGTACCCGCCACCTGACCGATCCGCCGGAGCGCACCGCGTTGCCCTCGCCGTTCGACTACGGGCAGAACACCCGCGTCTTCATCGTGGGCGACGTGCGCAAGGACGACCCCGACCAGGTGGCGGCCGCCTACCGCGCCTTTTTCCTCGCCTCGGGCGGCGGCGCGCTCGGGTTGTTCACCGCGATCGCGCGGCTGCGCGCCGTGCACGCGCGCATCGCGCCCGCGCTCGAGCAGGCCGGTATCGCGCTCTACGCTCAACATGTGGACGCGCTCGATACCACCACCCTCGTCGAAATCTTCCGCGCCGAAGAGAACGCCTGCCTCTTGGGCACCGACGCGGTGCGCGACGGGGTCGACGTGCCGGGGCGCGCGCTGCGCTTGATCGTGTTCGATCGCGTGCCCTGGCCGCGTGCCGACATTCTCCATCGCGCGCGCCGCCAGGCCTTCGGGGGTGTGCGTTACGACGACATGCTGACGCGCTTGAAACTCAAGCAGGCGTTTGGGCGCTTGGTGCGCCGGGCGGACGACCGGGGCGTGTTCGTGCTGCTGGATGCCATGATGCCGAGCCGGCTCTTGAGCGCCTTCCCCGAGGGTGTCGGCGTGGCCCGGGTGGGCATCGCCGAGGCGGTGGCCCGCGCGCGCGATTTCCTGAACAAACGACAGTCCGACGCGTGAGGGCTCGCCCAAGGCGCTCGCTTTCAAGCACCGAGTGCGGCGCCAGCGTCTTACCCTGTAAATTTGCTTGACTTGGCTTTTTGTAGCAGTTTGATTCGTAAGTAAAAAATAAAAAAATAAACGCCTGACGATCTGTAAGCGACGCGCATGAATCCGGAGGGGGCTCCATGGCTGAAAAGCAAACTGGGAGATATTGCTCTTTCTGCAAGAAACACACATTGGCTGTTGGGACGAAGCCCAATCATATACTTCATCTGTTTCTGACAATTTTTACCATGGGTTTGTGGGGGATTGTCTGGATTCTTCTTGCCGTTGGCACAATCGGGAATTATCGATGCACGGTGTGCGGCAATAAGGTCTAGGCGCTGTTTACAAACTGGCGAAGCGCAGGCATTTGCGGATTGTGGCTA
>CAZVZP010000064.1:0-12491 GCA_964631625.1 uncultured Hyphomicrobiales bacterium | reverse complement strand
CGGCTTCCTACACGCCATGCTGCCGAACGCACGGATCATCCACTGCCTACGCGATCCGCTCGACACCTGTGTCTCCTGCTTCACCCACCTGTTCTCGAACGGGAATCACTTCACCTACGATCTGGCCGAGCTCGGAGGCTACTTTCGGCTGTGCGAGCGTCTCATGGGCCGCTGGCAGGAATTGTTCCCGGAATGTTTGTTTGCGCTCCGCTACGAAAGCCTGGTCGCCGCGCCCGAGGCCGTTACCGCCGCCCTCTTGAGGTTTTGCGCGCTGCCCTGGCACGACGGCTGCCTGGCGTTCCACGAAACCGACCGCCCGGTCAAGACAGCGAGCGCGGTCGAGGTGCGCCGACCCATCCACACCGGCTCGATTGGCCGTTGGCGCCGCTTTCAACCGCATCTCGTGCCGCTGCTCGAGGTGCTGGCGTCGGGTGCGCCAGCCGGCCGTTGAGCGACCGAAGTGCCTCCGAGGGGCCTGTTCGGCGGTACAGGCGCACGGCCGTGGGGCTTCGCGGGCCGTCGCCCGGGGCCGGGTGCCGCACCGCCGCGGCGCGGCGAATTTCTCCCTCCCCGCCGATAGAACGCGGAGCGGCTCGTATTGGGCTTTTGCTTGGCTGCGAGTGGCATTAGGATGAATGAAAATGCAGGGTTTTCCAGAGCGTGCACGGGACGCGCGGAGCATAAAGGGAGGGTTCAGATGAGGAAGGGAATCAGTCGCCGGCGGTTCGTCGCCGGGAGTGCAGCTGCTGCGGCCGGTCTGGCTGCGCCGGCCATCGTCTCGAGGCGGGTGTCGGCCGCGGACCAGGGCGTCATTCGCGTCGCCTACGTCGGCGCGCTCACGGGTCCACTCGCCGGCTGGGGCCTGCCCGGCTACTACGGCTGCCAAGTGCTGGTCGATTGGTACAACGCGGCGGGCGGAATCAAGGTCGGCGATGAGACGTACACGCTCGAGATGGTGGCCTACGACGACGAGTTCGATCCGGCCAAGGCGCTCGCGGGCGCGAAGAAGGTTCTGCTCGAGGACGAGGTGAGCTTCATCGTCGCCTCCTACGGCTCGCCGGCGCGCGCCATGCAGGCGTTTTTGACCGAAAACGAGATGGTCTCGACCACGCTCGTGCAATACGACACCTCACCCGAGTCCCCTTATCTGCTGGCGCTCACGGAGCCCTTCCCCTACGAAAACTTCGCGGGCGGGACTTGGTTCGTGAAGAACTATCCCGAGGTGAAGAAGGTTGCCATCGCCTGCCAAAATGACGAGGTCGGGCTCTATGCGATCGCGTCCTTCAATGCGATATTCGAATCGGTCGGCATGGAGGTGGTCGAGCAGAAGATATTCGGTACCGACACGGTGGACTTCGCGCCCATCGTCGCCTCGATGATTGCCGCGAAGCCCGACGTGCTGTGCTGGGGCACCGCCTGGCCCGACTTCATCAATCTCATGTGCGAGCAAGCGTATCTTCAGGGCTGGAAGGGCCAGCTGCTTGCCACGACCTTGGACAACTACTGGCAGGTCATCGAGAAAACGAGCGTCGAGTTTGTCGAAGGATACGTGCACTCCTATGCCGATTTCGACGATCCGCGCCTTCAGGAATCCGACGTCCCGTTCCCCGAGCCGGCCCGGTTCTACACGGAGTCGGAGGAGCGCTGGCCGGGCAGCTGGAACGCTGTCTCGATGCTCTATCCGGCGAACCTGGTGGCCTGGAAGGCTGCGGTCGAGGCGGGCGGCAGCTACAATCCGATGGAGATGTTGGAGAGCATGCGGGGGCTCGATCCGGCCCCCAGCATCTTCGGCAAGGGGCGCTGGCGCGGCAAGGACGCCAACGGGATCGACAACTCCATCGTGGGGAACTGGCCCGCCGTGCAAATGCAAAACGGCAAGGCCGTCGTCGTCGAGATGGTCGATCTCAACGAGTGGCTCGACGAGCATTTCGATCTGCTCATGAAGCACTATGAGATCATGGGTGTCGCCAAGCAGATCTGATGACACGGTCCACCGTCGAGGCGGCGGCTCGTGCGCGGTCATGGGCCGCCGCCGCTTTGTCGAGAGCGGGAAAAAAACGGACTTGGCACCCTGAACCGCCCGGATGCGCGCCGTGACTCCGCACGGGTTCAGCTTGACTGCGTCGGCCCATGCCTGAGCTGATTCTCCAGACCGTCATCAACGCCGTCGTCTCGAGCAGCTTCATCGCCCTGTTCGCGGTGGGCCTCGTGCTCATCTTCGGTGTCATGCGCGTCGTGAATTTCGCGCAGGGCGAACTCTACATGGCGGGCGCCTACACGGTCTTCTTTCTCTATTCTCAGCAGAATCTTCCGTTCTTCATCGCCGTCGTGCTCGCTGTTCTCCTGGTCATCGCGATCGGAATTTTCATGGAGGTCGCCCTGTTCCGCCCGGTGCGCGGCAACATGCTGGGCGGCATGATCCTCTCGATCGGCATGCTGTTTATCCTCCAGGTCGCGGCCGTGCACTTCTTCGGCGAAGGGCTGATGAAGAACGTGATCGCGCCTCTCAAGGGCGCGTGGGTGCCGTTCGATCTCACCGGCGTTGCGGTGCCGTACCAGCGCCTCCTCGTGCTCGGAATGACGGGCGGGCTCCTGCTTGCCTTCTGGCTCTTCCTCAAACGCACCAAGGTGGGCTGGGCGCTGCGCGCCTGCACCCAGGATCCGGAAGCGGCGGCGCTCCAAGGCATGAACATGAACGTGCTTGCCCTCATCGCGATGGCGATGAGCGCGGGGTTTGCAGGCATCGGTGGTGCGTTGATGTCGCCGCTCGTGGTGGTCAATCCCCATATGGGCGGGTCCGTGATCATCACGGCGTTCATCGTGATCATCGTGGGCGGCATGGGCAGCCTCGTGGGCGCCGTGATCGCCTCGGTGCTCTATGCCTTTTTCGACACCTTCGTGACCACCTTTGTCGATGGCGTCACCTCGAGCATCCTGGCTCTGCTTCTCATGCTGCTCGTGCTCGTGTTCCGACCGGCGGGAATCCTGGGCATCGCGGAGCGCGAATCGGGCAGCGGAGCGCACGCGGGCTCGGCGATTCTCATCGGCCCGCCCAATCTCCTGTGGGGCAGGGGGGCGGGGCTTTTAGCGGTGCTCGCGCTCGTCGGCGTGCTGCCCTTCGTCGTGCGCCCCTTCCAGCTCGAGATCCTGATCCTCCTCTTTATCAACATCCTGGTCGTGGCGAGCTATCGCTTTATCGTGCTGACCGGCGAATGGTCGTTCGGTCATGTGGTGACCATGGGGGTGGGGGCCTACACGAGCGCGCTCTTGTGCATAAGGCTCGGCCTGTCGCCCTGGCTCGGCATCCCATTGGGCGGGCTCATGTCGGCGTTCGTGGCCTATGTGTTGAGCTTTCCGCTGTTTCGCATGAAGGCCTTCTTCTTCCTGATCGGCACCTTCGCGGCGGCCGAAGCGATCCGGCTCTGTTGGCTTAAATTCCGCAAGTTCTTCGGCGGCGCCGACGGCCTAACCGGCATCCCGAGCTTGCACATCGGCGACTGGAGCCTCGGGCGGCCGATGTCCTTCTACTTCTTCGCCTTCATCGTGCTCGCGATCTCTATCTTCGTCATGTACCGGTTCGAGCGATCCCGCTTCGGGCTCACCTTGAGCGCGATCCACTTCAAGGACTCGCTTGCCGAGTCGATCGGAGTGAACGCGCGCCGTTACCGCACGCAGGCGTTCGTCGTCGCTTCCTTCTTCGCCGGCATCGCGGGCGCGCTTTACGCCCATTACTACGGCAATATCAGCCCCCATGCGTTCGGTCTCGAGCTGATGTTGAACGTCATGGTGTGGGCGATCGTCGGCGGCACGGCGACCTTCATCGGTCCGATCGTCGGGGCGACGCTGCTCACGATCATCAACGAGGTCGCGCGCGTGGCCCTCGAGTACCGCCCGCTCATTTACGGCGTGATCCTGATCTTGACCATGCTGTTCCTGCCGCAAGGCCTCGAGAGCCTGCCGGCCCGAATCAGCCGATGGCGCCAGGGTGGGCGCGAGGGCTCGGTGATCTCTTCGAAGGTGGGGGCGACGGGCAAGAAGTGAGGACGGGGAACGGCCAGCGCGGAGCCGTGCTACCGCGCAGGGGTTGATCGATAATGGACGAGGACGCGGCGGCGGCTCGGAGCCGAAGGCAAAGGGAGAGGGGAGCATGGCGAAGCGCGTGAGCAACCGATCGATCATTCTCGAGTTCGGCTCGCCGGAGCCGAGCGTGCCGTTCCCGCTGGCGGAATACCGCGGGCGTCTCGACAAGGTGCGCCAGGCGATGGCGCGGGCCAAGATCGACCTCCTGTTCGTGGCGAGCCCCGAAAGCGTGTACTACTTGAGCGGCTATCAGGCCCTCTGGTACCAGGCCCAGGTTCTCGAGCACTGGGTGCCGATCAGCGGCATCGCGATCCGCGCCGATAAGGAGGAGTGCATTCAGTTCGAGGGCGATGCCGAGCGCAACCTCTGCAAATATTCCACCGTGACCCGCGACGTCCGTATCCTCGATCGTCATGACATGACGTTGCTCGATTTCATCGTCTCCGAGCTCAAGAAGGAAGGATGGGCCAAGGGAACGATGGGGCTCGAAATGCGCGCCTATCGGCCGCCGCGTGCCGTGAGCGAGGAGTTCCAGACCAAGATGGAGAAGGCCGGCGTGCGCAAGACCGTCGAGGCGACGCCTATCGTCAACGGCGTCCGCCACATTAAATCGCCGCAAGAGATGGCGTTTACGCGCACCGCCGCGCGCATCTCGGAGATCGGTATGAAAGCGGCGCAATGCACCATTCGAGCCGGCGTGACCGAGCTCGAGGTGTGGGGCGAGATCATGGTGGCGATGGCGAGAGCGGGCGGCGAGAACCCGAGCATCACGCTGCCCGTGCACGCCGGGCCCAAGAGCGCCGTCCCGCACTCGATGCCATCGCGCCGTGTGATGTGCGCGGGCGACATCGTCAACGTCGACGTCTGCGCGGTCTACAACCGCTATCACTCGGACTGCGCCCGCAGCTTCTCGATCGGCGAGCCGCACCCGGAGGTCGCGGACACCATCGCAAAGTCCGCGAAATCCTTTCCGGTGTTGAAGGCGGCGGCCAAGCCCGGCGCCCGGGTGCAGAGCGCGTGCAATGCGCTCAAGGCGTATTACAAAGAGGTGGGCCTCTGGGGCGAGCAGTGGTGGACCGGCGGCTACGAGCTGGGCTGCGCGTTCCCGCCCGATTGGGTGGGGCCATGGTCCTACGATGTCGAGGTCGACAACGGCGACAAGCTGTTCGAGGAGGGTATGGTGATCAACTACGAGAGCGATTTCTATTTGCCGCGGACGGCGGGGCTGTCGCTGCTGATCGACACGCTGTTGTTCGATGGCGGCAAGGCCGAGTTTGCCCACCGTATCCCGCACGATCTGATCGTGCTCGACTAGGGGGTGGGTTCGCGAGTTCCGCGGCAGAGAGAAGGTCGGCGATGTATATCGGTAAGTCCATCCGACGGATCGAAGACCCGCGGTTCTTGACCGGCCGCGGGCGATACGTCGACGACATCGTGCTCCCGGATACGGCGTATGCGGCGTATGTGCGCAGCGTTCATGCCCATGCCCGGATTCGAGCGGTGCGCACCGGGGCGGCAAGCGCGATGCCGGGCGTGCTCGCCGTGTTGACGGGCCGCGATTGGGAGAACGAGGGTCTGGGACGGGCGCCGACCGTCTGGGAAGTGACCTCGCGCGACGGCTCGCCCATGCACGCGGCGCCGCGGCCGATGCTCGTTGCCGACAAGGCCCGGCACGTGGGCGACACGATCGCGATGGTCGTGGCCGAAGACCGCGATACCGCACTCGAGGCCGCGGAGGCCGTCGAGGTCGATTTCGAGCCGCTGCCGGCCGTCGTGGACCTGGCGCAGGCGCTCGAAGCCGACGCGCCGTGCGTGCACGACTCCTTCGGCACCAACCTCGCCTTCGACTGGGAGATGGGCGAGCGCAAGGCGGTCGATGAAGCGTTCGGGAAGGCCGCGCATGTGACCGAACTCGAGCTCGTCAACAACCGCCTGTCGCCCTGCCCGATGGAGCCGCGCGCAACCCTGGGCTCCTACGACCGCGCGCTCGACCGATACACGCTGTGGACGTCGAACCAGGCCCCGCACCTCGTGCGCCAGTGGCTGGCCGAGAACACGCTGCGCGTGCCCGAGCACCAGATCCGGGTGGTCGCCCCCGACGTGGGAGGGGGTTTCGGTCAGAAGATCTATCATTACCCCGAGGAGCCGACGGTGCTCTGGGCCTCGCGCAAGCTCGGCCGCCCGGTGCGCTGGACCTCGACGCGCTCGGAGAACTTCCTGGTCGATGCCCAAGCGCGCGACCACCGCACGAAATGCCGGATGGCATTCGATCGGGACGGCAAGATACTCGCGATCGAGGTCGATACTCTGGCCAACCTCGGCGCCTACCACGATCCCTTCGCGAGCTGCCTGCCGACCTACTTCTATGCGCCCATGCTCTGCGGTCTCTATACGGTGCCCACGGTCTACTGCCATGTCCTGGGCGTCTACACCACGACGACGCCGGTGTGCGCCTACCGAGGCGTGGGGCGCTCGGAAGCGGCTTATGTGGTCGAGCGCCTGATCGAGAATGCGGCGCGCGAGCTCAAGGTCGATTCCCGTGAGCTCAGGCGTCGCAACGTGATCCGGCCCGAGCAGATTCCCTATGCGTCGCCGACGGGTATCGTGTTCGATGCGGCCGATGTGCCGGGCTTGCTCGACAAGCTCGATGCCAGCGTCGACTTCGAGGCCCTGCGCCTGGCACAGAGGCGCTCGCGCGAGACGACGCAGGTGCTCGGCATCGGGCTGGCCGCCTTCTTCGACGCCGCGGGGGCAGGCCCGAGCAAGCTGAGCGCCCAGCAGGGCAGCCGCATGGGATTCTGGGAATCGGCGGCCGTGCGTGTGCACCCGAGCGGCAAGGTCAGCGTCTTCTGTGGCAGCCACTCGCACGGCCAGGGCCACGCGACGACCTATGCGCAGGTCGTGGCGGATCGGCTCGGCTGCCCGATCGAGGACGTCGACATCGTCGAGGGTGATACCGACCGCCAACCCTTCGGGATCGGAACCTTCGCCTCGCGCTCGATGACGCTCGCCGGTGCCGCGATCGTGCGCTCGACCGATAAGATCATCGCGAAGGCGCGGACGCTCGCCGCGCACCTCTTGCGCTGCGCTGTCGAGGACATCGCCTACGAGGACGGATATTTCATTCGCCGCGGCACGAACCAGGGGCTGTCGTTTCAGGACGTGGCCAAGGCGGCCTACACGGGCGCCGATTACCCGGAGGGATTCGAACTGGGGCTCGAGGAGACGAGTTTCTTCGATCCCGCCGACTACAATTACCCGACCTCGATCCATTTCTGCACCGTGGTCGTGGATACCGAGACCGGAAAGGTTTCGCTCAAGAGCTACGGCAGCGTCGAAGACCATGGCCGGGTCATCAATCCGATGATCGTCGACGGCCAACTGCACGGCGGCGCGGCCCAGGGCATCGGACAGGCGCTCATGGAGACCTGCGTGTTCGATCCCGAAACGGGCCAGCCGCTCACCGGCTCGTTCATGGACTATTGCCTGCCGCGCGCCGACGACCTGCCGTCGTTCAAGGTCGTCACGCAGGAGACGCTGAGCCTGGGCAACCCGCTCGGCGTCAAGGGCGCAGGCGAGTCGGGCACGATCGGCGCGCCCGCGACGGTCGCCAATGCGGTGGTGGATGCGCTCTGGCATCTGGGCGTTCGGCACATCGATATGCCGCTGACGCCGCAGCGCGTGTGGCAGGCGATCCAGCGGGCCACGGCTCGACAATAACAAGAAGAGTAAGGACCAGTTCACGAGGGCGATGGCCCGGGGGTGGCAGGGATGTCGGGTGTGATGATCGTGACTGGCGCCTCGCGCGGCATCGGCGCCGCAGCGGCTAAGCTTGCCGGCAGCCGCGGCTACAAGGTGTGCGTCAACTACAATCAGGCGCGCGAGCGCGCCGAGAAGGTCGTGCGCGCGATCGAGGCCGAAGGCGGGAAAGCGATCGCGGTGCAGGGCGATGTGGGGCGGGAAGACGACGTCGTGCGTCTGTTCAAGACGGTCGACGATCGGCTCGGCCCCGTGACGGCACTCGTGAACAATGCCGCCACCGACCACGAGACGAAGATCGCCGATCTCGATGTGAAGGGGCTCGAACGCGTCTTCGCGGTCAATGTGACGGGTCCGTTCCTGTGCGCGCGCGAGGGCATCCGGCGCATGTCCACGCGGCTTGGAGGTTCGGGCGGCGTGATCGTGAACGTCTCTTCGCTCTCCGCCCGCTATGGCGGATTGCCCGGGGACGTGATCTATGCGTCCAGCAAAGGCGCGCTCGATACCTTCACGCTCGGCCTGGCGCGCGAGGTGGCGAAGGAAGGCATCCGCGTGGTCTCGGTGCGCCCCGGATTGACGCTCACCGACATCTGGGATCGCAGCATCGGTCGCGATGGCGCCATCGAACTGGCGAAGACGGGCGTGCCGATGGGGCGCATCGGCCAGCCGGAAGAGGTGGCGGCCCTCGTCGTGTGGCTGTGCTCGGCGGAGGCCTCCTATGTCACCGGCGCGCTCTACGAGGTGGGCGGCGGCCGCTGAGACCCCCTCGTCTTGCCCCCTCGGGGCACGGGGGGTAGCATTCGGCGCATCCGGCTTGAACGCCCCGGTGGTTTGCCCCGCGTCATCGGAGACGCCGTGGCGAGGGCCCGAGCGCGGGAGAGGAGATGGGGGAGGCGGGCCGCGCCGGCCGCCCCGAGGGAGAGAAGAGATGCCGCGCGATCCCAAATACGATCCGTTGTTCGAGCCGATCCGTATCGGCCCCAAGACCATGAAGAACCGTTTCTACCAGACGCCGCAATGCAACGGCGCCGGCTCTGATTATCCGGGCGCGCAAGCGGCGCACCGGGCGATGAAGGCGGAGGGCGGCTGGGGCGCACTCTGCACCGAGGCCTGCACCATCCACCCCGAATCGGATTACGCGCCCTACGTGCTGGCGCGGCTGTGGGACGAGGGGGACGTCATCAACTTGCGGCACATGTGCGACAGCCTGCACAAGCACGGCGCGCTCTCCGGTGTCGAGCTTACCTACGCGGGACCCCACGCGCCGAATTGGAGCTCGCGCGCGGTGCCACGCGGCGCCGGTCCCTATCCGTCCGATGCGGAGCAGCTCGTCTACGCGGTCGAGGCGGAAGAAGAGGATATCGAGGATCTGCTGCGCATCCACGTGGAGGCGGCAAAGCGCGCGGAGCAGGCGGGGTTCGACATCGTCTATTTCTATGCCTCCCATTCCTTCCTTTCGCTGCAGTTCCTGGTCGATTTTTACAACAAGCGGACCGACCGCTACGGCGGCTCGTTCGAGAACCGGCTGCGCTACAGCCTCGGCATCCTCGAGGCGACCAAGAAGGCCGTGGGCGCGAGCTGTGCGATCGCGCTGCGCTTCTCGATCGACATGCTCCAGGGGCCGGGCTTCGTCGAGGCGCAGGACCTCGGGATCAAGTTCATGGAGCGGATCGAGCGCGAAGGGCTCGTCGACCTCTGGGATCTGAACCTCGGCACCTACGGCGAGTGGGGCGAGGACCTCGCGACCTCGCGCTTCCAGAAGTCGAATCACCACCTGGGCTACGTGCGCCATGTGAAGAAGGCGATCAAGACACCCGTGCTTTCGGTCGGCCACCTGACGAGCCCCGACGAGATGGTCGATATCCTGAACAAGGGCTACTACGACATCATCGGCGCAACCCGGGCCTCGATCGCGGATCCGTTCCTGCCCAGGAAGATCGACGAAGGCCGGCTCGACGACATTCGCGAATGCATCGCCTGCAACATGTGCGTCGCCCGTTGGGAGATGAAGTTGCCCAACATCGTCTGCACACAGAACGCCACGACGATGGAGGAATACCGGCGCGGCTGGCACCCGGAAAAGTTTACGAAGACGCGCACGTTTTGGGAATGCGCGGGTACGACGTTCATCTGCGCGAGGCGGAGAGCGAGCTCGGCGGCCATATGCGCAACGTCCAGCGCTTCCCCGGTCTCTCGGAGTGGGGCCGTGTGATCGGCTACCGGCAGATCCAGCTCGGCAAGCTCAAGAACGTCGAGGTGCACACCGGCACGGGCGCGCTGGATGCGCCGGGCGTGCTGAAATACGGCGCGGACAAGATCGTGCTCGCCACCGGCTTCCACTGGGCGACCGACGGATTCTCCGGCGTGACCATGGGGCCTCTCGAGGGTGTGGATATTGACTCCCCGCGCTTTGCCACGCCGGAGCAGATCATGCAGGGCAAGGCGACCGGGGACCGGGTGATCGTGGTCGATGGCGAGGGTTTCATCACCGGCATCGCCATGGCCGAGCTGATGGCCGATCAGGGCAAGCAGGTCGAGGTCATTACCCAACTCGATGCCGTCGCGGCCTTTCTGCACAACACCGGCGACGGCTCCAACATCCGCCGCCTCGTGCACGAGAAGCATATCGGCGAGCACAGCCACCACTGGATCGAGCGCTTCGAGGTCAACAACACGGTCAAGGTTCACGCCTACAACGTGTTCCGCGACGGCTACCGGCGCTCGCGAGAGCCCACACCGGGCAGGATGCCGCGCCGGGTCGGCACCGACGTCGAAGTGCTCGAATGCGATACCGAGATCTTGTGCACCGCGCGAAAGCCCAACACGGCGCTCTACAAGGCCCTCAAGGCGCGGCAGGCGGAGTGGGCGAAGGAGGGCGTCGAGGCGGTCTATCGCACGGGCGACTGCTACGCGCCGCGGCTCATCCCGGATACGATCTTCGAAGCCCACCGCCTCGCGCGCGAGTTCGAGTCGGCCAATCCGCAGCGCCCGCTGCCCTATATCCGCGAGCGCCAGATCTGGGGCACGCCGACCTACCCGACGCTCGCTGCGGAGTAAGGCGGTGTCTTCGGCCATGGGGTCCCGCTAGAGCGGAATCCGATCGAGCGGAATCACGCGGGATTGTCTTGAGCGTGCCGATGGTCCCCCCACCCCACCCCTCCCCCGCAAAGGGGGGAGGGAGCTATTTGTTTCGTCCCCCCTCCCCTCGCGGGAGGGGTAGGGGGAGGGGGCTGCTTCCACATCGATCGGATTCCGCTCTAGATCTGCGGCCCTTCGGCCGTCAATCCGCAAGCCTTGGAGAACGGAGAGCGCAATGGGCGAAGTGCGGCACTTCCGCTACGGTGAACTTTCCTACAAGGATGCCACCGGCGGTGCGAGGCAGATGGAACTCGCCCGCCTGATCACGGACCGCGAGAGCCGAACGCTCGGCGCCGGGCTCGCGCGCTTCGACCACTGTTCCGTGGACTGGACCGTTCTCTACGACGAGGTGATGTTCGTCTTCGAGGGAACCTTCCGGCTCGCGGTCGGCGATCGGCGTTACGTCTGCACGCCCGGCGATATGCTCTGGATACCCGAGCGCACGACGCTCAAGTACGAATCGGATGGCCCGTCGGTGTGCTTCTACGCGGTCTACCCCGCGGACTGGCGCAAGCGCCACGGCGTCCCCGAGCCCGCCTGATGCTCGCGGGAAGTGTGGTGCGGATCGGTCTCATGTGTCGGTTTGTCGCGTCCGGGGCGGTCCACAGGCCCGCATAGCCGCCGCCCACGACTGAGACATCGGCGCGCGCGGCCCTCGAGACGTTCTTCTCGCGGGGCCTCCTGCGCCAGGGCCTGTTCGAACTACACCCCCCTCATCGGCCGTGCCCCGTTGGCCGAGGAGCCGCCCCGGCTAGCGCCAAGGGTCAGTACTGATTGCCGTAGGCCTTCCAGACGGCGTCGAAGCCGGCGATCTCCGCGCGCGCGAAATCGTCGTAGCCGCTGCCCCAGTCGGCGAAATTCTCGGCCATACTGGCGGCCACTTCCTCGCTCGCGAGCGAGCCGCCCGCCGCCTCGAGCACCCAGCAGAGGATCGCGATCCGAATATACGACGTCATCTTGAGCGCCCGATGCTCGAACAGGCGCTGCTCGAAATCGGCGGCTTTAAGATCGCCGAAGTAGCAGCGCACCGTGTGCCGGTCGATTTCGTCGGGCACCTGCGCATAGGCGCACATCTCGGCGATGTCCCATTGCGGCGGTCCGAAGCCGCAGAGGTCCCAGTCGATGATCCAGAGCTTGCCCGCCGAATCGCGCATGACGTTCACATAGGCCATGTCGCAGTGGCATAAGACCGGCTTGAACAGACCGAAGTGCGTCTCGAGCTTCCCGACCACCTCGATGAGGGGCCAGATCTCGTCCATGCGCTTGGAGCCACGCTCGTTCGTGATCCAGGCCGCATGGCGGCAGGCATCGAATGGATTGAAGTAGCTGATCGGGTGGTGAGCGAGGGGGCTCCCCTCGGTCTGGATGCGTCGGATCATGCCGACGATGGTTTCGACCGTCTTGAGATCGCGCAGCTCCTCCGCAGCCAGGTTCTTGCCCTCGATGAAATCGATGATCGAGAGGTAGGTCTCCGAGTAGCGGAGCTTGGGCGAGACGCCGATCTCGGAGGCCGC
>CAZVZP010000063.1:0-12607 GCA_964631625.1 uncultured Hyphomicrobiales bacterium | reverse complement strand
CGCTCTCCGAGCCGGCGATGCCGTGCATTCCGACTTTGATGCCGTTTTCGGCCAGGAGCAGGGCCGCGAGCGCGAACCACGGGAGCTGGCGGTGCTTATCCGCGTAGGACGGCCAATCGAGGTCGGCCCGTGCCGGCGCCTTCTCGGCGTCCGCCGCGGCGCGCGCCGCGCGCACGAAGCCGGCGAGCTCGGCCGGCGTCTCCTTCTTGTAGCGCATGAGCACGAGGAAGGCGCCGAGTTGAACCGGCTCGACCTCGGCGCGCAGGATCATGCTCATCGCTTCGCGCGCCTCCTCCTCGGTGAGGTCGCGCGAGAGCGTGGGCCCCCGGCCCAAGGCCTGGATGAACTTGGCGAAAGGGTGCTCGGGCGTTGCGCGCATTCCGCGTCATCCATCGAAGGCCGCGCGCGCGACCTCTCGCCGGCTGGGATGCCTCGCAATCGGCTCCATCCATCGAGCCTTGTGCTTGACCCCTGTCAAGGCCACGAATGCGCCGGCGCCCTAACGTTCGGCCACCGCGCCAACGACCCTCCTGAACCTCGGTCCGACAACGACGGACAGGCCGACATGCAGATCGAAGTGCGCTTCTTCAACAGCATGACCAAGTACGTGGATGACGCGAGGCCGGCGCGCATGACGGTCGAGGAGGGTGCGACGCTTGGCGATCTCCTGCACCAGCTCGGCATTCCGGACAGCGATATCTTCATTCTGTTCATGAACGGTCGCGGGCTGCTCGCCGGCCCCCAGGGGCACGTCGGGCTCGGCACCCATCTTGCCGACGGAGACCGCCTCGCCTTCTCCGGACCGATCCCCTTCAGCCGTGCCTATGGGACGCCCGTCGTCTAGGCCGTCGAACCGTCCGCGAGCGCTCGCAAGCCAACTCCTACGCCGCGTGAAGGCGCGTGCGCCTCGGGTCGACGAACGGCGTGGGCACGATGGTCGCGGCGCAGCGCACGATCTCGCCCTCGACGCTGAGCCGCGTGCCTTCGGCCGCCTGCGGCGGCGTGACGTGGACCATGGCGAGCGATTTCTTGAGCCGGCGCGAGTAGGCGGCGCTGACGACGTGGCCCACCTTCTTGCCGCCGGCGCCAAGCGACGCGCCGACATCGACCGCGCCGTCGTGCGCCGCGACGATGCCGCAGAGCAGCACCTTCTCCTTGCCCTTGAGCGCGAACAACGCCTTCTTGCCGCGGAAGTCGCCCTTGCTCTCAGACACCGCCCAATCGCACCGCGCCTCCCAGGGCGTGTTCTCCTCGGTCGCCTCCGCGCCGTAGAACAACAGCGAGCTCTCGACGTGCACCTTGTCGATGCCGGCGAAGGAGACCGGCATCAGGCCCAGGGGCTTGCCGTGCTTCATGAGTTGCGCCCACACCTCGGGCGCGTGCGCGCGGTCCACGAACAGCTCGTAGCCGCGTTCACCGGAGAACCCGGTACGCGAGACCATCATGTCGATGCCGAACACCTTGGCGTTGCGATGATGGCAGAACTTGAGATCGCGCAAACGAGGGGCGCTGTGGGGATCGAGCAGCTCGATGGACTTCGGTCCCTGGACGGAGATCATGTGCAGATCGTCGTCGAGCGCGACGCTCGCGTTCTTGCCCTTGGCCGATTCCATCAGGCGCTCCATGCCCTGGCCCGCGCCGTGGACCATGATGAAATCGTCCTCGCCCAAGCGGTAGATATAGGCGTCGTCGCAGAAATGGCCGTCGTCCTTGAGCACCGGCGTGTAGCCTGATTTGCCGACGTAGATCTTGGTCATATCGCGCGTCGCCAGATGGTCCACGACCCGAAGCGCGTCGCGCCCCCGCACGCGCAGCTTCTTGAGCGCCGACGTGTCCCACATGCCCACGGCGTCGCGCACGGCGTCGAGCTCGTCGTCGGGGTCCGAGGGGTACGAGAACGGCACGTCCATGTCGTTCCATTCGCCCATCGTGGCGCCAAGCGCCCGTATCGTGGCGTCGAGCGCCGACACTCTCTTGGCCATGATTCCGTCCTCTCCCTATAACGACTGTGGATATGGCTAGAATGCCCGCTTGTGTCCGCTTTGCCAACAGCGGAAAGCGCCGGTAAGCTCGTCGAGAGAGCCGGGGCAGCACCGCCCGCGGCCCGGCGAGAGCGTCGCTCCGCCAAGACGGCTCCGCCGAAACGGCTTCGCCGAAACGGCTCCGTCTTGACGCAGGTCAATGTCACTTGCTTGCTTGGCATTCGATTCTGATACTAAGAGCCGTATGAGCCGTTGCTTGCGAGCCGCGGCCAAAGCAATCGTCCGGGCGGGCGACGGGCAGAAAGGGAGCGAGCCATGGCGCGTGATCCGAAGTACGACATCCTATTTGAACCGATCCGTCTTGGGCCCAAGACGATGAAGAACCGGTTCTACCAGGTGCCGCACTGCAACGGCGCGGGCTCCGAGCGGCCGGGCACGCAGGCGGCCTTTCGCGCCATGAAGGCCGAGGGCGGTTGGGGCGCGGTGTGCACCGAGGCCTGTTCGATCGATCCCGAGGCCGACGTCACGCCCAGCCACCTCGCGCGCCTGTGGGACGATGGCGACGTGATCAACCTCGGACACATGTGCGAAAGCCTGCACAAGCACGGCGCGCTCGCGGGCGTCGAGATGTGGTACGGCGGCGGCGAGTCGGCCAACCTCGAGACGCGGGCCGTGCCGCGCTCGCCCTGGCAGTGGACCGCGGATTACGCGCGCGGCAGCTACACCCACAAGGTGGACAAGGACGATATCCGCGAGATCCAACAGCTCTATTACGACGCCGCGAAGCGGGCGTTGCGCGCGGGCTTCGACATCATCTACGTCTACGGCTCGCACAGCACGATCGCGATGCATTTCCTCTCGCCCTTCACCAACAAACGCACGGACGAATACGGCGGCTCGATCGAGAACCGCTCGCGCTTCTGGCTCGAGGTGCTCGAGCGCGTGCGCGAGGCCGTGGACGGGAAGGCCGCCGTGGCGACGCGCATCTCGATCGACCAGCTCTGGGGCTCCTCGGGCATTCAGGCGATGGGGGAGGGGGTGCGCTTCGTCGAGCTCGCGAGCCAGCGCGGCTTGGTCGATCTCTGGGACGTGAACATCTGCGACTTCACCGAGTGGGGCGAGGACGCCGGGCCTTCGCGCTTCTACAAGGCGAATCATCAGAAGCCCTTCACGCAGCACATCCGCAAGGCGGCGAAGGCGCCGGTGCTCAACGTCGGGCGCTTCACGAGCCCCGACGACATGGCCGAGGTTATCCGCTCGGGCCAGGCCGATATCATCGGCTCGGCGCGCGGTTCGATCGCCGATCCGTTCCTGCCCAAGAAGATCGAGGAAGGCCGGCTCGACGACATTCGCGAATGCATCGGCTGCAACATCTGCATCTCGCGCTGGGAGCGCGGCGCGCCCTTGATCTGCACCCAGAACGCGGTCGCGAACGAGGAATACCGGCGTGGCTGGCACCCCGAGAAGTTCGAGAAGACCAAGGAGCCCTGTTCGGTGCTCGTGGTGGGCGGCGGCCCGGCCGGCATGGAATGTGCGCGCGTCTTGGGCCTGCGCGGCTACGAGGTCCATCTGTGCGAGGCCGAGGCCGAAACCGGCGGCCATATCCGCAACGTCGCCCGGCTGCCGGGTCTGGCCGAATGGGGGCGCGTCGCAACCTATCGGCAGATTCAGCTCAAGAAGCTCAAGAACGTCGAGGTTCACACGAATTCGCGCCTCTCGGCCGAGGACGTCCTCAAATACGGTGCGGAGAAGGTCGTCGTGTGCACGGGCTTCTCCTGGGAGGGCAACGGCACCAGCGTCAACGGCAATGCGCCCATCCCGGGCATCGACGCGGGCAAGGCTCAGTTCTGCACGCCCGAGCAGATCTTTGCGGGCAAGCCGGTGGGCGAGCGCGTGATCGTGCTCGACGGCGACGGCTATTACACGGGCGTGAGCTTGGCCGAGATGATGGCGGACCTCGGCAAGGAGGTGAGCATCCTCACTCACCTGCCGACCGTCGCGCCCATGACCGATTACACCCTCGAAGGCCCCAATCTGCACCGCATGATGCACGAGAAGGGCATCAAGCAGCACACCATGAGCTGGGTCGAAGATCTCGACGTCGGCAACGTGGTGAAGCTCAAGATCTTCAATATCTATCGCGACGGCTACCGTCGCACCACGGACCCGGTGGGCGGACAAATGGCGCGCCGCCCCGGCAGCGAGTTCCACTGGCTCGAGGCCGACACCGTGATCCTGACCACGGGGCGCCGCTCGAACGATGAGCTCTTTATCGACCTCAAGGCGCGCAGGGACGAAGGGGCGCGCGAGGGGATCAAGGCGGTCTACTCGGTGGGCGACTGCTATGCGCCGCGGCAACTGGCCGATACGATCTTCGATGCGCACCGTATGGCGCGCGAGTTCGAATCGCCCAATCCGCGCCGGCCGCTTCCCTTCATCCGCGAGCGCATGATCTGGGGCCAGGACCCGATGCCGGTGTTGGGGTGATTGCCTGATCTCGACGCCTCGCGTCGCGCCGTCGAGAGCGACGCGAGCAGACGTTGCCCCATTGTCCAGCACAAGAAGACCGGTTTCCGCGGCGGTGGTGCGGAGACCGGTCCACGCCTCGGGGATCGGTGCCGAGATGAGCCGCTTCGAAAGCGTGGGGCGCGAAGTTCGCTTCGAAGACCCCGCGGACGCGCCCTCCTGAAGCGGAGGTCAGACGGCGCGTGCGTGGCGCGTTTGGTTCGCGCTGAAATAAGGATCGAAGGCCGCGGCCGCGAGCCGGGCGAACGGGCGGCCCCGCTCGGTGATGCGCACCCGATGCCCGCGCACCTCGACCAGGCCGTCGGCAACGAGCGGCTCAAGCTTCGCAAAATCGGCCTCGAGCAAGGATGGCGGAAGGCCGTCCTCGTCCATGAGTTCGTCGAGGTCGGCCTCGAGATCGCACATCAGCCGTTCAATCACACGGCGGCGCAGCCTGTCCTCCCGCGCGAGAGCAACCCCACGCGCCGTGGCCCAACGCCCGCTCTCGATGGCCGCGGCGTAGTCCGGAAGTGCCGATGCATTCTGCGCATAACCCTGGGGCAGGGTGCTGATCGCGGAGGCGCCGAGGCCGACCAGGACATCGGCTTCATCCGTCGTGTAACCCTGAAAGTTGCGGTGTAGAGCGCCGGAACCGGCGGCCTGCACGAGCGCATCGTCTGCGCGCGCGAAGTGGTCGAGGCCGACGCGCCGGTAGCCGCGCTCGAGCAGCGCGGCCGCCGCGGCCTCGGCTTGGCGCCAGCGCGCCTCGGCGTCGGGCAGGCCGAAGCGCTCGAGCAGTCGCTGGTGGCGTTTCATCCAGGGCACATGCGCGTAGCCGAAGAGCGCAATCCGTTCGGGGGCGATGGCCTCGACCACGGTGCTGACCGTGCCGACAAGACCGGCCTCGCTCTGCAGCGGCAGCCCGTACAGAAGATCGACGTTGAGGGAGCGCACGCCGGCCTCCCGTAGCCTGATCGCGGCCCGTACCGTCTCGTCGATGCTCTGGATGCGGTTCACCGCAGCCTGCACGGCGGGGTCGAAATCCTGCACCCCGAGGCTCGCCCGCGTGATCCCGGCCTGGGCCAGCGCCGCGGCTTTGTCTCGTGTGAAGCCGCGGGGATCGACTTCGATGGAAAACTCGGCATCGGGAGCCGGCGGGAACAGCCGACGGAGTTGGTCGGCGAGGCCGCGGATCTGCTCGGGCGAGAGGATCGTCGGCGTGCCGCCGCCCCAGTGGAGCGAGACGAGGCGAGGCGTGCGAAGCGCCGCCGCCATCTGCGCCGCCTCGCTGACGAGAAGCCCGAGGTAGCGGGACAGCCGCTCGGGCCGGTTGAGCACGCTCGTATGACAGCCACAGAACCAGCACAGCGAACGGCAGAAGGGTAGGTGCACGTAAAGCGAGAGCACGCTGCGGGGCGGGACCTCGGCGAGCCATGAGCCAAAGGTCGCGGCCCCGACCGCCGGGGTGAACTGGGCCGCGGTCGGGTAGCTGGTATAGCGCGGCACCGGGCGGTCGTATTTCCGGGCAAGGGACAGGGACATGGCCTATAACCATCGCGGCTTGGGCCGCGCGTAGCTTTGACCTCGGTCAAGGAAGGGGCATCGACGGCCTCGGTCCCCTCCGTCAAAATGCCGATCCGCCAAGAGCCTCTTCATGAACCGGTTGCTTGCTCCCGTCTCGGGTCTTCTGGTCGCCACGTCGATCCTGCTCACCGGGCACGGCCTGCAGGCCCTGCTCATTCCCATCCGCGCGGACATCGGGGATTTCCCCGATCTCTTGATCGGGCTCTTGGCCTCTGCCTACTTCGCCGGCTTGATGGTCGGCTGCTACGCGGGTCCGCGGCTGATCGCGCGTGTCGGGCACGTGCGGGCCTTCGCGGCCTTCACCGCGATCGGCACCACCGTGCCGCTCGCGCACGCGGTCTACATGGAACCGGTTTTCTGGCTGGTGCTGCGCTTCATCATGGGGGCCTGCATCGCCGGCTTCAACATGGTGATCGAGAGCTGGCTCAACGGCTCGGCCACGAACGAGACGCGGGGCCGCGTGCTCGCGAGCTACACCATCGTCAACCTCACCGTGGTCGTGATCGGCCAGCAGATGATCAATCTCGGCGATCCGGCGGGCTTCGAGCTCTTTACGCTCGTCGCCGTGCTGATTTCTCTTGCGGCGGTGCCCGTGGCGTTGACGCGCGCGGCCGCACCGGCCGTGCCCAAGACCGCGCGGCTCCGCGTGCGCTGGCTCTACGCCGCCTCGCCCGTCGCCGTCGCGGGCTGCTTCGTCACCGGGCTCGCGGGCGGCGCCTTCTGGGGCCTGGGGCCGGTGTTTGCCCGCGCGGGCGCTCTCTCGCTCTCGGAGGTCGCCGCATTGATGAGCGCGGTGCCGCTGGGCGGCGCGCTCGCGCAATGGCCCTTGGGCCGCTGGTCGGATTTTGCCGACCGCCGGATCGTGATCGCCGCCGCAAGCGTGGGTGCCATGCTCGCGGGCATCGGCCTCGCGGCCGCGCACGGCGGCTCGGCCGCGTTGCTCTTTGGCTTCGCTGCGTTCTACGGGACGACGGCGTTTTGCATCTACGCCGTTTGTCTCGCCCACGCCAACGATCTGGTGAGCCGCGAGGAATCGGTGGACGTGAGCAGTGGTCTCCTCCTCGTTTATGCGGCGGGCGCGATCGCCGGGCCGTTCCTCGCCGCCGTTCTCATGGCGCTGACCTCGCCCGGCCTGCTTTTCGCATTCACGGCCGGCTGCCACGGCCTGCTCTTCGCCTTTGCCCTCTACCGGATGCGCCGCCGCGCTCCAGTGCCGCCGGAGGCGCGCGAAGAGTTCGTGGCCGTGCCGCGCACCTCGCCCGCCCTCTTCGAGCTCGATCCGCGCACGCAGACCGTCGTGCCCGCGACGGTCGCCGAGGACGGCGAACCGTGACACGAAGGCCGGTCTGCCGCGCGGGAAAGGTTCGCCGTCTCGTCTAGAGATTGAACCGGTAACCAACGCCGGCGCCGACGATCCATGGATCGAGGTCGACGTCGGCATTGATCGCGCCGCCGTTGATCGAGACGTCCGTGTTGAGGAAGACCTTCTTGACGTCGACGTTGAGCACGATGGTTTCGGTCAGGGCGTAGTCCATGCCGGCCTGGAAGGCATAGCCGAAACCGTTCTCGTAGTCGATCGACTGCACGACGCCGCGCGGCGCGCTTTCATCCAGAAAGAACGTGTAGTTGATCCCGACGCCGACATAGGGGCGGAACTGGGAATCGGGAAGGAAGTGGTACTGGAGCGTGAGCGTGGGCGGCAGCAGGGTCACCTCGCCCAAATCGACCGTGCCCAGCGCCGAGCCTTCGACCTGCATGTCGTGGGGCGAAACGGCGAGGATGAGCTCGAGCGCGATGTTCGGCGTGAAGAAGTAGCTGATGTCGAGCTCGGGCACCGCCACGTTCTCGGCATCGACCGAGCCGCCGATCACGGAAACAGAACTGTCCTCGTCCGGTATGACCCCGATGCCGCGCAGGCGCACGAGGATCGAGGAGCCGTCGGCGGCGTCTGCCGATGCCGACACGAGCTGCGATGCCGTAAGGAGCGCTGCCGCCAACGAGACGCCGATTATTTTATGGGCTGCCATATCACGCTCCGTGCCCGGATGGTTCCACCGGGTCCGGACGCTATCCAGTACTGGTTAACGTATCGTTAACCAAAAAAACTTGAGCGTGGGCGATCGCATTTTTTTCCCGATCGTTTCGTGTCGACATTTTAGAGAGGTTATGACGCGCTTACCGACCTGCGTCGAGGTTCGCAGCTTCTGGCGACAACACGACATGATGCAATCTGAAACCCTGAATGTGGGGGCGAGGAGTCGTGTTCTTAGCCGCCGGCGGCGTAATAAGCCTCGCACTCCTGCTCCCGACCGCGCACGACCCGGCGTTCCCTGAGTGGCCCTTGGGTTTCGGTCACGACCGTGCGCTGGCCCTCCTCGCGGTCGTCCGCCGCAAAGTAGATGACGACCCAGTCGCGCACCCGCTTGAGCTCGTGTGCGCGCGCCGTGTTGGAGAAGAGCACGGTGTAGTGCCAAGGGCCCTTCTCGGCGTGCAGGATGGGAAGCCATGCTTCGCCCCGCGGGTTGAACCGCTTGGGCGCGATCTTGGGCAGCTTGTCGGCCTGTGCCAGCTTCCGATAGCGCTGGTCGAGGTCCAGAAGCTCGCCGACCGATGGCTCGGCGGCGCCGGAGGGCCGGCGCGCGCGCGGACGGGCGAGCAATTCGGCCAGCGCGTTGCGAATGATCGCCGCGCGCCTGGCGCCGACTCCGGGGACGGTTTCGAGCCGGCCGTCGTGGGCCGCCAGCTCGAGCCCTTCGAGCGTTTCGATGCCGAGCGTATCGTGGATGCGCTTGGCGAGCTTGGGTCCCACTCCAGCGACGGCTTGGAATCGCTTTTCCGGCTCGAGCTCGCCGCGCAACCGTTCGAGTTGGCTCCAGCGGCCCGTGAGGATCATCTCCCGCAGCGCCGCCGCAAGGGAGGCGCCGATCCCGGGTAATCCTTCGAGCGCCTCGACGCCGCCCTGGTCGAACAGAATCCCGATATCTTGGGCGAGGCGCGCGACCGTTTCGGCGGCCTTGCGATAGGCCGCGATGCGGAAAGGATTGGCGCCCTGCGCCGCCAAGAGATCGGCGACCTCGCGCAGCTTGACGGCGATCTGCTCGTTCCTCGGGTGGCCCATCGCAATCTTGACGAACGGCGGTCCGCCGCACACAACTTCGAGATTGACACACGTCAAAGTAGCTCGGAAGTGCCCAATGCAGGGTAGCGGTGGGTCGAGGGGGACGGTCCGCGGCAGCGCCAAGGTGTGTTTATGAGCACGATCGTTCGCATCGCCTTCGAGTTCACCCGCTGCGTCTCGCCCGAGGGAAAAGCCGTCGGACCGCTGCCGCCGTTTGCCGAGAGCCGCGACGAGCTCGTTGCGCTCTATCGCGCCATGGTGCTGACGCGCAGCTTCGACGCCAAGGCGGTGGCCCTGCAGCGCACGGGGCGGCTCGGCACCTACGCCTCCTCGCTCGGTCAGGAAGCCGTGGTCGTCGGCGCCGCCGCCGCGATGCGGCCCGAGGACGTGCTATTGCCCTCGTACCGCGAGCAGGGCGCGATGCTGGCCCGCGGCGTAACGCTCGAAGAGCTCCTCCTGTTCTGGGGCGGCGACGAGCGCGGCAGCGACTTCGCCGGGCCTCGGCAGGACTTTCCGATCTGCATACCGGTCGCGACACACGCGCCCCATGCGGCGGGCGTCGCGCTCGCCTTCAAGCTGCGGGGCGAACCGCGCGTCGCGGTGTGCGTTCTGGGCGACGGCGCCACGTCAAAGGGCGAATTCTACGAGGCGCTGAACCTCGCCGGCGTGTGGAAGCTGCCCGCCGTATTCGTCGTCAACAATAATCAGTGGGCGATTTCCCTGCCGCGCGAAAAGCAGACCGCCGCGCCGACGCTGGCGCAGAAGGCGGTGGCGGCGGGGATCCCAGGCGAGCAGGTGGACGGCAACGACGTGATCGCCGTGCGCGCCGCAATCGAGCGCTTGCTCGCACGAGCGCGCGCGGGCGAGGGAGCGAGCCTCATCGAGGCGCTGACCTACCGGCTGGGCGATCACACGACGGCCGATGACGCGAGCCGCTATCGGGATGATGCCGCCGTGAGCCCCCACTGGAAGGAGGAGCCGGTCGCGCGGCTCAAGGCTTTCCTCGTCGATCGGGGCTACTGGACGAAGGCCGACGAGGAGCAATTGCTCACCGATTGCGCCGCCCGGGTCGATGCGGCGATCGCGGCCTATCTCAAGAGCGAGAGCCAGCCGGCCAGCGCGATGTTCGATTTTCTGTACGCCGAGCTGCCTCGGGAGTTGGCCCTGCAACGCGAGGGCCTCGAACGCCCGGGCGCTCGCTCGCCGTCCGATGCCTGAGGTCAACCTGGTCGAGGCGGTGCGCATGGCGCTCGGCCGCGCGATGGCGGACGATCCGAGCGTGCTCGTGCTGGGCGAGGACGTCGGCGCGAACGGCGGCGTGTTCCGCGCGACGGAAGGGTTGCTCGAGCGCTTTGGCCCGCAGCGCGTGTTCGATACGCCGCTCTCCGAGTCGATGTTCGTCGGCCTCGCCGTGGGCTTGGGGGCGCAGGGATTTCGCCCCGTCGTCGAGTTTCAGTTCATGGGCTTCATCTATCCATCGATCGACCAGATCGTGAGTCATGCGAGCCGCCTGCGTAATCGTACGCGCGGCCGCCTGAGCTGTCCGATGGTCATCCGCGCGCCCTTCGGGGGCGGCATCCACGCGCCCGAGCATCATTCGGAGAGCATGGAGGCCCTGTTCGCGCATATTCCGGGCATCCGCGTCGTGATCCCGTCCTCGCCGGCGCAGGGTTACGGTTTGCTCCTGGCGGCGATCCGCGATCCCGATCCGGTCGTGTTCCTCGAGCCCACGCGCATCTATCGCGCCGTCAAGGAAGAGGTCTCGGACGACGGAAAGGCGCTTGCCCTGGACACCTGCTCCGTGCGCCGGCCGGGCCGCGACGTGACGCTCGTGACCTGGGGCGCCTCCATCACCGAGACGCTCGGCGCCGCCCAAGACCTGGCCGACCTGGGCGTCGAGGCCGAGGTCATCGATGTGGCGACGCTGAAACCCCTCACGCTCTTGTCCTCGGTCGCGCGCACGGGCCGCTGCGTGATCGTCCATGAGGCGCCGTTGACCGGAGGCTTCGGGGCCGAGATCGCGGCGCGCCTCGCGGACAAGGGGCTCGTCCACCTGCTCGCCCCGGTCAAGCGCGTGACGGGCTACGATACGCCGATCCCGCTGCCGCGGCTCGAGGGCGTTTACCTGCCGAGCTGCGAGCGGGTGATCGAGGCGGTCAAGCAGGTCATGGAGTACCAATGACCACGTTCAAGCTGCCGGATCTCGGCGAGGGCTTGCAGGAGGCCGAGATCGTCGAATGGCATGTCTCGCCCGGCGAGCACGTCGTCGCCGACCAGCCGCTCGTTGCCGTCGAGACCGACAAGGCCGTGGTCGAGATTCCCTCGCCCCAGTCGGGCCACGTTGCCAAGATTTTCGGCAAGCCCGGTGACATCTTGAAAATCGGTGCTCCCTTGGTCGAGTTCGCCGAAGGGATGGTGGCCGATTTGGGAACGGTCGTGGGCGCGATCCCGGCGGGCAGGGCGCCCTCGGCGACACCGCGGGCGGAAGTGTCGAGGGCCGAGATGGAAGGAGAGGCTCGCGCGGAGCCGCGCCCTTCAGGTGCCCGCGCCGCGCCCGCCGTGCGCGCCCTGGCCGAGGAGCTCGGCGTCGACCTAGCGACGGTGAAAGGGAGCGGGCCGGGTGGCGCCATCGGGCGCGCCGACGTCGAGCGGGCGGCCGCGCGAGGCCCGGCCAAGCTCGAGCCCTTGCGCGGCGTGCGGCGAGCGATGGCGCACAAGATGGCGCGCGCCCATGCCGAGGTCGTGCCGACCACCGTCACCGATGTCGCCGACATCGGCGCCTGGCGCGCCGGCATGAACGCGACGCTCCGCCTCATCCGCGCCATAGCGCGCGCCTGCCGGCAAGAGCCGGCGCTCAACGCCTGGTACTTTGGGCCCGATCAAGGACGCGAGCTGCACGGGCATATCGATCTCGGCATCGCGATGGATACGCCGGACGGTTTGTTCGTGCCGGTCCTGCGCGACGTGGCGCGGCGCTCGCCGGAAAATCTGCGGCACGGGCTCGAAGCCATGAAGCGCGATGTCAAGGCCCGCAGCGTGCCGCTCGAGGAGCTGCGCGGTCAGACCATCACGCTGTCGAACTTCGGCATGTTCGGCGGACAGCACGCAACACTCGTGGTCGTGCCGCCCCAAGTCGCGATCATAGGGGCGGGTCGCATCCACGACCGCGTCGTGCCGGTCGAGGGCAAGCCCGCGGTGCGCCGCGCGCTGCCGCTTTCGCTGACCTTCGATCACCGGGCGGTCATGGGCGGCGAGGCGGCCCGCTTCCTCGCGGCCCTCGTTGCCGATCTCGAGGCTACCGAGTAAGAGTAGCCGAGCGACCATTCGCCGGGGCGCGTCGATGGAGCCTTTCGCCTTCCGGTTCGCCGATCCGTTGGGACCGGCGAAGATCATCGAGATTTACGAGCCGTCACTCGCG
>CAZVZP010000062.1:0-12719 GCA_964631625.1 uncultured Hyphomicrobiales bacterium | reverse complement strand
ATTCTTCACCTCCACCCACGGCAAAATCAGAAAGCGCGAATTGCACACGATCTTGGGCCAGATTCGTGCAGAATCATGCCAAATGAGGGCGTTTCTTGCGGGCCAAATTTCACTGCCATGAAACGAGCAAAGGCTCTGCGGGCGAGGGCCCAAGGCACCCCGGGCAAACGCTCGGCGGCCAAAGGCACGAGAGCGGCGCGCGCGGTGCTGATCAGCGGAGCCAACCGGGGCTTGGGCCTCGCGCTCGCCCGCCACTACGCCGGGGCGGGCTTTCGCGTCTACGCCTGCTGCCGCAGGCCCGCGCGCGCGAGCGCGCTTAAGGAGCTCGCGGGCACGGCTCCCGGCAAGGTGAGCTTGCATCGGCTCGACGTTGCCAGCGCGGCTTCGGTGCAAAGCCTTGCGCGGAGCCTGCGCGGAAAAGCGCTCGATCTCCTTATCAACAATGCGGGCATCTACGGCGGCCGTCTGCCGCTCCAAGAGATCGACTACGTCCTTTGGCGCAAGGCCTGCGAGGTCAACCTGCTGGGCCCCGCGCGCTTATCGGCGGCCTTCGCCCGCGCGCTCGGCAAGAGGCGCGGCATGATCGTCAACATCTCGACCATCATGGCGAGCGTCGCGCTGACCGATGAGGCGGGCAGCTATGCCTACCGCTCGACCAAGGCCGGGCTCAACATGGTGACCAAGACGCTCGCCAACGAGCTCAAGCCCTTGGGCGTCTCGGTCGTGGCCATTCATCCGGGCTGGGTGCGCACCGACATGGGCGGCCCCAGGGCGCCGCTCTCGCCGGACGAGAGCGCGGCCAAGGTCGCGGCCGTGATCGGCAAGCTGAGCCTTAGAGACAGCGGCAAGTTCTTGAACTACCGGAGCGAAACGATGCCCTGGTAGGGCGTCATACGCGCCAAGCGCTCTCGACCGAAGGGCGTCAGACGGGCATTCTTGTGCATGTTCATCCAGCTTGCTCCGTGGCTTGCCAAAGCGTCGAAAACTTCAGCTTCCCCGGTCCAGGCCGGATGGGCAACCTGTTGAAAGCTCACATCTAGAACGGAATTCGATCGAGTGTAAGCAGCCCCCCGCCCCCTACCCCTCCCGCAAGGGGAGGGGGGAACTAAATAAAACTCCCCCTCCCCCTTTGCGGGGGAGGGTTGGGATGGGGGATCCAGCGGTTGGCTCAAGGCAATCCCGCGTGATCCCACTCCGGCAGATTTCGCGTCAAGCGCGCCGGCGCGCCAGCGTCAGCCCGTCGGCGATGGGCACGAGGCTCAAGTCGATGCGCTCGTCGTCCTTGAGCTTGGCGTTGAGCCGGCGGATCGCCTCGGTGTCGGCGTCGTGGGCCTTGGGGTCGGCGACCGCGCCGTTCCACAACACGTTGTCGATGGCGATGAGCCCGCCGGTGCGCACGAGCGTGAGGCAGCGCTCGTAATAAGCGTCGTAGTTCTCCTTGTCGGCGTCGATGAAGGCGAAGTCGAAGCGGCCGGCTTCGCCTTCGACGATCAGCTCGTCGAGCGAGCGCAGCGCTTCGCCCAGCATGAGCGTGATCTTGTCGGAGACGCCGGCCTTGAGCCAATGGCGCTCGGCGATCGCCGTCCATTCGGCGCTTCGATCGAGCGCGACGAGATGGCCGCCGGGCGGCAATGCGAGGGCGACCGCGAGCGCGCTGTAGCCGGTGTAGGTGCCGACCTCGAGCGCCCGGCGCGCGCCGGTCAAGCGCACGAGGAAGGCCATGAACTGACCCTGATCGGGCGCGATCTGCATTTGCGCCATGGGCTCCTTGGCCGTCTCCTCGCGCAGCCGGGCCAGCGCCTTGGGCTCGCGCAAGGAATTGGCGAGGAGGTAGTCGTAAAGGGGCTCGTTGAGCGGCGTGAAAGTGCGCGACAATTTGGGTTCTCCCTCAACGGGCGCAGGGGCCGCCGGAAGCGCTGGGTTGCCCCAGAGGAAAATTCCGCGTGCAAGACGCGCCCGTTTGCCCCACTCTCTAGCATAGCCGGGCGCGACCCGGAACGGCGGGCGGCTCGGCGAGGATGCGCCGATGGATGCCGAGAGCAAGGGCGAGTTCCAGGAGCCTCACGGCCTAAAGGCGAGCCGGCTGCGCACGCTCGAGAAGGCGATCGGGCACGAAGTTAGGCGCCTGCGCAGGGGCCACGACCTGACGGTGACCGAGCTCGCCGAGCGCGCCAAGCTTTCCTCGGGGATGCTGTCCAAGATCGAGAATGGCCTGACCTCGCCCTCGCTCTCGACGCTGCAGGCGCTCGCGGGGTCGCTCAGCGTCTCGGTCAGCGCATTTTTCAAGACCTTCCAGGCGCAGCGGGATGCGACCTTCGTCAAGGCCGGCCAGGGGCTCGCCATCGAGCGGCGCGGCACGCGCAACGGCCATCAATACCAGCTCTTGGGCCATTCGGTGCACAAGAGCATCGCGGTCGAGCCTTACCTCATCACCATCGAAGAGCCCGCGACCGTCTTTCCCTCCTTCCAGCACGCGGGCAGCGAGTTCCTCTACATGCTGGAAGGTGTCATTGAGTATCAGCACAACGGCACGGCCTATCGCCTCGAGCCGGGCGATTCGCTGTTCTTCGACGGCGACGCACCGCACGGCCCCGAAAACCTGATCAAGCTCCCGATCCGCTTCCTCTCGATCACCGCGCACCCGGGCGAAGAGGAGGAGTGAGGGGGCTGGCGCTCGAGCGGGCGCGCGCTGCGGCATCTCGATGAAGGGCATCGACATCGTGGTCGGCGGCTCGGTCAGCCACCTCTCGGCCTTCATGGCCCAGGCCGGCCATCTCGTGGTGTGCGGGGACGCCGGGCATTCGCTCGGCGATTCAATCTACGAGGCCGTGATCTACGTGCAGGGCCAGGTGGCCGGGCTCGGCGCCGACTGCATCGAGAAGGAGATGACGGCGGAGCACCTCAAAACGTGAGCGAGCTCTTGAAGCGCGGCGGATGCCAAGCGCTTCCGCCGCTACGGCTCGGCGCGCACGCTCTACAACTTCCACGTGGACCACGCCGGTGCGTACTGAGAAGACAAAGGCGAAGGGGAAGGGCGCGCCGCGCCGCGGCGAACGTGCTCAAGCCAAGCCCAAGCGTGAACACATCCTTCGGCTCCATCCAACTGCCCTCCATGCCACAACCTTGGCAGCATGAAAGGCTCGACCGCCCCTTTCAACCGGCGGCCCTTTCCACTTGGAACGTCGAGGAACCGGTGAGAGTCGGGGCTCACGTCACAGTGGATCTAACGAGGTGGTTTCCTCGCAACATGATAAGAAAGTGCCCCCGTAAGGAAATTGTTACAACGAATTTCGGTAAAACCTGTTTCTTCAAGCAATCGTGACATTTCTGCCGGTGTATAGAAATGTCTGATGGCATCAACAAAATAAGCGACGCATGCTTTGCTCTTGCGCGAACTGCCAAAAAGAAAAGCGGTGAGCTCTACAAAAAACCGCAGGTACAGAAGATATGGCGCCTCAATGAGACGAGAAGCGGGGCGAAGCATGTCATTGTGATAAAAGAACCCGCCTGCTTTTAAAACACGATGCACTTCCTTGCACACCTCCGCGATCCGTAAGTGCCTTGATGCAAACTGTAAAGTCACCGCATCAAAAGTGCCATCACCAAAGGGTAATGTATGAGCGTCACAGACGTGCGCGTTAATTGTTAAGCCGCGCTTTAGCGCGCGCCGTTGTCCCTCCGCAGTCATGTACGGGCTCCCGTCAATGCTTGAAACCTCTAGAGTAGGGTCTTTGGAAAGAAGTCGGAGCAGAATATCGTGAGTGCCGGAACACACATCAAGCACTGTACCGCCAGTTGGAATATTCATGGCAGAGACGAATCTATCGCTCCACCACGAGCAGAGCCCGAGCGAGGCAAGCCTGTTGCCTTGATCGTAATAGAGAGGCACGTCTTCAAAGACTTTCGGAATCCCCTCGCGCCACACATCTCTAAATAAGTGCGCTCGAGACGCCTCGCGGCGTATGAATTGATTTGAAATACCCATAAGAATAAAGGTTCCCTTGCGGCCTTTCAGTCGAAGATGCCTTCAATAAACAGGTGAACAGTCGATAATGTCGTCCCGCAATTTGGACACGGAACTAAATTGACATTTCGCATGTCGGCCTGCCGCCAAATGCCTTTCATAGCGAATCGCTGTCTCCGAAGCAATCCCGTTCCTTCTTAATGTTGGTCGGCCCGCCGCCACACAGTGCTGCCCATGATCTGTAGCCCTACAAATTGGCCCCTAGAAATAGCGGAGAAAAAAACAACTGCAAACTCAAATATGCATACGCAATCGTCCAAAGCGCAAATGCCCAAAGTTTCATGCTCACGACGCTGCCGATGGTGTTCGCCAACGGATTGATGACAACCTTTCGGAGAATAAGGCGATTTAATCCGATTCCGATGGCTGTATAAGTGACTACATACGTAATTAAGTGAGTCAAAGGCGATGCATTAACAAAGCTCAAGATTGCAACGACAGAACCAAAGAGAAGCAAGGCACTCAAATAAATCCCTAACACGTGCCAAAAAGGAGCCTTATCGATTTGCGTTACGTGGAGAGAATCAGGATCAGCCATGACGCTACGTACCCTCCGTCAACAACGGATCTCCTGGTCTCTAAGTTTATCAAGAAGTGACGGATTAGGTCCCGTTCGAAAAAAGAATTGATCCACACCCCGGCTCTTCATTCAAGCCTGAAACGAAGCCCGGCCGATCCAACGCGCGTGGAGCGGGACAGGAGTGCTGAAGGACGTGGTGCCGACAATTCAGGATATGAATGGCGACCCTCAGAGAGCACGCCTGACCCTGATCGCTCCCGCGCGCTTTTGCGCCTCGGCCAAGTCGTACGGCATCGGCAGCGACAGGCGGACCTCGGGCGCGCCAGCCCGGGACATCGCGCCGATTCGAGTCACCCCCGAGGCGTACGCCAGGATCGCCCGAATGCCCTTGATCTTGGTGGCTTGGAGCGTGTCGAACAAATAGTCGACATGGCCTTCTCGCCTAAGCCACGCGCCTCACCCTGATCGTTCCCGCGCGCTTTTGCGCCTCGGCCAAATCGTACTGCATCTGCAGCGACAACCAGACCTCGGGCGCGCCGCCGAAGGCCTTGGAGAGGCGGATCGCCATCTCGGGTGAGACGCCACTGCGGCCGTTGACCAGGTTGTTGAGGGCCTGTCGCGTCACGCCCAAGATTGCCGCCGCTTCGGTGACCGAGAGCCCCAGCGGCTCGAGGCAGTCGTGGCGGATATGCTTGCCCGGATGGGGCGGGTTCTTCATCATCGTCATCCTTCTCTCCTAATGATAATCGACATAATCAACGTCGCAGGCATCGCCGCTTTCGAAGCGAAAGATCACGCGCCAGTTGGCGCGCACGGTCACGGCCCAGAAGCCTTTGAGGTCGCCCTTGAGCGGGTGCAGTCCGAATCCGGGAGCGGCCATATCCTGCGGCCGATGCGCCACGTTGAGTCGCGCCAGGATTCGTCGAATCTTGTCGATGTCCTGCGCCGGCGATTTGCTCCGGTCGTCGTCCTCGAAGAGGCGCTTCAACCCCTTGTGCCCAAAGTTTCGGATCACCGATTCAGCATAAAGCGACAATTGTCACTTGTCAACCTGCGGCGCCGGCCCCGCGAGCGATATCGCCTAACGCATCGGCCTCGGTCGATCGCGTTCGTCATCGATTTACTGGGCAGGCCCTCGATGCGAACCGGTCGCGAAGTGGGGCCCGACCGAGTCGATGCCGCACGTTCCTGCTGCCCTCGAGAGCCGCCGCTGCAGGCGCGTAGCCGGCCGATTTTTCAGTGAAAAACCGGCCCCTGAGCGGGCGGCGCCGGCGCCTTGACAGGCCCGTTCGGGCGGTCATAGTGGCGCCGGATTTCGCGCCACCAACGCCTTGGCGTGGGGGCGGCGCGCCGGCGCTTCTTCGGGCCGCGCCGCACAAGGCCGGGGAGATGCTTGATGGCTGTCGATCTCGCCAAAGTCGCCAAAGAGCAGAAGATCCGCTACTTCCTGATCAGCTTCACCGACCTTTTCGGGGTCCTGCGGGCGAAACTCGTCCCCGCCGCGGCGATCGCGGGCATGCAGAAGGAGGGCGCGGGCTTCGCGGCGTTCGCCACCTGGCTCGACAGCACGCCCGCGCACCCCGACATGTTCGTGCTGCCGGATGCCTCGAGCCTGATCCAGATTCCCTGGAAGCCCGAGGTGGGCTGGGTCGCGGGCGACTGCTGGATGGACGGCAAGGCGATGGCGGACACGCCGCGGCTCCTCTTGAAGGCGCAGATCGAGAAGGCCGGCAAGCAGGGCTACCGCACGAAGAGCGGGGTCGAGGCCGAATACTTCATCACCAGTGCGGACGGCATGGCGATCGCGGATCAGCGCGACACGCAGGCCAAGCCCTGCTACGACCAGACCGCGCTCATGCGCCGCTACGAGGTGATCGCCGAGATCTGCGACTCCATGGAGAAGCTCGGCTGGGGCCCGTATCAGAACGACCACGAGGACGCCAACGGCCAGTTCGAGATGAACTGGAACTACGACGACGTGCTGACCACCGCCGACCGACACATCTTCTTCAAATACATGGCGAAGGCGATCGCGGAAAAGCACGGCCTGCGCGTGACCTTCATGCCCAAGCCCTTCGCGGCCTTGACCGGCAACGGCTGCCACGCCCACGTCTCGGTGTGGGACAAGACGGGCAAGACGAACCTGTTCGACGATCCCAAGGGCGAGCTCGGCGTCTCGAAGCTCGGCTACCACTTCCTGGGCGGCGTCATCCACTCGGCCGCGGCGCTGTCCTCGGTCTTCAACCCGACGGTCAACAGCTACAAGCGCCTCAACGCGCCGCGCACCACCTCGGGCGCGACCTGGGCTCCCAACCACATCGTGTTCGGCGGCAACAACCGCACCACCATGGTGCGCATCCCGGGGCCGGGGCGCTTCGAGCTCCGGCTCATGGACGGCGCGGCCAACCCCTATCTCATGCAGGCGGGCATCCTCGCGGCGGGCCTCGATGGCATCGCGCACAAGCGCAACCCCGGCGAGCGCGTCGACATCGACATGTACACCGAGGGGCATAAGGTGAAGGGCGCGCGCCAGCTGCCGCTCAACCTTCTGGATGCCATCCGCCAGACCGAAGCCTCGAGCGTCTTGCAGGAGGCGTTCGGCAAGGCGTTCCTGCACAGCTACGTCAAGCTCAAGACGCAGGAGTGGAACGAGTACACGCGCCACCTGACCCAGTGGGAGCGCGACAACACGCTCGACTGCTAGAGGAGCGCATTCGGCGCCGGCGCTCGGGCGAGCGTCCGGGCGCCCTTCGCGAGACCCCATGCCCTGGCGCCTGATCAAGTACGGCCTGTCGCGGAGCCACCCGGCGAAGCACACGTTCGGCGCGGCCCGGGAGCTGAAGCCCGCTTACGACGTGGTCATCATCGGCGGCGGCGGGCACGGGCTCGCGACCGCGTACCACCTCGCCCGCTATCATGGCATCAAGAACGTCGCCGTGCTCGAAAAGGGCTACATCGGCGGCGGCAACACGGGGCGCAACACCGCGATCATCCGCTCGAACTACCTGACGCCCGAGGGCGTCAAGTTCTACGACGAGTCGGTCAGGCTCTTTCAGAACCTGAGCCAGGAGCTCGACTTCAACATCCTCTATTCCGAGCGTGGGCACTTCACGCTCGCCCATACGGACGCGGCCATGCGCACCTCGCGCTGGCGCGCGGAGGTCAACAAGCACCTGGGTGTCAGCTCGGAGGTCGTGGGGCGCGAGGAGCTCAAGCGTCTCGTGCCGCAGCTCAACCTCTCGGACGACGTGCGCTATCCCGTGCTCGGTGCGCTCTACCATCCGCCGGGTGCGATCGCGCGGCACGACGCGGTCGCCTGGGGCTACGCCATGCGCGCGGTGGAACTCGGCGTCGAGCTCCATCAGGGCACCGAGGTCACCGGCATCGAGCGGGAGAACGGCAAGGTGAGCGCGGTCGTGACCAACCGCGGGCGCATCGCCTGCGGCAAGGCGGTGCAGCAGGTGGCGGGCTTGAGCGGCGTCGTGGCCAAGCTGGCGGGCTTCAGGCTGCCGATCCTCTCGGTGCCGCTGCAGGCCTGCGTCTCGACCCCGCTCAAGCCGTTCTTGGACGCGATCATCGTCTCGGGCTCGCTTCACGTCTACGTTTCGCAGAGCTCGCGCGGCGAGCTCGTGATGGGAGGTGCGACCGACCCCTATCCGCGCTACGCGACCTCGGCCACTCTCGACCTCATCGAGGGGCTGATGGGCCATATGCTCGAGCTTTTCCCGTTCCTCTCGGAGGTGCCGATTCTGCGCCACTGGGCCGGCGTCACCGACATGACGCCCGACTTTTCGCCGGTGATGGGCGAGACGCCGCTTGCGAACTACTACATCGATGCGGGCTGGGGCACCTGGGGCTTCAAGGCGACCCCGGTCGTGGGCAAGCGCATGGCGGAGCTCATCGCAACCGGACGCGTGCCCGAGCTGATCCAGCCGTTCCGCCTCTCGCGCTTTACGGAGTTCGCGCAAGTGGGCGAGAAGGGCGCGGCGTCGGTGGGGCACTAGAGGACCGCGCATGAAGATCATGGTTTGCCCCTTGAACGGGCCGCGCAACATCTCGGAGTTCGTCTATGGCGGCGAGGTCGTCGAGGAGCCGGATCCGCTCCGCTGCACGGATGAAGAGTGGGCCGGGTACGTGTTCCTCAAGAACAACGAAGCGGGCGTCGTGCGCGAGTGGTGGTACCACGCGCCGACCGCCTACTGGTTCATCGCCGAGCGCAACACGGTGAGCGAAGAGATCCTGCGCACCTATCCGGCCGGCGAATTGTTCACGGCGCGCAAGGACTACGCCGCGCCCGAGCCCGAGACGAAGGGGAGTTAAGCCGTTGAGCATTGCGATGCGGCTCCCCGAGCCCTTCGGCCTCCTGATCGACCGCGCGAGGCCAGTCGAGTTCCGCTTCGAGGACGCGAGCTACACGGGGCTCGCCGGCGATTCGATCGCGAGCGCGCTCGCGGCCAACGGCGTGCGCGTGCTCTCGCGCTCGTTCAAGTATCACCGTCCGCGCGGCGTTCTGACCCTCGCCGGGCACGACGCCAACACGCTCGTCACCGCCGGCCACTCGGTCAATGCGCTCGCGGACAAAATCCCGATCGAGCCCGGGCTCGTGGTCAAGGCGCAGAACAGCTTCGGCCGGCTCGAGCAGGATTGGGCCGCGCTCCTGGGCTATCTCGCGGCGTTCCTGCCCGTCGGCTTCTACTACAAGGCGTTTCACACGCCGAAAAAGCTGTGGCCCTTCTGGGAGCGGGCGATTCGCCGGCTCGCCGGGCTGGGCACGCTCGATCTCAATACGCCGCACGCCTACTTCGACAAGGAGTACCTGTTCACCGACGTGCTCGTGGTGGGCGGCGGCGCGGCCGGGCTCACCGCGGCCTTGCGCGCCGCGGACGCCGGCGCGGAGGTGCTGCTCGTGGACGAGGAGCCGGTGCTGGGCGGCGCGCTCAATTACGCGCGTTTCGCCCCCGACGCGGCGGGTGCGCGGGCCAAGCGCGACGAGCTCGTGGCCGAGGTCGAGCGCCACGGGAACATCCGGGTCATGACCTCGACGTTCTGCCACGGCTGGTTCATCGACAATTGGCTGCCGCTGATCAAAGGCAACCGGCTCTACAAGCTGCGGGCCAAGGCCGTGGTCGCGGCGAGCGGCGGCTACGAGCAGCCGGTGATCTTCCGCAACAACGACCTGCCCGGCGTCATGATGGGCGGGGCCGTTCAGCGGCTGATCCGGCTCTACGGGGTCAAGCCCGGCAATCGCGCGCTCGTCGTGAGCGCGAACGACGACGGCTACGGCGTCGCGCTCGATCTCCTCGAGGCCGGCGTCGAGGTCGCGGGGCTCGTGGACCTGCGCGCGGATCCCCCGGTCACTGCTTTCACCGATGCGGTGGCGCACCGGCACGTGCCCGTGATCGTCAACGCGGCGGTGTACGAGGCCTCACCCCTTCCGGGAAACCGGGGTGTCGAGAGCGCGAAGGTGGCCAAGATCGTCGGCGAAGGGCGCTGCGATTCGCGGCTCGACAGCTTCGCCTGCGACCTGATCGCGATGTGCGGCGGCTCTCAGCCGCAGATGTCGCTACTGACACAGGCCGGGGGCATCGCCCGCTACGACGAGCGTTCGGGGCGCTTCGTCGTCGAGCGCCTGCCCGAGACGGTGACAGGGGCGGGCTCGGTCAACGGCGTGTTCGATCTCGACGCGGTGCTGGCCGACGGCGCGCGCGCGGGCTGGCGCGTGGCCAAGGCGCTCGGCTTGAAGGCGGGGCGCGAGCCAGCGGCCAAGGGAGAGCGTCCGGGCCACGGCGCCGCCCATCCCTGGCCGATCTTTCCGCATCCATCGGGCAAGGACTTCGTCGATTTCGACGAGGACCTGCAGGTCAAGGACATCCTCGACACGGTGGCCGAAGGCTATGAGCACATCGAGCTGCAGAAGCGTTTCTCGACCAACGGCATGGGACCCTCGCAGGGGCGCCACTCGCAGCTGCCGGCGGCGCGACTGAATGCGCGGGCGCGCAACCTGCCGCTCGCGGAGGCCCAGGTCACGACGCTGCGCTGGCCCATCGGGCCAGTCAAGATCGGCCATCTCGCCGGGCGCATCTTCGAGCCCGTGCGCCTAACCCCGATGCACGACCGGCACCTCGAGCTCCGCGCCAAGATGATGGTCGCGGGGCTCTGGCTCAGGCCCGAGTACTACGGCGACCCATCGAAGCGGCGCGAGAACATCCGCAAGGAAGTCGTCAGCGTGCGCGAGAACGTCGGGGTGATCGACGTCTCGACCTTGGGCGGCCTCGAGGTGCAGGGACCGGATGCGGCTGAGTTCATCAATCGCATGTATACTTTTACGTACACCAAGCAGCCGGTGGGCCGGGCGCGCTACGTGCTCATGACCGACCTCGCTGGCGTCGTGGCGGACGATGGCGTGGCCGCGCGCTTCCATCCGGATCATTTCTACGTCACGGCAACGACCTCGGGCGTCGATGCGGTCTATCGCACGATGCTCTGGCACAACGCGCAGTGGCGGCTCAAGGTCAACGTCATCAACGTGACCGCGAGCTACGCGGCGGTGAACATCGCCGGGCCCCGTTCGCGCAAGGTTCTGGAGGCCCTGTGCGAGGACATCGATCTCTCGAAGGAGGCCTTCCCGTATATGGACGTGCGCCAGGGCCATATCGCCGGGATTCCGGTGCGCATCCTGCGTATCGGCTTCGTGGGCGAGCTCGGCTTCGAGATCCATTGCCCAGCGGGCCTGGGCGAGGCGCTGTGGGACGCGCTGTTCGAGGCGGGCAAGGACTTTGGCATCCTGCCCTTCGGCATCGAGGCGCAGCGGCTTTTGCGTCTCGAGAAGGGACACATCATCATCGGCCAGGACACCGACGGCCTGACCACGCCGCACGAGGCCGACATGGCCTGGGCGCTCGCCGGCAAGAAGCCCTATTACGTCGGCAAGCGTTCGGTGGACATCCAGGCCAAGAAGCCTTTGACGCGCAAGCTCGTCGGCTTCGAGCTGGTCGAGCCCGAGGATCCGCGGCCGCTCGAATGCCATCTGACCGTGCGGGGCGAGGAGATCGTGGGGCGCATCACCTCGATCGGCCAATCTCCCACACTCAACAAGGTGATCGGGCTCGCTTACGTCGCGGCCGACCAAGCCGAGCCCGGCTCGGAGTTCGAGATCAAGGTCGAGGCGGGAAGCCGCGTCAAGGGCCGCGTGGTTGCGCTGCCGTTCTACGACGCGGGCGGCGCGCGGCAGGAGCTCTAAGCATGGGCGTGCAACCGACCGACTTCGCCCGCCGCAGCCCGCTCTATCGCCGGCTGATCAGCTTGGGCGCCGAGTTCGGCGAGCTGGGCCAGTGCGCGATCGCGCTGAGCGCGGGGATGCCTGCCGAGGAGGAAGCGGCCTCGGCACGCGAGCTTGGCATCGCCGACCTCTGTGCGCTCAGGCGGGGCGGCTACAAGGGCTGGGCCAATGCCGAGTATCTCGCCAAGCACGGCATCGAAGCGGGCGCGGCCACGAACGAGGCGAGCAACCTCGCGTATCCGCAAGCGGACGGCTCGCTCGTCGTGCGACTTGCGGCGAGCGAAGTCCTGATTCTCGGCAATCTCGACGGCGGCTGCGCCGCGCTCGACGTACTCGAGCCCGCGTGGTCGATGGAGGCCGGGGTGGGGGCTTATCCGGTGCCGCGGCCCGACACCAACGGCTGGATCGCGGTCACCGGGCGGCACGCGGGCGCGCTGTTCGCCAAGATTTGCGGCGTGGACTTGCGCCCTCAGAAGTTCGCCAATCACCGGGTGGCGCAGACCTCGCTCGCCCGTCTCAACTCGATCGTGGTGCGCGCCGATCTGGGCAATACGCCGAGCTATCACCTGCTGACCGATTGCGCAGCCACCGTCTATATGTGGGATTGCTTGCGCGATGGGGCGGCCGAGTTCGCCGGCAAGCCGGTGGGGCTCAGCGCCCTGCGCCGGCTCGTAGCCGACTAAACGCTGCGGCCTCGAGCCTCCGTGCTAAATTGGTGATATTTGCTCAAGCTACGGCTTGCCAATTTGGCAGAGCCGAGGACCGATCGGCGCGGCCGCGGGGTACGGATCGGGATTGAGGCGATCAGCCCCGCACTGAACTTTTCCGCCGAAAGCGTCCGCTAGAGCAGGATGATTTTGGTTTGAATCGCGGGGGGATTCCCACGGGCTCGCGAA
>CAZVZP010000061.1:9960-12881 GCA_964631625.1 uncultured Hyphomicrobiales bacterium | reverse complement strand
TCTGCATCGCGCGCGCGATCATCTCGCCGATGCTGCGATCGGCGTTGGCCGCGATCGTGCCGACCTGCGCGATCTCCTCTTCGGTCGAGATCTTCTTGCTCCGCTTCTTCAACTCCTCGATCACGGCCAGGACGGCTTTGTCGATGCCGCGCTTCAGGTCCATCGGGTTCATGCCCGCGGCGACCGCCTTGACGCCCTCGCGCACGATTGACGCGGCCAGAATGGTCGCGGTCGTGGTGCCGTCGCCCGCCGTGTCATTGGTGCGGCTTGCGACCTCGCGCACCATCTGGGCGCCCATGTTCTCGAACTTGTCCTTAAGCTCGATCTCTTTGGCCACCGTCACGCCGTCCTTGGTGATGCGCGGTGCGCCGTAGGTCTTATCGAGGATGACGTTGCGGCCCTTGGGCCCCAATGTGACCTTGACCGCATGCTCCAGCTTCTCCACGCCCGCCAAGAGGCGGGTGCGGGCGTCGGCCGAGTACTTGATCTCCTTCGCAGCCATGATTCCGGCTCCCTATTCCACGATACCCATGATGTCGGACTCCTTCATGATCACCAGCTCCTCGCCGACGACCTTGACCTCGGTGCCCGACCATTTACCGAACAACACCTTGTCGCCCTTCCTGACGGCCATCGGAACGAGCTTGCCCTCCTCGGTGCGGGCGCCCGGCCCCACGGCTAGCACCTCGCCCTGCATCGGCTTTTCCTTGGCCGTATCGGGGATGATCACACCACCCGCGGTTTTCTCTTCCTCGTCCAGGCGGCGCAGCAGCACGCGATCGTGCAGCGGCTTTAGCTTCATCGGAAGGCTCCCTCACCTAAGTTCTTGACACTAGTCAGATTTTTTGCGTTGTTAGCACTCTGATCCAGTGAGTGCTAAAGGTTATAAGGGGTGGCTTCCCGCTTTGTCAAGCTCAGCCGCCGGGCGCACCGCAATGCCTGACGCACCGCCATCGTAAGCCCTTCCCGGCCTCCTCGCCCCCTGGGCCGTGCGGGTTCGTGGCCGCAGGCGTCCCGCCCGAGGGCGTCCCGCCGGGTGCCGGCCCCCGCCTCAGGCGCGCTGGCGGCGGGCCCGGGGCGAGATCTCGGCGGCCCTGGCCCGACCCGCGAAGCGGCTCAAGAATCGGCCGCGCTCCTTGGGCGCGATCAGCACCCGTACCCAGACGCGCCCGCCCTCGTCGATGCGCTCCAGGACCTCGCCGTGCTGGTAGAGCCAGGCGAGCGGTGCGCCGCTTGCGAGGTCGAGCCAAAAGGCCTGCGCGCGCCGGCCCGAGCCCAGCCGCTCGTCGATGCGCCGCAGCAGCCGTTCGATGCCCTCGCCGGTGAGCGCCGAGAGCGGAACGAGATCGGGTGAGCGCGACGAGCGGCCGAACGTGTGCAGCCGGACCTCGCCGTCGAGCCGGTCGATCTTGTTGAGCGCCTCGATCAAGCCCTCCTCCACCTTGTCGCCCAGGCCCAGCTCGCGCAGCACCTGCTCCACGTCCGTCCGCTGGGCCTCGGCATCGGGATGAGAGATATCGCGCACGTGCACGATGAGATCGGCCGAGACGACCTCCTCCAGCGTGGCGCGAAAGGCGGCGATGAGCTGGGTCGGCAACTCGGAGACGAAGCCCACCGTATCGGAGAGGATGATGCGTTGGCCCGAGGGCAGCGCGAGCGCGCGCAAGGTCGGATCGAGGGTCGCGAAGAGCTGAGCGCGCACGGCCACGGCGGCGCCGGTCAAGCGGTTGAACAGCGTCGATTTGCCCGCGTTCGTGTAGCCCACGAGGGCCACCACCGGAAACGGCACGCGCCGGCGCGCCTCGCGGTGCAGCCCGCGGGTGCGTTTCACCTGCTCGAGCTCCTCGCGAATACGCGCGATGCGTTCGCGGATGAGCCGACGGTCGGTCTCGATCTGCGTCTCGCCCGGGCCGCCCAGGAAGCCGAAGCCGCCCCGCTGGCGTTCGAGGTGTGTCCACGATCGCACAAGCCGGGAGAGCTGATAGTCGAGCGCGGCCAATTCGACCTGCAGCGTCCCTTCCTTGGTGCGGGCGCGCTCGCCGAAGATCTCGAGGATCAGCGCCGTGCGGTCGATGACCTTGCAGCTCCACGCCTTCTCGAGATTGCGTTGCTGCACGGGCGAGAGCGGTCCATCGATCACCGCGACCGCGACCGCCCGCTCCGCAAGCGCTTTGCCGATCGCCTCGAGCTTGCCCTGTCCGATGAGCGTCGCCGGGCGCGGCCCGCGCAACGGCACGGCCTCGGATAGGACCACCTCGAGCCCGATCGAGCGCGCGAGCCCCACGGCCTCCTCGAGGCGCGACTCGGGGCCGCGCCGGCCCCGGCTCAGGAGGGGAACGACGACGGCCGCGCGGGTCGCCCCGGCGGCGTCACTCGGCGGCCGCTTCTTCCTTGTCCGGCTCAAAGAGCTGGATGGCCTGCGCCGGCATCACGGTCGAGATCGCGTGCTTGTAGACGAGCTGCGCGTGCCCGTTGCGGCGCAGAAGGACGGAGAAATTGTCGAACCAGCTGATCACTCCCTGCAACTTGACGCCGTTCACGAGAAAGACCGTCACCGGCAGCTTGTTCTTGCGCACGTGATTGAGGAACACATCCTGCACGTTCTGCGATTTCTCGCTTGCCATCGCCTGTCCCCCGCTCCCCTTGTCGTTCTTCGGGGCTTGTGGCGGCCCTGCCGCAGGGGCAGACCGCCGCCTCGCCGGCCTTGCAACGCGGGCCGCCGGGCATCTCCACCGGCCAGTATAGACCGAAAGTCGGGACGCCGCGAAGTCGCCTCGCGCGCCTGCCAGCCGACCTCGCGCACCTGCGCGCCGGCCTCGCACAACGCACCCTAAAGCCTTGCAAAATAATGCGTGAGCGCGGCGCAATCGGCAACCCGAAGCGCGGGCCGAAGTCCGCTCTCGGCGACATCGGCCCCGGGA
>CAZVZP010000061.1:6856-9948 GCA_964631625.1 uncultured Hyphomicrobiales bacterium | reverse complement strand
GCGCATTCGAGATCGATCGCCGCATCGCCCACCATCCACACGGCCGAGCCCGGCTCGACGCCGCTTTGTTCGAGCGCCAGCCGGAAGGCCACGGCCGAGGGCTTGTCCTCGAGCGCATCGGTGGCGCCGACCAAGCGCACGAAATAGCGTTCCCAACCGAGCGTGGCCGCTTCGAGCCGCATGTAGTGGCCGTTCTTGTTGCTGAGCACCGCGAGATAAACGCCGGCCTCGTCGAGGGTGCGAAGGAGATCCTCGGCGCCCGGGAGCGCGTGCGTCGCCTCCACGTGGAGCCGCGCGTAGGCCTCATAGAAGAGCCGCGCCGCCTCCTGCCAACGCTCGCCGAACAGCTGCGGGAACGCATTGCGCATCGAATGGCGCACGCGCCGCTTCGTTTCCTCGAGCGTCCAGGGTTCATGCCCCATCTTCGGGAAGCTCGCCTCGATCGCCCCGTGGATCGCGCGCCAGGAATCGACAAGCGTGCCGTCCCAGTCGAACACCACGGCCCGGGGCCGCGCCAACAACTCTTCGGCCACGGGGGCAAGCCCTCAGAAGAACTCGAGCCGCACGGCGAAGATCTGCTCCATCTTTTTGACCATCTTCGGCACGGCCAGCACGATCACGCGGTCGCCAGGCTCGATCACCGTGCTGCCGCGCGGAATCACGACGGCGTCCTCGTGCACGACCGCGCCGATGATGATGCCCGCGGGCAGCTCGATCTCGCGCAACGGACGCCCCACGATCACCGAGGTCTCGAGCGCATCGGCCTCGATCACCTCGGCGAGCCCGCCACGCAAGGAATGGACCGAATGGATGCGGCCGCGCCGGATATGCTGGAGGATGGTCGAGATCGTCGACTCGTAGGGGCTCACGACGACGTCGACACCCAGGCTCGTGAGCAACGGCCAGTAGGCGGTGTTGTTGACCAAGGTGAGCGACTTCCGGCAGCCCGACCGCTTGGCGAGCAGCGAGGCCAGAATGTTCACCTCGTCGTCGTTGGTGACCGCGACGATCGCCTCGCTGGCCGCCACGGCCGCTTCCTCGAGGATCTCCGGATCGAGCACGTCGCCGTGCAGCACGACGGCCCGGCTCAACCGATCGGCAAGAACTTGAGCGCGCTCGCGGTTGTACTCGATGACCTTGAGCGAGACGCCCGGGGCGTTCTCCTCGATCATGCGCGCGAGATAGAGGCCGATGTTGCCGCCGCCCGCGATGATCATGCGCCGTGCCTCCCGCTCCTCGTGGCCGAACGCCGCCATGCCCCGTGCCACGCGATCGTGCTCGGCCGTGAAATAGACGTCATCGCCCGGCTGGAGCGAATCCTCGTCCTTGGGCACGAACAGCGCCCCCTCGCGCACCACCGCGACGACGGTGATGTTGAGGTCGGGGAAGAGCTCGGTGAGCTGGTGCAGCGGCGTGTTCACGACCGGGCAATCGGCGGCACAGTGGACCGCAACGAGGCGCACGCGCCCGCCCGCGAACGGGATCATGTCGACCGCGCCCGGCACCTGAAGGCGGCGTTCGATGGCGCGCGCAACCTCGATTTCGGGCGAGATGATCACGTCGATCGGCAGGCGTTCGGGCGCATAGAGCGCGGACCACGCGGGATCGAGGTAGCTCTGGTCCCTCACCCGCGCGATCTTCATGGGCGTTTCGAACAGGGTGTGGGCGACCTGGCAGGCGACCATGTTGACTTCATCGGAGTGGGTGACCGCCACGATCATGTCGGCGTCCTTGCACCCGGCCGCCTCGAGCACATCGGGGTGAGAGGCGAAGCCCACGAGTCCGCGCACCTCGAGCTGCTCCGAGACCCGGTGGACGAGAGTCGGCACGACGTCGATGACGGTCACGTCGTTTTTCTCGGAGGCGAGGTGGCGCGCGATGCCCGAGCCAACCTGGCCCGCGCCGCAGATGATGACCTTCACGAACGCCTTCTTTCGCCGCGCGGCGGAGCGATGCGCAGCTCGCGCATCTTCGTGCGCAGCGTGTTGCGATTAAGACCGAGCAGAAGCGCCGCGCGCACCTGGTTGCCGCCGGTCGCCCGCAAGGTCTCGGCGATCAGCGGGCGCTCGACCTCGCGCAAGATGCGCCGATAGAGGCCCTTGGCCGGGAGCGGGCTCTTGTGCACCCGAAAGAAATCGACGAGATGGCGCTCAAGGGCCGGACCGAGGTCGGCGCCCGGGTCGCTTGCTTCCTCCTTGCGCGTCCGTTCGCTCATCAGGCCGCCAGGCGCTCGAGCAGCGGCTCGTAATAGGCAAGAAGCGCCGCGCGCACCGATGCGCGATCGCCCAAGCGATTAACCTGGTCGCGGAACTCGGCCGAGCCCGGCAAGCCGCGGCTGTACCAGGCAATGTGCTTACGCGCGATCCGAATGCCGCTGTCCTCGCCGTAATGCTCGATCATGGCGTCGAGGTGCTCCAACACGACCGCCATCTGGTGGGCGAGCGGGGGCTCCGGCCGCCGGCTGCCCGTACGCAGGAAGTGGACCACCTGGCCCAGAAACCACGGCCGACCATAGCAGCCGCGCCCGATCATGACACCATCGGCACCGGACCGCTGCAAGAGCCGCGCCGCGTCCTCGAGCGTCGTCACATCGCCGTTGCCGATCACGGGAATGCGCACCGCATCCTTGACTTCGCGGATGAAGTCCCAGTCGGCCCGGCCCTTGTAAAGCTGGCAGCGGGTGCGCCCGTGGACACTCACCATGCGGATGCCGCAACTCTCGGCAATGCGCGCGAGACGCGGCGCGTTCCGGTTCTCCTCGTCCCATCCGGTGCGCATCTTGAGCGTCACCGGCACGCTCACCGCCTCGACCACGGCCTCAAGAATGCGCGCCGCGTGACCCTCATCGCGCATCAGCGCCGATCCCGCCCAGCCGTTCACCACCTTCTTGACCGGGCAGCCCATGTTGATGTCGATGATCGCCGCGCCCCGGTCGACGTTGAGCCTGGCCGCCTCCGCCATCACGCCGGGCTCGCAGCCGGCGAGCTGCACCGCCATGGGGACCTCCTCGGGCTCGCTCGCCGCCATCCTCAAGGATCGACGGTTCGCGCGGATCACCGCCTCGCTCGCGATCATCTCGGAGACGACGAGGG
>CAZVZP010000061.1:6427-6846 GCA_964631625.1 uncultured Hyphomicrobiales bacterium | reverse complement strand
ATTCATGCCGGACTCCGATACTCTGCGCTCGGAACCGCCAGCCTGCGACATGACGAACACGCCCTGACCGGAACGTACGAAGGCGATTTGGCTGCCGTCGGGCGACCAGGCTGGCTTAACCTCCGAAGCCGGCGTGTCAGTGAGGCGCCGCAGCGCTTCACCAGCCGGCGGAACGGCAGATCGGTCACGCCCGACATGGGCGCGAGGATCACGGGATCGGCGATCTCGACCGGACCGATACGGATCGGCCGCAAACGGGAGGCACCCGGAGGACACTCGTTCATTGCACAAGAATGAGGCAAAACCCGAAAGCGCACCTTATAGCGCCCGAGCGAGACGCCCGGCAACAGCGCCGCGCCGGCTCCTCATAAGGGCTCTTCGCCGCCCTTGGGGCCGTAGAAGACGACCCAGAGAGCGAG
>CAZVZP010000061.1:4345-6417 GCA_964631625.1 uncultured Hyphomicrobiales bacterium | reverse complement strand
CCTCGAAGCGATGCTGGACGCGGGCCGGCACGAACAGACAGTCGCCCACGCCGATGGAACGGCGCTCGGTGCCGCAGCGGAAGACGCCGTGGCCGCGCATGACAATATACACCTCGTCCTGCTCATGGGGCACTTGAGGATCGCTGCCGCGCGGCGCGTACACGCCCAGCAGCAGCGTGCCGTATTTGAGCGGCGCTTCGACCCATTGCTTTGCGGGCGCCGCCGGCATGCGCGCGAGCAACGCGTCGAGCGATTGATGCCAGCCGGCGGGTGGGGTCGGGCCAGGCATGCTCACACACTCCGCTTGCCGTTGAGGGAAGGCCCCAAGCCTAGACGGTTCCTCACGCGCGTGCCAACCCTTGGCAGGACGCCCGCGCCGGGTCTAAAGCGCAATCCGCTCGAGTGGAAACGGCCCCCTCCCCCTATCCCCCCTCCCGCAAAGGGAAGGGGGACTAAAGAAACAGCGCCCTCCCGCCTCGCGGGGGCGCGCATAAAGGGGAGCAAGCGGCCACACCGTTTGTTCTCCCTCCTCCCTTTGCGGGGAGGGAGGAACTAAATAAAACTCCTCCTCCCTTTGCGGAGGAGGGTCGGGTGGGGGTAAGCGGCGGGTTCAAGACACCCCTCACGTGATTCCACTTCACCGGATTTCGGGCTAGGGTCCGGGGCGAGCCGTAAGCCGCGGCTGCGCCAAGGCAGGTTCAGCGCCGATGGGAGAAACCGTTGCCCTGATCGTTGCGGCCGGACGCGGCCATCGGGTCGGGGCCACGTTGCCGAAGCAATATCTGCCGCTCGGTGGGCGCGCGGTGCTCTGCCACAGCGTCACCGCCTTCGCCGAGCTCGATGAGATCGACGCCGTGCGCGTCGCCATCCATGCCGACGATGCGGCCCTCTACGAGGGGGCGCTCGCGCCGCTCGCCGCGCCCTTGCGAGGCAAGCTCCTCGAGCCCGTGTTGGGCGGGGAGAGCCGCCAGGACTCCGTGCGCAACGGCCTCGAGAGCATCGTCCCCCGCAAGCCTGCCCGGGTGCTGATCCACGATGGCGCGCGCCCGCTGGCCTCGCCCGAGGTGATTCGGCGCACGCTCGATGCTCTCGCCACGCATCCCGGGGCCATCGCCGCCCTGCCGGTGAGCGACACCCTCAAGCGCGCGCAGCCGGATGCCACCGCTCTGCCGCTCAGCGCCGGCACCGTCGAACGGGCCCCGCTGTGGCGCGCGCAGACCCCTCAGAGTTTCCATTACGACGCCATTCTCGCCGCCCACCGCGGGGCGAGGGGACAGCGGCTTACCGACGACGCCGCAGTGGCCGAGGCGGCAGGCCTCGCGGTCGCCCTCGTTGCGGGCTCGGAGGACAACATCAAGATCACGACGTCTGAGGACCTCGCGCGCGCCGAGCGCATCCTCGATGCGCGCCTCTCGGAGGTGCGCGTCGGCTTCGGCTTCGATGTCCACGCCTTCGGTGCGGGCGAAGCGCTGATGCTGTGCGGGGTGCGCGTGCCGCATACCCAGGGCCTGGTTGGTCATTCCGATGCGGACGTCGGCCTTCACGCCTTGACCGACGCGATCCTGGGCGCGCTCGGCGCGGGCGACATCGGCGTGCATTTCCCGCCGAGCGAGGCCCGCTGGCGCGCCGCCTCTTCGGTGCTCTTCCTCAGCCATGCCGCTTCGCTGGTGGCGCAGGCGCAGGGCCGCATCGCCCATGTGGACGTGACCCTGATCGCCGAGGCGCCACGCATCGCTCCCCATCGCGCCGCCATGGTCGGCCGAATCGCCGAGCTGCTCGGGCTGCCCCCCGATCGGGTGAGCCTCAAGGCGACGACCACCGAGGGCTTGGGATTCACGGGCCGCGGCGAGGGCATCGCCGCGCAGGCGCTCGCCACCCTACGCCTGCCCCCGGCCGTGCGATGAGCGATCGAACGCCTGCGGGTCGATCGGGCTTCTGGCATCCGGCCACGCTCATCGCCACCTGGTTCGGCGTGGGCCTCCTGCCCAAAGCGCCGGGCACCTGGGGCTCCTTGAGCGCGCTGCTTTACGCGTGGGTGATCCAGACCGTGGCGGGACCGGTCGGCCTTGCCG
>CAZVZP010000061.1:1840-4335 GCA_964631625.1 uncultured Hyphomicrobiales bacterium | reverse complement strand
TCGCCTTCGCCCTGGTGTTTCCCTTGGGCGTTTGGGCGGCGAACGCCTATGCGCGACTCAAGGGCGAACGCGATCCCGGCGCCGTGGTGGTCGACGAGGTGGCGGGACAATGGCTTACCGTGCTCGTCATGCCTCCGGACCTCGTGCTTTACGCGGTGGGCTTCGCCTTGTTCCGTTTCTTCGACATCGTCAAGGTCTGGCCGGCGAGCTTAATCGAGCGGCGCGTCGGTGGAGGCCTGGGCATCATGCTCGATGACATCGTGGCCGCCGTCTATGCGGGCGCTGCGCTGTTCGCGCTCTCCGGCCTCTTGACCGGAAGCCTGCGCTTTGCCGTGCCCGGAGGAGCACCATGAGCTTCGCCCCCTCGCTGATCGAGCGTGCAGGCGCGCTGATCGAGGCTTGCCGCGCCGCCGATCTGATGATCGTGACCGCCGAGTCGTGCACCGGCGGCCTGCTCGCGGCCCTGCTCACCGAAGTGCCCGGCTCCTCCGACGTGCTCGAGCGCGGCTTCGTGCCCTACTCGAATGAAGCCAAGACCGAAACCATCGGCGTCCCGGCTGTCCTCATCGAGAAGCTCGGCGCCGTGTCCGAGGAGGTGGCGCGCGCCATGGCGCTCGGCGCGCTCAACCGCTCCCATGCCCAGATCGCCGTGTCGATCACCGGCATCGCGGGACCCGGCGGCGGCAGCCCGTCGAAGCCCGTGGGCCTCGTCCATCTCGCCACGGCCCGGCGCGAAGCGGGCGTCAAGCACCGCCGCTGCCAGTTCCAGGGCAACCGCGAAACGGTGCGGCTCGCCACGCTCGAGACCGCACTCGAGATGCTGCGGGAGCGCCTCGACGGCTGAGAGGGACCCGGCCGCTCTTGCGGCCCTTGGGAGACTTCGGTGTCCGGACGGAAGTTGCGCCTCATCGCCAGGGCGTTTCTCGCCTGCGCGTTGCTCCTCTTGGCCGTGCCGGCCCGCGCCGAGGACGGCTCCGCGACACTCAACCTGCTCACCTGGCAAGGCTACACCGACCCCGAGATCGCGGCGGCCTTCACGGCCGAGACGGGCTGCACGGTGAACGCCGTGTTCGTGGGTGCCGATTATGACTTCCCGGTCCGCCTCGCCGGCGGCGGCTACCTCGATTTCGATCTGGTCTCGCCTTCGCTCGACATGACGAGCGTGCTCGCCAAATTGGGCGTGATCGAACCCCTTAACCCATCGTGGCTCAGCCATTGGCGCGATATCCCGGCGGCGTTCCGCGAGCACCCGGGCGTCACCGACGGCACGGCCGTCTTCGCCGTGCCCTTCGACTGGGGGGCCTTCGGCCTCCTCTATCGCGCGGACAAAGTGACCGATCCGCCCGCCTCCTTCGAGGCTCTGTGGGACGAGCGCTACGCCGGGCGCATCGCCTTATGGGACGACGAGTCCTCGCTTTATACCGCGGCCCGCCTTCTCTTCGGCGAGGAGACGGACGTCTATGCCTTGAGCGATCAAGAGCTCGCGAGCGTCCGGGACAAGCTTATCGCCCAGAAACCTCTGCTGCGCGACTACTGGTCGAGCGCCGGCGAGCTCATGAACTTGTTCGTCTACGGCGACGTATGGCTATCGGACGGCTGGGAGATCGTCGCACGCGGGCTCGAGGCCGACGGCCTGCCCGTGGCACTTGCGGCGCCGGCCGGCACCACCTCGGGCTTTGCCGACGCCTGGCAAATCGTGCGCGAGAGCACACGGATCGACTGCGCCTACGCCTGGCTCAACTTCGTGACCTCGCCGCAAGGCCAGTGCTTGACGTTTCGGGTCACGGGATTCTCGCCGGTCAACCCGAAGGCCTTTGCCACGTGCCCCGAGGCAAGGCACCGCAGCGGCATCGACGACCTGACGGACTTGAGCCGCATCGATCTGTGGCGCGAACCAGAGCGCCCCGACCGCTACACCGAGGTGTGGAACGCGGTCAAGGCCGCGCAATAGAGGGGGCCGGCGCGGCTCCATAGAGCTTGCGCGCGCGGCCCTCGAAGGCGCGGACCATATGGTGCACGGCCTCGCCGAACACGAAGCCCATCGTGCTCCGGAGCAGGCGCGAGCGGAACTCGAAATCGACGTAGAAGTCGATCACGCAGCCGCCCTCCGCACGCTCGGTGAATTTCCAGTGGTTATCGAGGTGCCTGAACGGCCCTTCGTGATACTCGACATTGATGGCATCGGGCCGCACGAGCTCGACCTTCGAGGTGTATTTCTCGCGCAGCATGCGAAAGCCGATCAGGAGATCGGCGTAGAGCACGTTGCCCTCCCGCCGGCGGATGCGCGCGCCGTGGCACCAGGGCAGGAATTCGGGGTAGCGCTCGACGTCCGCCACGAGCTCGAACATCTGCCCGGCGCTGTAGGGCACCTTGCGCGTTTCGGCGTGGCGGGGCATCGGCCGCTTTAGCCGCTCCCGGCCGCGGCCTCGCGCGCCGCGCGCAGCCGGCGGAAGTCGTCGCCCGCGTGGTAGGAGGAGCGGGTGAGCGGCGAGGCG
>CAZVZP010000061.1:0-1830 GCA_964631625.1 uncultured Hyphomicrobiales bacterium | reverse complement strand
AACGCTCGACCGCGTGGTGGCGGGGCGTCGGTTGCAGGTATTGCCCGATGGTGAGGAAATCGACTTGCGCCGCGCGCAGATCGTCCATGACCTGGAGCACCTCCCGCTTCTCCTCGCCCAGGCCCACCATGATCCCCGACTTGGTGAACATCGACGGTTCGAGTTCTTTGACCCGCGCCAAGAGGCGCAGCGAAAGAAAGTAGCGGGCACCCGGGCGCACCTCGGTGTAGAGCCGCGGCACGGTCTCGAGGTTGTGGTTGTAGACGTCGGGGCGGGCCGCCACGACCCTCTCGACGGCTCCCGGCTTGGCGCGGAAATCGGGGGTGAGCACCTCGATGGTGGTGGCGGGCGCGGCGGCGCGCACGGCTTCGATCGAGCGGGCGAAGTGGCCCGCGCCGCCGTCCGGCAAGTCGTCGCGATCGACCGAAGTGATCACCACGTGCTCGAGCTTAAGCGCGGCCACTGCTTCGGCCAGGCGCTCGGGCTCGTGCGGATCGAGCCGATCCGGCAAGCCCGTGGCCACGTTGCAGAAGGTGCAGGCGCGGGTGCACACCGAGCCCAGGATCATCACGGTCGCGTGGCCCTTGGCCCAGCACTCGCCGATGTTGGGACAGGCCGCCTCCTCGCACACCGTGTTGAGCTTGAGCCCGTGGATGAGCCGCCGCGTCGCGTGATAGCCCTCGGAGGTCGGGGCTTTGACGCGCAGCCATGGGGGCTTGGGCGGGAAGCGCGAGAGAGTCGAGGGTTGGGGAGCGCTCATCGATACCACCGGCCGCGGCAGCGGCGCCGCAGCGCTATCCTAGATGTGGAGCACCCGGCCATAGGCGTCAAGCACCGCCTCGTGCATGGCCTCGGAGACGGTCGGGTGCGGGAAAATAGCGGCCATGAGCTCGGCTTCCGTGAGCTCGCCGGCACGCGCGATCGCATAGCCTTGGATCAATTCGGTGACCTCGGGCCCGATCATGTGCGCGCCCAGAAGCTCGCCGGTCTTGGCGTCGAACACGGTCTTGATCAGCCCCTCGGTATCGCCGAGCGCGATCGCCTTGCCGTTGGCCATCAGCGGAAAGCGCCCGACCTTGACCGGATGCCCGGCCGCGCGCGCGGCCTTCTCGCTCAAGCCCACGCTCGCGACTTGGGGCCGGCAATAGGTGCAGCCGAGCACGTTGTGCGCGTCGAGCGGATGCACGCCTGAAACGCCGGCGATCTTCTCGACGCAGAGCACGCCCTCGTGCATCGCCTTGTGCGCGAGCCAGGGCGGGCCGCACAAGTCGCCGATGGCGTAGATGCCGGGCTCCTCGGTCGCCATCCACTCGTTGCTGACCACGTGGCCCTGCTCGACCTTGACCCTGGTGCCCTTAAGCCCGATGTCCTCGACGTTGCCGGTGATGCCGACCGCCGAGATCACCTTCTCGACCTCGAGCTCGAGCGTCTTGCCGCCCGCCTCGATGCGCGCCTTGGCGCCGGACTTGCCCTTCTCGAGTTGTGCGAGCTTGGCGTCCGTGTGGATCGCCAGGCCCTGCTTTTCGAACAGCTTGCGGGCCAGCGTCGAAATTTCCTCGTCTTCCGCGGGCAATATGCGAGGCAGAATCTCCACGACCGTGACCGTGGCGCCCATGTCGCGATAGAAGCTCGCGAACTCCATGCCGATCGCGCCCGAGCCCACGACCAGAACCGAGGCCGGAATCGCGCTCGGCACCATGGCCTCCTTGTAGGTCCATACGGTCACGCCGTCGGGCTCGAGCCCGGGCAGCGTGCGCGCCCGCGCGCCGGTCGCCAGCACGATGTGCTTGGCGGCGAGCGGACAATCGGAAACGACATGGGCGCGGCGCT
>CAZVZP010000060.1:8942-13041 GCA_964631625.1 uncultured Hyphomicrobiales bacterium | reverse complement strand
GACTATTCGCGCTTCTGGCGCGTGTGCGACAAGCACAAGGTCAACATCTTCTACACCGCGCCGACCGCGATCCGCGCGCTCATGCGCGAGGGCGATGCGCCCGTGACGGCGACCTCACGGAAATCGCTCCGGCTCTTGGGTTCGGTGGGCGAGCCGATCAATCCCGAAGCCTGGATGTGGTACTACGAAGTGGTCGGCGAAGGGCGCTGCCCGATCGTCGATACCTGGTGGCAGACCGAGACCGGCGGCATCCTGATCACGCCGCTGCCGGGCGCCACCGCGCTCAAGCCCGGCTCGGCGACGGTCCCTTTCTTCGGCGTCGTCCCGGCCGTGCTCGATCCGCAGAGCGGCAAGGAACTCCAAGGCGCGGCCGAAGGCGTGCTCGCGATCAAGGACGCCTGGCCGGGCCTTATGCGCACGGTTTACGGCGATCACAAGCGCTTCGTCGAAACCTACTTCACGCAATATCGCGGTTACTACTTCACGGGCGACGGCTGCCGGCGCGACGCCGACGGCTACTACTGGATCACCGGGCGGGTCGACGACGTGATCAATGTGTCCGGTCATCGCCTCGGCACGGCCGAGGTCGAGAGCGCGCTGGTGGCGCACCACGCGGTCTCCGAGGCGGCGGTCGTGGGCTATCCGCATCCGATCAAGGGCCAAGCCATCTACGCCTACGTGACCCTCAAGGAAGGAATCGAGCCCACGGACAAGCTGCGGCTCGAGCTCGAGGATTGGGTGCGCAAGGAGATCGGCCCGATCGCCCGGCCCGACCTCCTGCAGTGGGCGCCGGCCCTGCCCAAGACCCGCTCGGGCAAGATCATGCGGCGCATCCTGCGCAAGATCGCCGAGAACGACTTCGGAAACTTGGGCGACGTCTCGACGCTCGCCGATCCGGGCGTCGTCGAGGAGCTGATCGAGAACCGGCAGAACCGCTGACGCAAAGCGAGCGGCGCGCTAAAGCGGAATCCGATCAAGTGGAAGCAGCCCCCTCCCCCTACCCCCTCCCGCGCGGGGAGGGGGACGAAACAAATAGCTCCCTCCCCCCTTTGCGGCGGGGGAGGGTTGGGGTGGGGGGACCATCGGCACGCTCAAGACAATCCCACATGATTCCACTTGATCGGATTCCGCGCTAGAGCCGCGCGAGCACGCGGCAATAGTAGCCGCCGGCCTCGAAGGCCCGGCAGCGCTCGCGCGCTTCCGCCTCCTCGCCCACCGGGCCCGCCAACAACCGGTGATAGACGCCCAGGCCCGGCAGTTCGACGCGCACGATGCGCGGGCTCAAGCCCTCGAGCAGCGCGGGATCGCGCGCGCAGAGGCGGCGCCATTCCTTGGCTGCGTTCTCGGCCTTGCGGAAGGAGGCGAGATGGAAGGCCGGCGCGAAGCCCGAACTCAACTCGGGCTCAGGACAAGCGCTCGCGCCGGAGGCTTGCGCGGGCGGCCCCGGCGGAGCGGCGCTGGTTGCCGCCGCGACCTCCGCCGGCGGCATGGCTTGCGCCAACGGTTCGCCCATCGCCTGCTGGGAGCGGGCCGACTGCGCCGACGGCGGCGTCAGGAGAACGGTGTCCTGCGCCGAGGCGTACGGCGTATCCGCCGGGAAGGCACCGCCCGCCTGCCACAGCTCGGCCGCGCGCTCATAGAGCCGCGCCGCCTCGCGGTAATCGCGCGCCACGCCCAAGCCGTCCTCGTAGAGCTGGGCGAGCGCGGCCAGCGCCGCGGCGTTGCCCCGCTCACCCGCCAGCCGATACCAGTTGGCCGCGGTCGCGTGATCGCGCCCGACCCCTTCGCCCCGTGCATAGAGCTCGCCCAGACGGAACGGCGCCAGCGCGTCGCCCTTTTCGCTCGCCGCGAGATAAAGCTCGTGCGCGCGCGCGAGATCGCGCTCGACCGTGAGCCCCTTCTCGTACATCTGACCGAGCGCGGTGAGCGCCTCGGGATCGCCGGCTTCGGCGAGCGCCTCGACCTTGGCGCGCGTCGCCTCCTCGAAGCTCGGCTCCTCGGCGCAGGACACCCCCGCCAGGACGAGCGCAGCCCACAGGACCGCGGCAAACAGCAGTCGCACGGCACTTTGCCTCCACTCTGCGGCAGGCCCGAGCGTAACGCTCGGCGCAAGGTCTACGGAAGCTCGACTCGCTCCGAAGCCGCCGCCAGGGGGGGACACCAGGAAGCGCGCTTACCCCCATCGTAGGGGCGCGCGAGGCCGGCCTGGAGCAGGCCGTGCGACAAGTCGGAGCCGTCCGCGGTGGCGACCCGGGCGAGCACGCGGCCCGCGAACTTTTCGTACTCGATGTCCGTGAGCCAGACATCGCCCTCTCCCAGGCGATCGCGCAGCAGACGGCGAGCCAGTTCCGCCAGCCGCCGCTCCTCGGCGCAATCCGCCTTGAGTTCCGGCGCGTCGATGCCCGAGAGGCGCACGAGCGTTGTGACCCTCTGGCCGAGCCAGATGTGCGCGCCGACGCGGATGGTGTCGCCGTCGATGACCTCGAGCACTTCGGCGCGCACCGGGCCCGCCAGCGCCTCGCCGGCCCCGGCCTCAACGGGGGAGCAGAGCCAGAGGAGCGCGGCAACGAGCACGCGAGCCGTCGCCCATCGGGGTGCTTTCGGGCGCCCGGCAAGCGTCCTTGACCTCCACCTCCGCGTCGACCGGCCCGGCTGGCCGCTATCGTTGAACACAGCTGATAGTTGTATATATTATTCGATAACAACCTTTAATAGTATAAAACAGAGTGATGAACGAAACAAGAACATAGCGTTAACACGTTGCTTTTCCATGACTAAATTTATAGAGCGGACGTCTGGACCGCACCATGGCACTCTGCGCGCCAGGACCGGCGGCCTGCGGCCAAAACCTGGAGCGCCTGAGCGCCGGCGCTAGAAGTCGCTCACCCGGCCCTTATGCTGCCAATCGTCGGAGTGGCCGGCCCGGGGCCCGGGGCCCGGGGCTCGGGGCCCGGAGCACCGCCCACCGCGCCAGGCGGCTGCTCGATAAGCATCGGCTGTTTCGCTGTCGCTCACGCTGCCAGCTCGGGCGCTCCGCGCCCGCGGGCTCGTGGCCGCGCGCTGCGCCGAGGAAGACGCGACCGCTGCTCTACCAGTTGCCGAGTGCGATGCGCTCGCGCTTGAAGGAGACGACGGGCACGGCGCCCCCGTCAAGCTCGCGCGCGAGCTTATGCCCGTTGAACACCGCGGCCTGGATGGTCGCGGGCGCGAAGCAGTCGCCCAGCGGTTTCAGCGTCTTGATGCCGGCGCGCTTGAGCTTCTCGGGCGCCGCCTTCAGCTCGTTGTAGAGCGCATCCTGCGGCTGCCGCGAGGTCACCATCACCACCGATTTCACCTTGCGCGTCTCGCGCCGACCCGTGAACGGACAGACGAGATCGGCTTCGCCCTCGCGCACCTCGCCCAGATTCTTGTGCATGACAAGCTCGACCCCGATGTCGAGCAGATGATGGTGGATGTGGTGGATGTCGAGGGTGCGGTAGCACCATTTCGAGATGTCGCCGACGGGCGTTGCCAAGATCACCGAAAGGCCGTCGCGCCTGAGCTTCTCGGCCACGACGCCGCCCATGTAGAAGTGGTCGTCGTCGAACACGATGACGGGCCCCTCGATCGCCTTGCCCGCCATCACGTCATCGGGGGTATGGACGTTCGCTCGCTCCGACCCCTTGATCGGAAAATCGTTGTAGAGCGCGACGCCGTCCTTGCGCCACTTGGCGCCGGTGGCGACGACCACGACCTCGGCGCCGTACTCGAGCACCTTCTGCGCCGAGAGCCGCGCGCCCGTGTGCACCTCGACGTTCTTCATCTTGCCGATCTGGATCGTGCGGTAGGTGGCGACGCGCGCCCAGGCGGCCAGGCCCGGCAGGCGCGATTCCTTGAGCGCGCGCCCGCCGACCTCGCTTTCCGCCTCCATGAGATGCACCTCGTAGCCCCGCGCGCCCAAGGCCCGCGCGGCCTCGAGCCCGGCCGGGCCGGACCCCACAACGAGGACGCCGGAATCCGAGCCTTTTCGCGCGATTTTCTCGGGGTGCCAGCCGCGCCGCCACTCCTCGCCCATGGTCGGGTTCTGGGTGCAGCGGATGGGCGACTGCACCATCTGGGA
>CAZVZP010000060.1:0-8932 GCA_964631625.1 uncultured Hyphomicrobiales bacterium | reverse complement strand
CGCGCACATGTTGCAGCCGATGCACTCGCGGATGTCCTCGAAGCGGCCCTCCTCGATCTTCTTGGGCAGGAAAGGATCGGCGATCGAGGGACGCGCCGCGCCGATCATATCGAGCACGCCGCGCTCGATCTGCGAGACCATCACGTCGGGCGAGGTGAAGCGGCCCACGCCCACCACCGGCTTGGTCGTGAGCTTCTTCACGAAAGCCACGAACTTCTCCTGATCCCCTTCGGGGGCGAAGCGCGAGGTGTTCGAATCGTAGTCCCAGTTGGAGACGTTGACGTCCCACAGATCGGGCAGCTCGGCGAGCCGGCCGATCACCTCCGGGGCCTCGCCGTCGTAGGTGATCCCCATCGGCCCCAGGTTCTCCTCGACCGCGAAGCGGACCACCACCGCGGCCCGATCGCCCACGGCCTCCTGGGTGTCCTCGATCATTTCGCGCAACAGCCGCATGCGGTTCTCGAGGCTGCCGCCGTATTCGTCGCTGCGCTGATTGCGCATCCTCGAGAGGAAATGCTGCGGCACGGCGATGTCGTGCCCGCAATAGACATAGACCAGGTCGAAGCCCGCTTTCAGCGCGCGCTTCGCCGCCTCGACCTGCCAGCGGCGGAACTCCTTGATATCCTCGAGGTCCATCGCGCGGCCCATGTAGGGCTGGTGGTCGTAGAGCGGAACGTGGGCGGTGGGGCCGATGGCCGCCTCCTTGGAATGGAGGTTGGCGAGCGCGAAGCCGTTGTGCGCGAGCTCGATGCCGGCGAGCGAGCCGTGCTCGTGCACCTTGTCGCAGAAGAGGGCGAGCGGCGCGATATCCTCGTCGTTCCAGATCCGGGTCTCCGGGTAGGGCCCGGCGTCCGAGGTCGGGTGAATCGTGCACTGCTCGGTGCACACCACGGCCCAGCCGCCTTCGGCCTTCATGCCGCGGAATGCCGCATCGGCGTGCGGGAAGGCGTGGCCGAAGCCGTTGCAATGGGGCACCTGGTAGAAGCGGTTCTTCGCCGTCTTGGGTCCGATCTTGATGGGCTCAAACAGAATGTCGTAACGCGGATCGCGGGCCATCGCCGATTCTCCCCCTTCGCGCGCCTGGCTCGGCGCAGGCTCCTTCGCTCGATCCTAAGGCGAACGAGGGGTGGTGCAAGGCCCCCCTTGGGGTGTGGCCCCTCAGTGCCCGTTCAGAACCGCACCCAGCCGGCCTCTAGCGAAGGTGCAATCCACGATGCGCCAGCGCCGCGGCGCCAGGTCGGCGCCAAAGGGTCCCATGACGCGGCGCGCCGCCCCATCGACCCGAAAGGCATTGACCGGAAAGCGCGGGCGGCCCTCGAGCATCGGGATCGTCGAAAGCGCAACCCGCCACGACACTTCGCCCCCGCGTCGCCGGCCATAGGTGAACTCGCAATCGAGCAGGCGCTCGGCCTCGCCGCCCGTGGCCCGATCGAGCGCATCGCCCAAGCCCGCCGCGCCGCGCGCGCGGAGGGAGCGCTCGCGCGCGAGCATGAAGTGATCGCCCACGAGGCCGAAGAAGGCCTTGGGCCCAGGGTCTTCGCTCTCGAGCCCGAGGAACATGCCGTCGCCGTCGTCGATCTTCTCCCAGTGCTCGGTATAGGGCCGATGCACGCCCCACTCGGTCATGAATCGCCCGGAGAGGGCGATCTTGCCCTCATCGGCCGCACGCGTGGGGTCGGGCAGGAGCTGGTAGTCGAAGCCGTGGTGCCAGATCAGGCGCCGGCCCCGCTTCTCGGTGTAGCCCGCAAAGGCGATCTGGCGGGCCAGCGATCGGCGTTGGGCCTTAGAAAGTTCGCATAGCGCGCTTCGCCCGGTCAGCGGCGGGCGCGTTGCCGGAACCCTGAGGTCGAGAAAGAGCCGTGGCGTCTGGAGGTAAAAGACCCGCGTCGTGCGGTCCGCGGGCGCGGCCGGGAATTCGATCGCGTTGCGTCGCCACAGGCCCCAGAAGGCACGCGGCAGCTCGGGCCAGTTCGCGAAACGCGCCATCGCCATTGTGCCCTCGAACCTCGCCGCAAACGACGGGGGCGCCCTTCGAGCCGAAAGGCGCCCCATGAGAGGCGAGCGAACCCGTTTCCCCGGCTTACGCCCGCAGCGCGATGCGCTCGAGGTTGAACGGCACGGTCTCGGCCGCCGCCGCATCGAGCTCGCGGGCGAAGCGATGGCCGCCGTGCACCGCCGACTGGATGGTCGAGGGGGCGAGGCAATCGCCGATGCGCTTGAGCGATTTGATGCCCGCCTTCTTCAGCGCCTCCGGATTGGCCGCGAGCTCCTTGTAGAGCTTGTCATTGGGCAGCCGCGAGGCGGTCAAGACGACGGCCCTGCACGCCTTGACCTCGCGCGTACCCGAATAGAGATTGACGAGCTCGACGCCGTTGCCGCCGATGTTGTCGATGTTGGTGTTGAACACCATCTCGATGCCCATGTCGGTCAGGCGCTGCATGATCTTGCCCTGCTCGAGGGTGTACTCGGTCCAGCGCGAAACCTCCATCAAGGGCGTGACCAGCGTGACCTCGTTGCCTTCCGCTTTCAGCTTCTCGGCAATCACGCCGCCCATGTAGTAGTGGTCGTCGTCGAACACCACGACGGGGCCGCCGATCTTCTTGCCCTCCATGACGTCGTCCGGGGTCAAGACGTTGCCGGCGTCCGAGCCCTTGATCGCGTGCCCGTTGGTGTGCGAGACGCCGTCCTTGCGCCAGAACGAGCCGGTGGCGATCACCACCACGTCGGCGCCGTAGTCGAGCACGTCCTTGGCGGATAGCTCCTTGCCCTTGACCAGCTCGACGTTCTTCATCTTGCCGATCTGGATCTCGCGGTAGGAGGCGACGCGCGCCCAGGCGGCGAGACCCGGCAGCCGGCTTTCGAGCAAGACGCGCCCGCCCAGCTCCTTCTTCGCCTCGACGAGATGGACGTCGTAGCCCCGCTGCCCGAGCGCGCGTGCGGCCTCGAGCCCCGCCGGCCCTGCGCCCACGACGAGCACCTGGGAATCCGACCTCTTCTCCTCGATGCGCTCGGGATGCCAGTTGCGGCGCCACTCCTCGCCCGCGGTCGGGTTCTGCGTGCAGCGGAAGAGCCCGCTCGTGTTCTCGGAAGCGACACAGATGTTGCAGCCGATGCACTCGCGGATGTCCTCGTTACGCCCTTCCTCGATCTTCTTGGGGAGGTAAGGGTCGGCGATCGAGGGCCGCGCCGCGCCGATGATGTCGAGCACGCCGCGATTGATCTGCGAGACCATGGTGTCGGGCGAGGTGAAGCGGCCCACGCCGAGCACGGGCTTCGTGGTCTTCTGCTTGACGAACTTGATGTAGGGTTCCTGGTAGCCTTCGGGGTGGAAGCGCGAGGTGCCCGAATCGTGCTGCCAGTCGGAGATGTTGACGTCCCACAGATCGGGCCACTCGGCGTACATCTCGACCACGGCCACGCCCTCGCGGTCCCAGCGGATGCCCTCATCCCCGATCATCTCGTCGACCGCGAAACGGAAGGCGACCGCCGCCTGATCGCCCACCGCCTCCTTGGTGTCCTCGAGCATCTCGCCGATGAGCCGCGCGCGATTCTCGATCGAGCCGCCGTACTCGTCGGTGCGGCGGTTCGTATGGGGCGAGAGGAAGTGCTGCGGCACCCCGAGCCCGTGGCCCGCATAGACGTAGACGATGTCGAAGCCGATCGAGACCGCGCGCCGCGCCGCGTCGGCGTGCCAGCGGCGGAACTCCTTGATGTCCTCCTTGTCCATCTCGCGCGCCGCGACCGGATCCCAGTTGTAGTGGGTGACGATCGAGGAGGGAGCGATCGGCGTCTCGCCCGACATGCGGTTCGAGAAGGCCAGGCCGTTGTGCGCCAGCTCGATGCCGGCCAGCGCGCCGTGCTCGTGCAGCGCATCGACCAGGATCTTGAGCTGCTTCGCATGGCCCGCATCCCAGATGCGGGTCTCGCCGTAGGGCGCGGCATCCGAGGTCGGATGGATCGAGCACTGCTCGGTGCAGATCACGCCCCAGCCGCCCTCGGCCTTGACCTTGCGATGCCCCATGTCGCCGTGCGGCTTGTTGAAGCCCATCGCGTCGCAATGGGGCACCTGGTAGAAGCGGTTGCGGGACGTCTTCGGGCCGATCTTGATCGGCGTGAAGAGGACGTCGTAACGCGGATCGCGCGGCATCTCCCTGAACCTCCCGTGTCGTGCCAATCCCGGCGCGGACCGCTCGCCGGCCCGCCATGAGCCGCGATCATAAGGGGAGCGAACGCACCCTCCAAGCCCTCTCTGCCCGGCGCCGGAACGCCCGGTTCCGCTTGAAAGCGCGCCATAGGCCGCACACATCTAGGGCGGCGTCGGCGCCATCGAGAGGACGCGAATGAGTTACGTGAAGACCGGCCTGCTGATGGCGGGCTTGACCGCGCTGTTCGGAGCCGTGGGCTATCTCCTCGCGGGCCAGCAGGGCATGCTGGTTGCGCTCGCGATCGCGGTGGCGATCAACCTCTTCGCCTATTGGAACTCGGATAAGCTGGCGCTTGCCCGCTTCCGCGCCGAGCCCGCGAGCGAGGCTAACGCGCCCGGCCTCAAGGCCCTGATCGCACAGCTGTGCGAACAGGCCCACCTGCCCACGCCCCGCGTCTACCTGATCCCGGGCGAGCAGCCGAACGCCTTCGCGACGGGCCGCGACCCCGCTCACGCCGCGCTCGCTGTCACGGCTGGGCTGCTCCGCCACTTGAGCCACGAGGAGATCGCCGGCGTCCTCTCCCACGAGCTCGCCCACATCAAGAACCGCGATACGCTGATCATGACGATCACCGCGAGCTTCGCCGGGGCCACCAGCATGCTCGCGAACTTCGCCCTCTTCTTCGGGCGCCGCCGCGACAACCCGTTGGGTCCGCTCGGGGCGATCCTCGTGATGATCCTCGCGCCCTTGGGCGCGATGCTCGTTCAGATGGCGATCTCGCGCACGCGCGAATACGCCGCCGATGCAAAGGGGGCCGAGATTTCGGGCCGCCCGCTCTGGCTCGCCTCGGCGCTCGAGAAGCTCGGGGTGTTGTCGCGGCGCATCGACTTCCATACCGCCGAAGCCCATCCGGCCTCGGCGCACCTCTTCATCGTCAATCCGCTCCACCTCAACAAGGTGGGCAGCCTGTTCAGCACCCATCCCCGGCTCGAGGACCGGATCGAGCGGCTGCGTACGCTCGCACGCGAGATGGGCCAGCTCTAGACGCCTCGCCCTTTCCATCGACAACGACGCGAAGCGCACGCTAGAACGAATCATGGTTGCGCCCGCGCTCCGCGCCCGCGCGGCGGCGCTCGATCTCTTGGGCGCCGTGCTGCGCAAAGGACGATCGCTCGACGAAGCGCTCGCCGCCCACGAAGGGCTCAAGCGCCTGGCGCCCCGCGACCGGGCCTTCGCCGAGCTCTTGCTGCGCACGAGCTTGCGCCGCTTGGGCGAGATCGATGCCCTGCTCGACCTCGTGCTGGATGAGCCGCGCGCGCCGAAACCCGGCCGACCGCATGATATTTTGCGCCTGGGCTGCGCCGAGCTCGTGTTCCTGAAGGTGCCGCCGCACGCCGCCGTCAGCAGCGCAGTGGCGCTGGCCGAAACCCTCGCGCCCAAGCTCAAGGCCCTCGTCAACGCCGTGCTGCGGCGCATCGCGAGAGAGGGTGAAGCGCGCCGTGCTGGTTGGGACGCGGCACGGCTCGACACCCCGGCGTGGCTCTGGCGGCGCTGGGTCGAACGCTACGGCGAGGCGGAGGCGCGCGCGATCGCCTCGAGCCACCTCGCCGAGCCGCCGCTCGATTTAACCGTGAAAGGCGATGGGCCCCGCTGGGCCGAGCGCCTGGGCGGGAAGCTGCTGGCGGATACGACCGTTCGGCTCGATAAGAAGGGCCCGGTGAGGGAACTGCCGGGATACCGAGAGGGGGCCTGGTGGGTGCAGGACTTCGCCGCCGCCTGGCCTGCCCGATTTCTCGCTCCACCCCCGGGCGCTCGGGCGCTCGATGCCTGCGCCGCACCGGGCGGCAAGAGCGCGCAGCTCGCCTTGGCCGGCGCGCGCGTGAGCGCGCTCGACCGCAGCCCCACGCGCCTTGCGCGCCTTCGGGAAAACCTGGCCCGGCTCGGCCTTAAGGCCGAGCTCGTGCTCGCCGATCTGCTCGACTACGCGCCCGCCGAACGGTTCGCCTTCATCCTGCTCGATGCGCCCTGCAGCGCCACCGGCGCGATCCGCCGCCACCCGGACATTGCCCATCGGCGCACGCCCGCCGATATCGCCGCCTTGGCCCAACGCCAGGACGAGCTCTTGGATGCGGCGCTGCGCCTGCTCGCGCCGGGCGGGCGCCTGGTCTATTCGGTTTGTTCGCTCGAGCCGGAGGAAGGAGAGGCACGCATCACCGCCCTTATCGAGCGCCATCCGGAGCTGGCGCACGAGGCGCTCGCGCAAGACCAATTCCCGGCGCTTGCGGCGCTCGGCCCGTTCTTCACGCCGGCAGGCGATTTTCAAAGCCTCCCCAATATGTTGCCCGAATTCGGCGGGTGCGACGGCTTTTACGCCGCGCGCTTGCGGCTCAGGGGCTAAGTTGGTAGGAGAGCGGGCCGAGATGACCCGCCCCATCCGCATCGCGCCCTCGATCCTCTCCGCCGATTTCGCCCGGCTCGGCGAGGAGGTCAGGGCGGTCGCCGAGGCCGGCGCCGATTTCATCCACATCGACGTGATGGACGGCCATTTCGTGCCCAACCTGACCGTGGGCCCCGTTGTCCTCGAGGCGCTGAGACCGATCACGCGACTTCCCTTCGACGTGCACTTGATGATCGAGCCCGCGGAACCTTCGCTCGAACGCTACGCCGAAGCCGGGGCCGACATCGTGACGATCCATGTCGAGGCCAGCCCCGAGCCGCGCGCGGCGCTGCGCAAGATCGCACGCCTCGGCAAGACTCCGGGCCTCTCGCTCAAGCCCAAGACCCCGGCCGAGGCGGTCCTGCCCTATCTCGAGGACCTCGGCCTGGTGCTGGTCATGACGGTCGAGCCCGGTTTCGCCGGCCAGTCCTTCATGCCCGATCAGCTGCCCAAGATCCGAGCGCTGCGCCGCGCCATCGACGCCTGCGGACGGGCCATCCACCTCGAGGTGGACGGCGGCATCAACGCCGAGACCGCGCGCCAAGCGGTGGCCGCCGGCGCCGACGTGCTGGTGGCGGGCTCCGCCACCTTCGCGGGCGGTCCCGCCCGCTACCGCGCCAACATCGCGGCGTTGCGCGGGGCCGCGCCCGAGCCCCGAGCGGCGCGCGGCTAGCGCATGGCCGAGAGCGACTACGCGAACGCGCTCTACCGTTGGCTCCTCGTGGGGCCCGTGCCCGACCGCATCGCCGTCTTGGGTGCCGACATGATTGCGGGCGAACCAACGCAGGGCTCGGCATTGCTGAACGGCGAGTTCGCGCTGGCCGGCCGCGTGGTCGAGGTCGGCGCCAACATGCCCTGGAGCGTGCGTCCGCCGCGCGATCCCTGGCACACCGAGCTGCACGGCTTCGCTTGGCTGCGCCATCTCAAGGCCCTCGGCGAGGCGCGCGCCCATGTCCGCGCGCGCCTGATGGTGGGCAGCTGGATCGAGACCTACGGCGAGTGGGACGCGCCCTCCTGGCGGCCGCAGATCACGGGCCGGCGCCTAGCCGCCTGGCTCGCCAACGGCGACATCCTGCTCAAGGACGCGGAGCCGCCGTTCGCCCGCCGCTTCTTCGCCTCTCTGCTGCGTCAGGCCCGTTTTCTCTCGCGCGCCGCGCTCAAGGGGGACGACGGCGCCGCCCGACTCTCGGCGCTCAAGGGGCTCATCTATTCGGGCGTCTGCTTGCCCGAGGGGGAGGGCCGCGCCCGGCGTGGCCTCAAGCTGCTCGAGGCCGAGCTCACGCGCCAAATCGCCGTCGACGGTGGCCATTGCGAGCGCTCGCCGTCGCTGCAGCTTGCGGTGCTGCGCGAGATCGTGGAGCTGCGCCACAGCCTGATCGACGCGCGCGAAGAACCGCCGATCTTCCTCCAGGTGGCGATCGACCGCATGGCGCCGATGCTGCGCACCTTCCGCCACGGCGACGGAGCGCTCGCGCTGTTCAACGACGGCGTCGAAGAGAGCGCCGCGCTCGTCGATCTCGTTCTCGAGGCCGCGGACGCGCACGGCCGTGCCTTCGCGAGCGCCTCGCACACGGGCTTTCACACGCTGCGTGCCGGGCGCACCTTCGCCATCGTGGATACAGGCACGCCGCCCGCGATCGGGCGACGGGCGCACGCGAGCACGCTCGGCTTTGAACTGAGCGTCGGCAGGGACCGGATCGTGGTGAACTGCGGCAGCTACCACGGCCCCGACGCGCCCTGGCGGCGCGCCGTGCATGCGACCGCGGCGCACTCGACGCTGTGCCTTGAGGATCTCGATTCGAGCGAGGTGCTGGAGGATGGCACGCTCGGGCGCCGGCGCGCGCAAGTCTCCGCCACGCGCCGCGAGCACGAAGGCAACACTTGGCTCGACGCCAGCCACGACGGCTATCTTGCGCCCTTCGGACTGATCCACCGCCGCCGGCTCTATCTCGCGGGAAGCGGCACCGACTTGCGCGGCGAGGACAGCTTGATCCACCGCGCCGGCGCCAAGAAGGCCGCCCGCCGCTTCGTGTTGCGCTTCCACCTCCATCCCGGCGTGCAGGCCTCGCTCGCTCAGGACGGCAGCGTGGTCTGGCTCAAGGTGGCGAACGGCCCGGGCTGGCAAATGCGCGCCCAGGGCGGAACCCTTGCGCTCGCGGAAAGCGTCTACCTCGGCCAGCCGGGCCAGCGCCGGCGCACCGAGCAGATCATCGTCGCGGGAGAGATCGGCGCGCCGGATCCGGTCGTAAAGTGGGCGTTCCGGCGCGTCGAGCCGGCGTAACGCCCTCGCATTGCCCCTTAGAGCAGCATCCGGTCAGTTGGAATCGCTTTCAGCGATCCAACGACCGGA
>CAZVZP010000059.1:0-13223 GCA_964631625.1 uncultured Hyphomicrobiales bacterium | reverse complement strand
TCACGCTGGGGGAAGCCCGCGTGCTTACGATTGGCGAAACAACTGTGGGAGTTCGCTGCGACCTCGGCTTTCCGAATACTACGCTCTACGTACAGTATGTGCACAGCGGCCTGAGAGAAGAAGCCAAACAGGAAGCCGCTGACGCAGCTGCGAAGGGCGACGATGTTACCGGTTTCTGAACCCCCGACGAATGGCCTTTCAGAGACCGTTTGAAAATGGGTTCCAGGCTGCTTCGTCGGCTGGTCTTGTGGGACGCCGCGCATCCAAGAATCGCAGAAACCCGCCGAACGCCGGGAGATCGTGATGCGCCATTTGCTGCCACCGGGCCTCAAAACGGCGCGAAACTGGAGTTCTCAAACGGTCTTTTAGAATTACGAGCTCGTTGACGCGCGGACGCCAAGCGGTCTGTTGTTACCACTTTTCCCAAGATCGGCCCCTCGAGCGGGTGGGCCTCTCCGAGGGGGGTCGCGGGGACACGCGAGTTCCTGAGCGAGCGGCGCCCTGCGGCGTAAGCCATACCGCCCGCACCGGCGCGCCTTTCGTCCGCTGGCCCGAGGCCCGTGCTATTTGACGCTGTTCCGGAAGTGTTCTACCCGTGCCCACGGGCCTTGAATCTGCCACGTTCTCGAAACAGGATCGCCCCCGCCGAGAGGGGGGAGTTGCGCATCGGCCGCTTGCTCCCCAAATTGCAGGGCCGCAAGAACGATGCCCCGGGAAGACGCCGGGGCGCAGCAGCACAGTCGGGGGATTTCATGCGTCGGATCGCCTTCTTTGTTTTCCTGGTCCTCGCCGTGCCGGGAGCGGCGTGGGGCGCAAGCTCCTACCAGGGGCTCTGGCTCTCGACGCCCTATCCCGATCGTACCTTCGCACCGGGCGATGAGTTCTCGCTCGATCTCACGGTGCAGAATTTCGCGCTGCCGCCCCAGCGGGTGGCGCTCAGCGTGAGCCAAGCGCCCGAAGGCTGGAGCACGATGTTTGTGGCCGAGGGCGCGCCGATCGCGGCCCTCGAGGTGGCGCCCGATCAGAGCGCCACGTTCACGCTGCGCGCCGCGGCTCCGGCCCGCGTCGAGTCGGGGACCTATCGCATCGAGGTCAGGGCCGAGGGCGAGGGCGGGGAGGCCGATGAGTTGGCACTCACGCTCTCGGTGGGCAGCGTGCTGCCGCTCGAGCTCGTGCTCGAGCCCGAGCTGCCGGCGCTGCGCGGCGCGGCGGGCTCGGATTTCACGTTCCGTGTGAGCATCAAGAACGGCGGCGGCGACGACGCGCTCGTGCAGCTCGATTCCGCGGCGCCGCCGGGCTTCCTCGTGACCTTCAAGGAATCCTACGGCACCAAGGAGATCACCTCCATCCCGGTCAAGCCGGGGGAGAGCAAGAAGGTCGAGATGAAGGTCGAGGTGCCGAACGAGATGCCGGCCGGCGTCTATCCCGTTCTCATGCGGACAAGCAGCGGAGAGGCCGAGGCCGAGACCCAGCTCGTCCTCGACTTGAGCAGCCCCGACGGCCGCCTGAGCGGCGATGCGGAAGCGGGCGAGGCGACGGCGATCGCCCTCGTGCTCAGCAACACGGGCACGGCGCCGGCGCGCGAGATCAAGTTCGCATCCTCCGAGCCGGCGGGCTGGACGGTGGCCTTCGAGCCGGAGACTCTCGAGGGCGTGGCGCCGGGGGAGCCCCAGGAGGTCAAGGCGATTATCACCCCGCCCGAGAAGGCGATCGCCGGCGACTACGGGGTCACCTTGCGCGCCAACGGCAAGGATGCCTCGGCCTCCTCCGAGTTCCGCGTGACCGTGCGCACCTCGACGATGTGGGGCGTCATCGGCGTCGCCGTGATTGCGGCCGCGCTTCTGATCTTGGTCTTGGCGGTCGTGCGCTACGGCCGGCGATGAGCGATCCCGTGGTCGAGGCCCAGGGCCTCGTCAAGCGCTACGGCAAGGTCAAGGCCGTCGATGGCGTGACGCTCGGCATCGCGCGCGGCGAGGTGTTCGGCCTCTTGGGGCCGAACGGCGCGGGCAAGACCACGACCCTCCTCATGCTCATGGGCCTAACCGAGCGCAGCGCGGGCACGGCGCGGGTGCTCGGGCTCGATCCCGCGCGCGCGCCGCTTGCGGTCAAGCGCCGCGTGGGCTATCTGCCCGACAGCGTCGGCTTCTACGATCATCTCTCGGCGCGCGCGAACCTGCGCTACTCGGGCCGGCTCGCGGGCGTGCCCCGGGGCGAGCTCGATGGGCGCATCGAGGCGGCGCTCGCGCGCGTGGGCCTTGCGGGCGTGGCGGCGCAGCGGGTCAAGACCTTCTCGCGCGGCATGCGCCAGCGGCTGGGCCTGGCCGAGATCATGCTCAAGGGCCCCGAGATCGCGATGCTCGATGAGCCCACGGCCGGGCTCGATCCCACGGCGACCCACGAGTTCCTCGGTATCATCCGCAGCCTGAAGGCCGAGGGCATGACCGTGCTCTTGTCCTCGCACCTGCTCGATCAGGTGCAGTCGGTGTGCGACCGGGTCGCGCTGTTCAACCGCGGGCGCATCGCGCTCGAGGGCAGCGTGCGCGAGCTGGGCCAGCGCATCCTGGGCGCGGGCTACCGCATCCGCCTCGAGGCGCGGGGTGGCGCGCTCGACGATGTTTTGGCGCAGCTGCCCGGCATCGTGCGCGTGAGCCGCGACGGCGAGGATCGCTACCGGATCGAGGCCGAGCGCGACCTGCGCGCGGAGCTTTCGCGCGCGGTGATCGAGGCGGGCGCGGCGCTCCTGGCCATGAGCTTGGCCGAGCCCAGCCTCGACGAGGTGTACCGCGCCTATTTCGACGGAGCGCGCGATGCGGCCTGAGGGCTCGCCGTTGACCGGCTTGCGCACGATCCTCGCCAAGGAGGCGGCGGATCACCTGACGAGCGCGCGGATGGGCTTTCTCCAGCTCTTGATCGCGCTCGCGGGCGGCGGCGCCGTCTATGTCGGCATCGAGGCCATTCGCGAGAAGACCGCGGAGGATCCCTTCCTGCTGCTCCGGCTCTTCACGGCGGCGCAAGACCCTCTGCCCTCGTTCGTGGCGTTCCTGGGCTTCCTCGTGCCGCTCACGGCGATCGCGCTCGGCTTCGATGCAGTCAACACCGAATTCAGCCGACGCACCTTGAGCCGCATCCTGGCGCAGCCGGTCTACCGCGACGCCTTTCTGTTCGGCAAGTTCCTGGCCGCGCTCTTGACGCTTGCGGTCAGTCTCTTGGCGCTCTGGCTGCTGGTGGCGGGGTTGGGCATGCTGCTCTTGGGCGTGCCGCCCTCGGGCGAGGAGGTGCTGCGCAGCCTCGTGTTCTTCATCGCGACCATCGCCTATGCCGCGGTGTGGCTTTCGCTCGCGCTTCTGTTCTCGACCATCTTCCGCCAGCCCGCGACCTCGGCCTTCGCCGCGCTCGCGGTGTGGCTCGTGCTCACGGTGTTCTGGCCCATGATCACGGGGCTCATCGCCCATGGGGCGGGCGGCGAGGCCACGGGGATGGAGGGTTTGACGACCGAGCTGTGGCTCTCGCGGCTCTCGCCCAACACGCTTTACGGCGAGGCGGCGCTCGGCCTCCTGAACCCGGACGTGCGCACGCTGGGCCCCATCTTTCTCTATCAGCTCGAAGGCATGGTGCTCGGCGCGCCGCTGCCCTTCGGGGAGAGCTTCAAATTGGTGTGGCCCCAGATCGTGGGGCTCATCGCGGCCACGATCCTCATGTTCACCGCGACCTACGTGATCTTCCAGCGCCAGGAGATCCGCGCCTAAAGATCGCGGGGTCCGAGAGCGCTATGGCCCTTGCGGCGTGGACCGTGCCCCGCCATGCTCGGGCCTCGCGCGCAACGAGAGGTGTGCTTGCGATGGCCAAGGCCAAGACGACGAAGGCCGCGAAAGCGGCGAAGCCGCAGCCGATCTCGCCCCAGGCGACGCTGATCTACACCATGGTGCTGGTCTCGGCGGCCGACCGCGACATGACCGATCGGGAGCTGCGCACGATCGCGGACGTGGTCCGGATGCTGCCGATCTTCGAGGGCTTCGACGAGGAGCGGGTGCCCAAGGTCGCGGCCGAATGCGCCGAGCTGCTCAACCAGGAGGACGGCCTCGACATCGTCTTGGGCGTGATCAAAGGCGGCCTTCCGGCCAAGCTCTACGAGACGGCCTACGCGCTGGCGCTCGAGGTCGCGGCCGCGGACCAGAGCGCCAAGCAGGAGGCGCTGCGCCTCCTCGAGATGATCCGCGATAAGCTCGATATCGAGCGGCTCGTGGCGGCCGCGCTCGAGCGCGGCGCGCGCGCCCGCTACCGCAGGCTCTAAGCGCGCTCGGCCCTGCGATTCTCCGGCTTAAGCTCGCGGCCCGGCGGCCGAGCCTGCGGGTGTTTGCAGGGCGCTGTACCTCTCCGCTGTCGGCCCGTGGAAATTGACGGCGGGTTTGTGTCAATCTTTTCGAGATGGTCAGCCTAACCATGTTCGCGGGTACGCATCGTGATAGAGCGCACGATTAAGAGCTGGGAAGACCTACAAGCGGCTGCCAACGAAGCTTATACAATGCGATGGCGGTTTCGCGGTGTCCTTTCGGCGAAATACGAACTCATTCCAAAGATTGGTCGGCGGGAAATTCGGAAGGACGGTTGGAGTAAGGAGCTTGAACTTTGGCTGATCCAAGAATTCAAAGACCGTGCACGTCAGCTGCAGAATACTACACTACTGCCTCAGCACGATTGGGATTGGCTGGCCCTTGCTCAGCATCATGGGCTTCCTACCAGGCTTCTTGATTGGACACGCAATGCCTATGTCGCAGCATACTTTGCGGTCGAGGACGAAAACCGAGACGACGATGCGGCAATATATGCTTTTCGTTCGCTAGAGAAAGTGTACGTGGCGAGCATAGCACCCTGGGTAGTCGACAGGGTGACGGAATTTCAACCCCCACTTTTAAGCGAGCGGATCACCGCCCAAGAGGCGACGTTTACGATTCATCCCAGGCCTGAGGAGCCGTTCGTTTCAACAGACTTGCAAAAGTGGACAATAGACGGTTCCTGTCGGGCAGAGATTAAACGGCGATTGTTTTCAGCGGGTTTCCGTCGTGAGCGTCTTTTTCCTGGTCTCGATGGGTTATCTCAGACGCTTTGTTACGAATACGCAATTCTCAAGGATTTTGGAGAGAAGGAGAGTAAGCGAACGGTGTCTGATGCGGTCCCCATCGAGGTGAACCCAACGGCTTCCGTAACGGCCGCGACCGTCGTGCAAAGGCCCTTTGGTCCAACGAAGTCCACATAAGCGTGATGCGACGGCCGCTGGCGTCAGCAGTCGGCTATGGACCTTGGACGAATTGGTTGAGCGCACCTCTCAAAAGGAGGCGACTACATGGCCCAACAACCAGACTCTTTCCAGTGCAAATGCCAGTCAGGTACGCACGGTCACGAACCAGGATGCTGCAAAAGCAAAGCGACTGAATCTGAAGGCTATTGCAAAGTCTGTCATGACCGTGCAGCAGAGGAGTTTCACCGGACCAAGCCGCCAAATTAGGGCAATACCGAAAATTCGGGGCGACATCAACTTTGGTAGGGCCAGCCCGTATGGTTCTCGCCGGAAATCTATTTCTCGCTCTCTTAGCAACGGCGTTTGTCACTTTCGTTGCGCTAGCGCTCCACACACTGCTACCTCCCAGCGAATCTATCTGGACATTTTTCGCCGCAGCGACCGGCGGTGTAGCGGGCGGCGGCGCAGTGATCGCCTCGATATACCTGAACCGGCGTCACCGGAGAGAGGCTTTAATGAAGAGTTTGTATGCCGAGTTCTACAATCGGGCCAGCCGGTGCTGCCTTGATTTCGACACATGGATAAGAATTGTCGATCAAAATGAAAATGTGTCTTTGTCGCGGTTTCGTAAATTTCGCCCGTTCGAGCCAACGATCTACATGACCATTGCGGAGGGGGCGGGCATTATTCCCGGTGAATTGACTGCTTCCCTCATAGCCTTCTACGGTTTCCTCGATGGGGTCAGACGAGATATAGACAAAGAGCCGGATACGATCGAGCAGAGATTTGCAACAGGCGAACGTCGATTGTTTTTGACTGACGCAGAAAAATGTCTGTTTGCTAGCCGTATGACCGCCACTCTGCGCCCGGCATTAAAGGCAGTAGAAGAATTTCGTCGATACCCGAAGATTAAGGCAATGACCGAGACGCTGCACGAAGCAAACAGAGTCTATCTCGCAGACACAGAATTGCTTCCATACCTAAAGCGGCACGTGGACAACATTCTAGATATGCCGGGCTTTTTCGCTATCGCTAACCCGTCGATAACAGCCTCATTACCACCATAACTTTCTCGCTACATAGAGCGGGCTGGCGCGGCTCAATGGCAACCGGAGCCCATGGCCGCTCCGGTTAGCGGCGGAAGCCCGCGCCAGCCGTTTCGAGGAGTCCGCCCCGCCGTGGAGCAACATCAAGCGGTCTGCGCCCGACCGGCGGCGATCGAGCGCGGCGCGGGCGCCCGCTACCGCAGGCTCTAAGCGCGCTCGGCCCTGCGATTCACCGGCTTAAGTTCGCCGTCGGCCGCACCGATTTCTTAACCCGTTCTTAAGGGGGGAGGGGCAAGGTTACGACCTCCCGGGCAGGTAGCCTGGCCTGTGCACGACAACGGGCCGGTATGAACCTTTCCAGCTTCCCCTTGTTCCAGGCGATGGCGGGTAAGCTCTCCTGGCTTAGCCAGCGCCAGGAAGTGCTCGCCCACAACGTCGCCAACGTGGACACGCCGGGCTACGAGCCGCGCGACGTCAAGGCAGCATCCTTCCGCGAGCTCATCGGGCGGGGCGCCACGGCGCTTGGGCTCGCCACCACGAGCGCCGGCCATCTGGGCGGCTCCGGCGCCGGGACGGGCTTTCGCGTCGAGCAATCGGCGACGGCCTTTGCCACTCAGCCCTCCGGCAACGCCGTGCAACTCGAAGAGGAGCTGGTCAAGGTTCAAGACAACGCCATGCAGTACCAGCTCGTCACCAACCTCTACCGCAAGCATCTGAACCTGATCCGCCTCGCGCTCGGGCGCGGCGGGGCGTAAGGCGTGGAAGGCGCATCATGGACCTCACCAAAGCGATGCTGATTTCGGCCGCGGGCCTCGAGGCCCAGGGCCAGCGCCTGCGCGTGGTCGCGGAAAACGTGGCCAACGTCAACTCGACCGACGAGCGGACCGGGCTGCCTTACCGGCGCAAGGTCATCACCTTCCGCAACGAGCTCGACCGCGAGCTCGGGCTCGACCTCGTCAAGCCGAGCCGGGTCACGCTCGATCGCTCGGACTTCGGGCGCAAGTACGACCCGGGCCACCCCCAGGCGGACGAGGAGGGCTTCGTCTTGACCTCCAACGTCAAGTCCGTGATCGAGGTGCAGGACATGCGCGAGGCGCAGCGCAGCTACGAGGCGAACCTCAACATGATCAAGATCACGAAGCAGATGCTGCAGCAGACGATCGATCTCCTGCGCAACTGATCGAGGCCGAAGGGCTCGAGCCCAAGGCCAACCTTGAGGGAGACTGGCGATGGACGTTCGCTTCACGACCGCCGCCGCAGCCTATGGCCAGGCCGCCAAGCGCCCGAGCCAAGAGGCGGCGCCTTCGGCCGCGCCGAGCGAGGCGAAAGCCGGCTTCTCGGCGCTGGTCAAGGACGCGGTCGCGGCCGCGGCCGAAGCCTCGGCCGGGGCCGAGGCGGCGAGCCTGCAGGTGCTCGCGAACCCGGTCGACGTGACCCAGGTGGTGCTCGCGGTCTCCAACGCCGAGGTGGCGCTGCAGACCGTGGTCGCCGTGCGCGACCGCGTCATCGCGGCCTACCAGGACATCCTCAAGATGCCGATCTAGAGCCCGCCATGGACGCCGCCGAGGCCTTGAGCATCGGCCGGGAGACTGTCTTCGTGATGCTGAAGGCGGCGGGCCCGCTGATGCTGATCGCGCTCCTGGTCGGCATCGTCGTCGCGCTGTTCCAGGCGCTCACCCAGATCCAGGAGATGACGCTGACCTTCGTGCCCAAGATCGTGGCGCTCTTCTTCGGCTTCATCCTGTTCATGCCGTTCATCCTCCAGACCCTCTCCGCCTTCACGGAAGAGCTCTTCGGCCGCATCGCCAGCCCGCTCTAGGCAGGCTCCCATGCTCGAGGAGTTCGTTTCGCTCAACGTCTTCTCGGTGCTGCTCGTGTTCGCCCGGCTGGGCTCGGCCTTCATGCTGCTCCCGGGCTTCGGCGAGAGCTACGTCGGCCCGCGGGTCCGGCTGTTTCTCGCCTTCGCGGTCTCGCTCGCCGTGCTGCCCGTGGTGGGCGAGGACTTGCCGCCGATGCCCGCCGACGTTCTCTCGACCGCGCTCCTCGTGCTGGCCGAAATCCTCATCGGCCTCTTCATCGGCGGCGCGGTCAGGCTGATTACCACGGCGCTCCACATCGCGGGCCAGATCATGGCCCTGCAGTCGGCGCTCGCGGCCGCGCAGTTCTTCGATCCGAACCAGGGCACCGGCGGCTCGATGCACGGCAGCTTCCTCAGCATGCTCGGCATCGTCTTGATCTTCGCGACGAACCTCCATCATCCCATGCTCTGGGCGCTGGTCGACAGTTACGCCCTGTTCGCCCCCGGCGCGCCGCCGCCCTTGGCCGACTTCGCCGAGATCACGACGCGCATGGCGGCGGACGCCTTCCGGGTCGCGTTCCAGCTCGCCGCGCCGATCGTCATCGTGACCCTTCTGGTCAACGTCTCGACCGGCCTCATCGCCCGGCTGATCCCGCAAATCCAGATCTTCTTCATCGCGCTGCCGCTGCAGATCGGCGTCGGGTTCCTCATTCTGGGGATCACGCTTTCGGCCGTCATGCTCTGGTACCTCGACTACGTCGAGGCCGGGCTGTTGCCGTTCGTGGGCGGAAGGTAGCCCATGGCCGAGGAACAGGATCAATCCCAAAGAACCGAAGAACCGACCCACAAGAAACTCGAGGACGCGCGCAAGAAGGGCGAGGCCCCGAGTTCCAAGGAGGTCAACAACTGGGTCATGCTGATGGCGGGCGCGGTGATCGTGATCGCGCTCGCGCCCTCGCTTGCGCTCGACCTCGCGCAGACCCTCATTCCCTTCCTCGAGCAGCCGCACCGCATGTCGGTCACGGCCGCGGACGCAAGCGAAGCGACGCTGTCCCTCATTCTCGCCGTCGGCATCGCGCTCGGGCCGCCGATCGCGCTGCTGTTCGCCGCGGCGCTGGGCAGCGGTCTGGTGCAGCGCGGGCTCATGTTCTCGGCCGAGCCGATCAAGCCCAAGCTCGAGAAGATCTCGCCGCTGCGGGGGGTCAAGCGCCTGTTCTCAGCCCCGGCGCTCATCGAGTTCGTCAAGGCCGTGGTCAAGCTCCTCGTCGTCACCGCGGTCGCCGCGGCCGTGGTCTGGGGCGACCGCGGCCTGCTGACGCAACTGCCGGCCATGGAGCCCGCCGCGCTGACGAATACGCTGCACGAGCTGCTCACGCATCTCTTGATCGCCGTGTGCGCGATCGTCGCCTTCATCGCCGCCGGCGACTTCCTCTACCAGCGGCTGCACTTCTTGAAGCGCATGCGCATGAGCCGCCAGGAGATTCGCGACGAACTGAAGCAGACCGAGGGCGATCCGCACGTGCGCGCGCGGCTCAAGCAGCTCCGCGCCGAGCGCGCGCGTCAGCGGATGATGGCGGCCGTGCCCGAGGCCGATGTCGTGATCACCAACCCGACCCACTACGCCGTCGCCCTCAAGTACGAGATGATGTCGATGGAAGCGCCCAAGCTCGTGGCCAAGGGCGTCGATGCGGTGGCCGAACGCATCAAGGAGACGGCCGAGGCCAACGAGGTGCCCGTGGTCGAGAACCCGCCGCTCGCGCGCGCCCTGTTCGCGGCCGTGGACATCGGCGAGGAGGTCCCGGTCGAGCACTACAAGGCGGTGGCCGAGATCATCGGCTACGTCTGGCGGCTCAAGGGCAAGATGCCCGAGCCCGCGGCGCGCGCGTGACGGGCCGCCGTCCGCTATGGTAAAAGTATGCGATTCCTCAAGAATTACGGGGCATCGGGCGATGGGTCATCGAGGGCATGGACGCCGCGCGCGGCCCCTCGGCGCGCCGCTGCTGAGGGCGCGCCCATGATCCGGAACCTGCTGTGGGCGGCACCCTTCGCCCTGGCGGTTCTCGCCCTGGCCGCGGCCTTGCTGATCGAGGCGGCGCCCGCCACGGTCGGCTACGCCGGTCTCGGTGTGGTTGCGTCGTTGGGCGCGCTCGGCTTCCTGGCGATCCGAACCGGGCAGCGCCGCGCGCGCCAGGGGGAAGGCGCGGCCGAGCTCTTCCGCGGCGCGCTCTCCGGCTCCCGCGAGGCCTGGCTCATCACCTCGCTCGATGGCCGCACGCTCTATGCCAACCGCGCCTTGCGGGCGCTCGCAGGCGGCGGGAGCGAGGCGCCCTCGCTCAACCTCCTGTGGCCGATGGGGTCGTCCGAGGCCGCGCAGCTCGAGACGCTCCGAACCGAAGCCGCCTCCGGCCGAAGCGCGAGTGTCGAGTTGCCGCTCGAACGGGGCGAGCTACGTGTGTTCGACGTCGCGGTCGAGCCCGGGGCGGAGGGCAGCCTTGTCTGGCGTCTAAGCGAGCTGACCGAAGGCCGCAACCGCGCGGCGGAGATGGCCGCCGAGCGGGACTGGTTCGCCGGGCTCATCGAGCATGCGCCGCTCGGCCTGTTCGCTGCCGACGCAACGGGCCGCTTCCTCTACGTCAACAAGACTCTCGCGAGGGCGCTCGGGCGCGAAGCCGAGGAGCTCATCGGCTCGGGCTCGACGCTCGGCCGCTTCGTGCTGCCCTCGCGCGGGGCCGAGGCCGAGGCCGTGGTCTGGTCCGAGCCGGGCCGGGGCATCGGCAAGGCCGAGGTCCGCTTGAGCGGGCCCGGGGGCGAGCCGTGGCGCGCGCTCATTGCGCACCACACGGTCCGACTGGGAGCCGATGGCAGCCAACCGGTGACGGTTGGAGCCGTGCGCAACCTCGACGGCGAGGCCGACTGGCAGGAGGCGCTCAAGCATTCGGAGCGCCGCTTCCGCGGCCTGTTCGATCACGCGCCCATTGGCATCGCGCTTCTCGATCTCGAAGGCCGTGTGGTGGAGAGCAACAGTGCGTTTCGCGCTCTCGTCGGCGTCGGGACCGAGGGCGGCGCAGCGCGCCTCCTCACCGATCTCCTCAAGGGCGTGGATGCGGGCGACGTGCGGGCGGCGGTGCGCTCCATCGTGCGCGGGGAGAAGATCCAGCTGCCGCTCGAGATCACGCTGGCGCTGCCCGAGGATCGCGTGCTCCTGCTCTATCTCTCGCGGCTCGAGGAGGCGGGCGGCGCGCTCTCGGGCCTCATCGTTCACCTGATCGACAATTCGGAGCAGAGGCGTCTCGAGCTGCAGTTCGCCCAGGCCCAGAAGATGCAGGCGGTGGGTCAGCTCGCGGGCGGCATCGCGCACGACTTCAACAACGTGCTGACCGCGGTCCTGGGCTTCTGCGATCTCCTGCTGATGCGCCACCAGGCGGGCGACCACTCCTTCTCGGATATCATGCAGATCAAGCAGAACGCGACGCGGGCCACGAACCTCGTGCGCCAGCTCTTGGCCTTCTCGCGCCAGCAGACGTTGAAGCCCAAAGTCACGGACCTGACCGACCTCTTGAGCGAGCTGTCGCATCTCCTGCACCGCCTCATCGGCGAGAACATCGAATTCAAGCTCGTGCACGAGCGCGACCTGTGGCTCGTCAAGGTCGATCAAGGGCCGTTCGAGCAGGTGATCATCAACCTCGCCGTCAACGCGCGCGACAGCATGAGCGAGGGGGGAACGCTGACGATCCGCACCCAGAACGCGCCGGCGGGCACCTGGACGGGGCCGGGACGCGCCCTTCTCGGTGGGGGCGACTACGTCGTCATCGAGGTCGCGGACACGGGCGTCGGCATTCCTCGCGAGCTGCACGACAAGATCTTCGAGCCTTTCTTCACGACGAAGGAGGTGGGCGCGGGCACGGGCCTCGGTCTCTCGACGGTCTACGGCATCGTCAAGCAGTTCCATGGCTTCATCTTCGTGGACAGCGCGCCGCTTCTTTATCTTCCTGCCGCGGCATTTGCCCAAGGAGCAGGAGCAGCCGAAGGCGGCGGAGAGCGAGGCGCCGGCGCCGCCCCCGCGCGATCTCACGGGCATGGGCACGATCCTGCTCGTCGAGGACGAGGAGGCGGTGCGTCTGTTCTCGGCGCGCGCGCTCCGGAACAAGGGCTATACGGTGCTCGAGGCCGATTCGGGCGATTCGGCGCTCGAGCTCATCAAGTCCTACGCCAAGCCGATCGATCTCTTGGTCACCGACATCGTCATGCCGCGCATGGACGGGCGCACCCTCGTCGAGCACGTGCGGCGCAGCCGGGGCGAGATCAAGGTGATTTTCATCTCGGGCTACGCCGAGGAAGACTTCCGCAGCCAGGTCGCGGGCGAGGGCGCCATGAACTTCCTGCCCAAGCCGTTCTCGATCCACCAGCTCGCCACCAAGGTCAAAGAGGTGATATCGAGCGCCAACCCGCGGGCCGCGTAAACTCTTAAGGCTCGCACCCCACACGGCTCCAGGGGCTGTGGCGGCGCGGCCCGCCCAGCTCGCGCCCGAGCACCCAAGCAATGCGCTCTGAATTGCTTGGAACAGAGCTCGAACAAAGAGCAATTTTGTCTTTGTTGTCAATATTTTATCAAGCCACTTGCCAACCGGAACAAAACAGGTACATTGGGCCGCGTTGAAAGCCCGTGACCGCTGTGAAATAAGGGGAGGCCTGCCGTGGCGACCGCACCGCTTCGACTCGTCGAGAAGGGAGACATGGACAAGCAGAAGGCGCTCGAGGCTGCGATCGGCCAGATCGAACGCGCGTTCGGCAAGGGCTCGGTGATGCGTCTCGGCCAGCGCGATTCGGCGGTCGAGATCGAGGCGATCCCCACGGGCTCGCTGGGTTTGGACATTGCGCTCGGCATCGGCGGCGTGCCGCGCGGGCGCGTGATCGAGATCTACGGGCCCGAAAGCTCGGGCAAGACGACGCTCGCGCTCTCGATCATCGCCCAGGCCCAGAAACTTGGCGGCATCTGCGCCTTCATCGACGCGGAGCACGCACTGGATCCGGGCTATGCGCGGAAGCTGGGCGTCAACACCGAAGGACTCTTGATCTCTCAGCCCGACGCCGGCGAGCAGGCGCTCGAGATCACCGACACCCTGGTGCGCTCGGGCGCGATCGA
>CAZVZP010000058.1:0-13599 GCA_964631625.1 uncultured Hyphomicrobiales bacterium | reverse complement strand
CATGCTTGGTGGCTTCCGGAAAATCGAGATTCGAGACATAACCGACGAGGATCGAGTTCATGCGCAGGTTGTACCGCGCGTAGGCGTCGGAATAGAGCTTGGTGAACGAGGCGAGCATCGCGCGCATGATCGAGGACATGGGATAGTCCTGCGAGGGCTCCAAGGCGATCGGCGCCGAAATGTTGAGAATGACTCCCCCGCCGTGCTCGATCATCGGTTTCGTAACATGGCGCGTCATCTTGACGACACTGAGGAACAAGAGATCGTACTGCTGGTGCCACCCTTCATCCGGGATGTCGAGCAGATGGCCGTCCAACTCCCAGTCGAATCCGACGCTCTTGGACGCCTCGACCACCGAATAGTCCTCGAAGCCCGTGTTGTTGATGACGGCGTCGACATGGCCGTACGTCTTAAGCGTCATCGACACAAGGTTGGCGAGATCCTGGTCTTGACAGACCGAGCCCCGCGCCGCGATGGCGCCCACCTCGCGGGCCACGATCTCGCAGCGTTCGGAGGGCGAGAGCAAAGCAAGCCGGTAGCCTCGTTTTGCGAGCTCGCGTGCACAGGCCGCGCCGATGCCCCGCCCCGCAGCGGTCACGATCGCGACCTTGTCGCGGCCATCGCCCCTCGCTTCCATGGCTCCGTTCCTCAAAATCGGCGCGGGCGCAATAGTAGCGCCAATCATGAAGTCGGAGCGAGCGGCTTACGAGGTCGGCTTGAAGCTTGCCGGCGCCAGGGCCGCGAGACGCCGGGTGAGCACGTCGGGCCGGCGATTGCGCTCGATGAGCCGGTCCTTGCGGGCAATCGCGGCGCGTACGAGCTGCCCGCCGATGTAGCGCATCGGCTCCGGCGGAAAATCGCGCTCGGGCGGCCGCACGAGAGCCGAAGCCGCCCATTCCTCGCGCTGCTCGCGCACGAGAGCGCTCAAGATGCGCCCGCCCAGGCGGCACGGGACGATGCCGTTTCCGGAAAAGCCGTAGCCGTAGAAGATGTCCGGCGCCCTCGGCAGTCGTCCGAAGAGCGGCAGGCCGCTCTTCGTGCGATCGATCGGCCCGCACCATGTGGCAGCAAACTCGACCGAGGCGAGAGAGGGATGGATGCGCGCAAGCATGTCGCGCAGCACGCCGATGCGCCGTGCCGGACCGTCGTAGTGCGCGGCGATGCGGCTGCCGAAGTTGAGCAGGCCGCCGCCCTTGCCGACAGTGAGGTGCCCGTCGGGGGTCGCGCGAAAGAAGTTGGCGAAGGTCTTGGAGTCGACGACCGCGGGCCCTTTTGTCCAGCCGAGCTCGGCCAGGCGCTCAAGCATCGGCGGCGTCGCCGCCATGTCCGCGCCCACGATCACGATCGCGGGCCGAAGCTCAGGCAGCGCCAGCGACCAGGCGTTGAGCGTGAGCACCACGCGCTCGGCCGTGACCCGGCCCCGCGGCGTGTGAACCCGGGGCGGACGCGCGCGGTCGAGGATGCGCATCGGCGAGTTTTCATAGATGCGCACGCCGCGCTCGATCGCCACCCGGCGCAAGCCCCGTGCAAGCAGCGCCGGCTGTACCGTCGTAAGACCCGGATTGAATGCTCCGCCAAGCTCGGCGGCGAAGCACGTCTCTTGCTCGACCTTCGCGCGGTCCCAAATCTCGAAGACGTGGACCTGGTGCCTCTCCAGCGCTTCGACGACGGCGTTCCAGGCGCCGAGCTCGGCCTTCGAGGTCGCGCTCCAGAGCCAGCCCTCTGTGCGCAAATGGGCGTCGATTCCATGGTCGCGGCAGAACGCCGCGATCTCGTCGACCGCGGCCTCTGAAGCGCGGCAAAGGCGCAGCGCCTCATCGGCGCCGACCCGCTGCTCGAGCACGGGAAACTTGACCCAGAGATCGACGAGATAGCCCGCGTTCCGCCCGCTCGCGCCGCCGCCGCAAATGCCGGCCTCGACGAGCACGACATCGAGGCCCGGCTCCGCGTGCTTGAGCTCGAGCGCGGTCCAGAGGCCCGCGTAACCACCGCCCACGATGCACACGTCGGCGCGGACCTCACCCTCGAGGCACGGCGCCACCTCGCGGTCCGATGCCAGAGCCTGTTGAAGCCAGTGGCTTAACATCGAGGGTATGACGTTTCCCATCTTCGCGCGGCGTAAACGAAAGTAGCACAGGGCACCGAGACGGTAAACTTGTTCATCCAGCCTTCTGGTCGCAGTATGATGTTCCCCCGGACCACAAACGGTCTCGAATTGTTGATGAACGCGAAGCGGACGCTTTCGGGATCGTAATCGATGTGCAGCAATGACTGAGGAGAGGTTGAAAGCCTCGAACAAGGAGACAGCCCATGCCGCGCGATCCAAAGTACGACCCGCTCTTCGAGCCGATCCGGATCGGTCCCAAGCGGATGAAAAACCGCTTTTACCAGACGCCGCATGCCAATCACGCGGGCTCGGACTTCCCGGGCGCCGACGCCGCGTTCCGGGCCGTCCGGGCCGAAGGCGGGTGGGGCGCCGTCAACACCGGGTGGTGCTCGATCGGCCCCGAGTCCGATGCAACCAGCCACCTCTCGGCCCGTCTGTGGGACGAGGACGATGTCCGGAACCTGAGACACCTTTGCGACCGCGTGCACGAACATGGTGCCCTGATCGGTGTCGAGCTCGGCCATCTCGGCGTTTACGCCCCCTGCTGCGAGTCGCGGGCCGTGCCGTGCGGCCCCAGCGCCTATCCGTCCGATGTCGAGCCCTGGGTCTATTGCGCCGAGTTCGACGAGGACGAGATCGCCTCCCTGATCGAACGCCATGTCGAGGCGGCCAGACGTGCGCTCGAGGCCGGGTTCGACATCGTTTATTTCTGGCCCGCGGACTCGATGCTCGGCATCCAATTCTTGGCCCCGTTTTTCAACAAGCGTGTTGATGGCTACGGCGGGTCGTTTGACAACCGCATCCGGTTCAGTCTCGAGCTGCTCGAGGCGACACGGAAGGCCGTGGGCCACTCGTGTGCCGTGGCCACGCGGTTTTCCGTCGATGCCATTCTCGGTCCCGGCATGGTGGAGGCGGGTGATGAAGGCTTGAAGTATGTGGAGCGCTTGAGCCGCGAAGGGCTCGTCGATCTGTGGGATATCAAGATCGGCAGCTTTGCGGACTGGGGCGAGGATATCCCGACCTCACGCTTTGAAAAGGCGAATCACGAGCTCCCGTTTGTCAAGGACGTGAAGTCGGTGGCCGGCCGGATTCCCGTCGTCTGCGTCGGTCGCCTAACGAGCCCGGACGACATGGTCGCCAATCTCACCCGCGGCGTCTGCGACATCGTCGGCGCCGCGCGGGCCTCGATCGCCGATCCGTTTCTGCCGAAGAAAGTGGAGGAAGGACGGCTCGACGATATCCGCGAATGCATCGGCTGCAACATGTGCATCGCGAGCCACGAGTCCCATGCCTTCATTGCGTGCACGCAAAATGCCACGGCGATGGAGGAATACCGCCGGGGCTGGCATCCGGAACGATTCGAGCCGGCCGAGGAGCCATGCTCGGTTCTGGTGATCGGGGCGGGACCGGCCGGAATGGAGTGCGCCCGGGTCTTGGGCCTGCGCGGTTACGAGGTTCACCTGCGCGAGGCGGACGCCGAGATCGGCGGCCATGTCCGCAACGTGCAACGCTATCCCGGCCTGTCGGAGTGGGGCCGCATCATCACCTACCGGGAGGCGCAGCTCGGGAAGCTCAAGACCGTCGAGGTGCACAAGGGTGTCGGCGAGATGAGCGCCGAGGCTGTGTTGCGCTACGGCGCCGACAGGGTGGTCCTGGCGGTGGGGGCCCGGTGGGCGACCGACGGATTCAGCAGCGCGACCATGGCCGCAATCGAGGGCATCGACGCCGCACGGCCTCAGTTCTTGACGCCCGAGCAGGTCATGGCAGGAAAGGAGGTCGGCGACCGAGTCGTCGTCATCGAAGGCGAGGGTTTGAGCACGGGCTACAGCATGGCGGTGCTCATGGCCGATCGGGGAAAGCAGGTCACGATCGTGACACAGCTCGATACCGTGGCTCCTTATACGCTTCTGAACGGCGAGTTTTCGTGGATTCAGCGCACCCTGCACGAGAAGAACATCCGCGAGCTCACGCGCCATTGGATCGCAGGGGTGAGCGTCGGCAACACGGTCGAGCTGTCGACCTTCTATCTTTACCGGGACAGCGCCCAACGGACGAAGACCCCCCGCCCGGGCGAGATGCCCCGCCAGCCCGGCACGGAGACGACGAAGCTCGAATGCGACAGCGTCATCCTGTGCACCTCCCGGGTCTCCAACACCGCGCTCTACAAGGCCCTGAAGGCACGCAAGGCGGAATGGGAAAAGGCGGGGATCAAGGCGACCGACCGAATCGGCGACTGTCATGCGCCCCGTTTGATCCACAACGCGATCTTCGATGGCCATCGGCTTGCCCGCGAGTTCGACTCGCCCGATCCGCAGCGCCCGCTGCCCTATATCCGCGAGCGGCAAGTCTGGGGCGCTCGAATCGATCCGAGGCACACCGGCGCATAAAATATGACGAACGGGCGGGGAGTTGGGCTTCGACAATCTAGCGTGCGGGAAGCCGGTCGAACCGTTCCTTGAGCAGCGCGCCGTCGCGCGGCGCGCCCCAGCGAGCGTCGAGCTCGGCGAAGAACGTGAGCGGCTCGAAACAGGCTTCCGGCAGCAGGACGCCCCGTTGCGCAATGTCTCCGGCCATCACCTTCAACGCGGCGAGCGCGGCAACGGCGCCGGTATCGGGGCGCTCGATCGTGGCGTCCGGCGCCCGACAGCGCCAGTTCGGGGCGCAGGCGTAGCGTGCGGGACGAGCGTCTTTGACCCCGCGGGCGACCGCGAACTTCGCCCCCTTGAACATCCCTTTGGGCCGCGCGAGCCAGCGATCCGGATCGCGTGCGAGGGCCTCGAACAGGGCGATCGCCGCCTGTTCGGCGCTGATCGCGCCGGCCGCAAGAGGCGCCGCCTGCGCCCGCAGGAGGTCGTTCACCTGCGGCGGGATGAGGGACATCAGGCTCACGATCGAGCGAACGGCCGGGAGATGACGGTGGAGCATTAAGGGCTCGGCGGCTGCGATCGGGTAGGCCACGACCTCGATGCCCTCGGCCAACGCCACGGGTTCGCCTTCCGCTTCGGCAAAGGCCGCGATCTCGCACCAGCGGCCCTCGCGCAAAACACGAGCGCTGCCCGCCGCATAGCCCAGGATCGATTGGATGGCGGCGTTTACGCGCCCGCCTCGCATATCGTCGAGAATCGTCTGGATCGGACCGAGCAGCGCCTCGATATCGGCAACCCAGCCGACCTGGATCCTGTCGACGCTGTCGAGTTGCCGCGCCGCGTGCACGGCCAGGAGATTGGTGATCCCCGGAGCGCCCCCAAACCCGACGAGTGCGGTGACGCCCGAGGCCCGGGCCTGCGCATCGAGGGCCAGCGCCCGTTCGACGGCGCGGGTGTCCTCGGCGAAATCCACGTAATGGGTGCGCGTACGGGTCGCCGCCTCGAGCACGGGGGCGAGCGTGTCGACATAGGGACCGCTCGCGTTGACGACGATATCGGCGTCCGCAAGCAAGCGCTCGAGACTCGGCGCGTCGTGAACCTCGACCGAAGCGCCCGCCGCCTTGGGGCCCAGCCGGCCGGCATAGGCCTGGGCTTTGGCGCGCTCGCGGCCGGCGACGATGAGCCGCGAGACAAGGCGATCGGCGGCCAGGAACGAGGCCGTGGCGCGGCCGAAACGGCCGGAGCCGCCGATGACGACGGCCTTCACCGCGTTATCCCCTTCATGGACCGCGGCGCCTCCGGCCGCGCCGATCGACCGGCGTCGCAACGAGATGGGCGACGTCGACAGGGGTGCCGACGCACGACACTCTTTGCGCCGGATAGAGCCTGCCGCGCTTCGAGCGCGGCAGGCTCCAAAATCGACGCTATGGTCGACATCGCCCGCACCGCGGGCAAGACGTTTCTCTTGAAAGTGGCGGCCGGACGCTCTGGCTCGATGACCAATTCGCTCTTTCCGATGGCGCCGATCGGATTTGTGCGCATGACACGTTCCGCCTCTGTCAACTCGTCATTGCTCTAACCTGCATCAACGGGCCGTTTTGCGAAAGGCGGCACGACACATGATGCGACGGGTAAGAAATCGGGGCGTTCGGGGGGCAAGCTCACACTGGAGATTGCCGGCCTGCAATTGCGTGTCATGCCGCGCACCCGGGACGCTGGGCCCGGTCGGATCAGGCGGTCGTCCAACTGCAGCCCGGCTTATGATGGAAAAAGCCGTTCGAGAAGGGGGCGGGCAAGTTCAAGCCGTCGAGCCGGCCGAGCGCTTCGTCGGCGCCGATGCGCCGGTCGAGCACGTCGCGGAAGACCTTCGCCACCGCGACCATGTCGCAGCTGTGCGGGGACAGGCGGAAACGCGACACGCCGCTTCGCCGCAATTCGGGCAGCGCCCCGACCAGGTTCAAATAGTCGTGGGATAGGGTCTGGATGCCGTTGATGGCGAGGAACGGCTTGCCCTCAAGCGTCGCGAGCGCCAAACCGTCGGGGTCGTTTTCGCAGACGTATTGGCAACTGTCCTTGGTGCGGCCATGGGCGCGGGCATGGTAGCAGCGCGCGGATAACGCCAGCGGCATGCGGCCGAACACCTGAACTTCGAGCGACACGTTCCAGCCGGCCGCGGCCGCGCCGAGCGCGCGGATGGCGTCCTTTGGCATTTCCACCGGCAGGCACACGTTTATCGCGCCCTTGCGGGCGACGACGGCAAGGGCATCCTCGTTGTAGATGTTGAAAAATGGGCCGACGTGGTGGGCCCGCCCGGCAAGATGCCACAGCGCGGAGGCATCGTTTGCTTCAACCAGCGCCTCGCCGTGGGTGCAGATGCTCTCGACGAGCTTGCGGTCGTGCTTCAGAATCACCTCGGCCAGGGTCGAAAGGACAACCATTTTGCCGCCCATTTTCAGCCGTTCAACGACCTCGCCGAAATAAGGCTCGAAGAACGGCGCGCGCTTGGAGCAGATGGCTTCGCCGATATAAACTGTTCCGACGGGTGCCTCGTCGGCGATATGGAAATAGAAATCGCGCCACATGTTGGGCTTCCAGTTAAACCAAACCGGCCCGAGCGTGATTTCGCCATTGCCGCCACGCACGGTCATCTCCATGCCTTGCTGCAGAAAGCGCCCTGCGTTTCCTTGTGCCCTTCGGTGAGCGACAGAAGGTTTGCAAAACCCGGATCGCGTCCCTCCATGACATCGTCCACCGCCTTGCGGAATGACGCGACCACAGCCTTGACATAGGCACGGCTGCGCTGACGTCCCTCGATTTTGAGCGCGTCGACGCCGGCACGCATGAGTTCGGGCAGCAGCGCCGACAGATTGAGGCTGACCGGCTCCTCGAAGGCATAAGAGGCATCGGCCTTGCCACAGCCGAGATAACGGCCTTTGCAGATAGTCGGGTAGCCGGCATTCTCGCGGCAAGCAAACCGGTCGATAACGAACCCGCCGAGCCGGGTCGTCAGCGTTCCATTGGCATCTTCCTCGAAGCGGACATGGGCGGCGGGAGAGCACACGCCGTCCATATTGGTTGAGATGCCGGTCGCGTAATTGGTAAGGCTGCAGCGACCTTCCGCCATCATGCCGATGTTACCGAAAACGAACACTTCGATCTCGCAGGAAATCTGATCGTGAATGTCCTTTATCTCACCAACGGTCAAGATGCGCGGCAGCACCACGCGCTTCACGCCGAACTCGCGGCAGTAGAAATTGATCGCCTCAGGCGAGGATGCACCGGCCTGCACCGACAGGTGCAGCCGCTGCATGGGATATGTGCAGGCCAAATAATCGGCAACGCCCATGTCAGCGACGATGACCGCGTCGACGTTGAGGCCGATGGCGCAGTCGACCGTCTCTCTCCACAAGCCCGTTTGGCCTGCAGGCGGAAAGGTGTTGGCGGCAAGCAGGACCTTGGCGCCGCGCCCATGGGCGTATTCAATCGCGTGTTCGAGCTCTGCGGGCGTGAAGTTCAGACCCGGAAAATTGCGGGCGTTGGTGGCATTCTGAAAGCCGCAGTAGACCGCATCGGCGCCGGCGTCGACGGCCGCGCGCAGACTCGCCGGCGTGCCGGCCGGACAGACCAACTCAGGGCGCAGATAGTCGTCGTTGCTCATGATCATTCCTTGCGCGGATCGTGCGCATCACTTGCAGCGCCAGCATCACGGGCTGGGACAAGGGACCGAATGCGCCGGCGATGGTGTCGAGTACGCCCTCATCGAGATCGTCGAGTGCGTTGCGTAGCGCCACGACGGCCTCGGTGTCGCCGTACACGTGCAGATCACGGGCGAAGAACAGGGCGTCGCCATCGAGGGAGCCGTCGATCATGTCGAGCAGGTTGAAGAAGCTGCCTGAAATACCGGCATCGTGCGCCGGAAGAGAATACCGGCGATGAGCGCTGAGGTCGGGTCGCTCCGGATGCGGCTGAAGCAGCAGCGCGAAGGGCAAGTTCTCCGGATCGATCAAGAAACGCTTGCCGGCATGCGGACCGAGCCGGGTGAACAATTCCGGTCGGCTCCGCGCAACATGGGTCACGATGCGCTTTAGGAGGGGCTGCAGAGGAAATAACGGCAACGGCGCCAACAGCAGCCGCGGCAGGTTCTGCAGCCGCCGCGTCGGCCAAAGTTGGTTTTGCTCTAAAGTGGATCGCATCAAAACGTAACATTTTAAGCCAGAGTCAACTTGCGTTGGTTGATTTTCGTCAACTGTATGCGGCCTTCGAGGTCGCGCTCCAGAGCCAGCCCTCCGTGCGGACGTGGGCATCGATCCCGTTGTTGCGACAGAACGTTGCGGTCTCATCGACCGCAGCCCGCTCGCCTTCCGCTTCGGCGAAGGCCGCGATCTCGCACCAGCGGCCCGCCCGCGAGACACGAATCCCGCCCGCCGCATAGCTCAGGATCGATTGGAGGGCGGCGTTCACCCGCCGGTGGTGCCGACTGTTGTCGAGCCTCTTCTCGACCGGGCCCGGCAGCGCCTCGATATCGGCGATCCAGCCCACCTAAATCGTCTCGATGCCGTCGAGTTGTCGTGCGGTGTCCACGGCCAGAGATTGCCGACGCCCAGAGCCGGGGGCCGTCTCAAACCCGGATCAGCCACGTCGCCCGCCGGCCGGTCCGGTAATCCTCCGGCATGTCCGGGCTGCGCAGGGGAATTTCGCGCCAGCTCGAGAACCCGACGTGCCTCAGCATCAGCTCGATGCTCGGCTTGCTCGGGCGCAGGGCGATCCCGGATCGCGCGGCGCTGCGGATGTCCTCGGGCTCCTCCCAACGCACGTGGATGAGGGGCTGATCGGCCTCGTGCACGGCGGTGTCGAGGACGATGATCCCCCGCGCCATCCGCTTGGTGGCCTCGAGCGCCTCGACCGGCTTGGCCAGGTGGTAGAGAAGGCCCAAATTGAGCACCACGTCGAAGGGGCCGTCGAACGCCGCCGGGCTCATCGCCCAGAAGTCGAGGGTGCGAAAACGCACGTTGTCGATGCCGGTGATCGATTTGATCAGCTCGGCCTGCTCGATCAGCTCAGACCGCGCGTCGAAGCCCACCACCTCGCGGGCGCCCAGGAGCGCGCACTGAACCGACCAGAAACCGGCATTGCAGGCGATGTCGAGCACCCGCTTGCCCTCGAGCGAGCCGCCCACCGCATCGAGCAGCCAGGGCATGAAGTGGCGGAAGCGGCGGAGCGCCCGTTGCTCCGCCTCGGGGTCCGCGGAGCGGTGCCAGTGCTCCACGGCAATCCTGAGCCCATTGTCGAACGCGAACGGGTAGTGCCACTGGGGATACTGCGCGATTGCCTGGCGAATCTCCTCGGGCGAACGGCCGCATGCCACATAAGGGAGCGGCCATACGGGCTCGGCCGGCGGCAGAACGGGCGCCTCGCCACCAGCACTCGGGGTGTGCTTTCGCCGGCGTCGAAGCAGCCGATTCAGCATCAGCGGCGCTGCCCTTCCTGAGTTTGCCGCCGCCACGAGCGGCGATGATCCGCGGCGAGACGGATGATATCCCTCGACCGCGATTTTCGGGAGTCATCGCGGGCGTTCGGCTCGCCGACGGCCTTGAGTCGGATCCGGCGAGGCCCGCGCACGGCGGCCGCCGAGACGACTCCTCGCTCCGTTCGGGCAGCCTCGACTGCGTAACCGGCGGGCGCGTTTTCCTCCCCCTTTTTGGGGATGGACGCGACTGCCGAGGCGCAGTCCGATCATGGCCGGGCGGGGCCAGCCGCGTGCACGCAGGCCAATCGTGCTGCTCGAGATTCCACAACGAGACAGCGAGCCGTAGGGCTCTCCGCCTTGCGCTGCCGCGCGGTTTTTCGTAGCGTTAACAGCCGATCCGGCTCTCGGCGGACACGGAAGCGCGCACGAACGGGAGGGGCTCAATGGCCTTGCTGCAGCGGGAAGAGTGGTACGACATCGCACGGCGCACGAACTGGACGCCGAAATACGTCTCCGAGCAGGAGCTGTTCCCCGACGAAATGTCGGATCCCTATCACCTGCCGATGAGCGACTGGGATGCCTACGACGAACCCTATAAGGTGTCCTACCGCGAGTACGTCAAGACCCAGCGGGAAAAGGACGCCGGCGCGTATTCGGTGCGCACGGCGCTCGAGCGCGCCAACTACTACGCCAACGCCAATCCCGGCTGGCGCTCGATCCAAACGCTCTTCTATACGGCCGTGCCCTTCGTCGAATACGCCTCGGCCTCGGCCTTCGGCCGCATGACCCGGTTTGGCAAAGGCGCCGGCATGCGCAACATGGCGAGCTTCGGCTCGCTCGATGAGATGCGCCACTGCCAGATTCAGCTCTCCTTCGGCTACGAGAACCTCAAGCACAATCCGCAGATCGACTGGGCGCAGAAGAGCTGCCACTCGAACAACTGGGCCATCATCGGCGCGCGCCACACGTTCGATGACCTCGAGCACACGCGCGACGTCGTGAGCTCGTCGATCATGACCAACATCTGCTTCGAGACCGCCTTCACGAATCTGCAATTCATCGCCTTCGCGGCGGATGCGGCCAAGGAAGGCGATTACAACTTCTCGCACTTCCTGCAGAGCATCCAGACCGACGAATCGCGCCACGCGCAGATCGGCTTCCCGCTCGTCAAGATGCTGGTCAAGAACGGCAAGAAAAAGGACGTGCAGAAGCTCGTCGATATCGGCTTCTGGCGCACGTGGCGCCAATTCGCCGTGCTCATGGGGCTGCCCATGGACTATTACATGCCGCTCGAGAAGCGCGAGCGCTCGTTCAAGGAGTTCATGGAGGAGTGGGTGGTCGTGCAATTCGAGCGCCAGATTCTCGATCTCGGCCTCGAGCGGCCCTGGTACTGGGACATCTTCCTCAAAGACCTCGACTACTTCCACCACAGCCAGGCGCTCGGCATCTGGCTCTGGCGCCCGACCGTGTGGTGGGATTCCGTCGCCTGCGTGGGCCCTAAGGAGCGCGAGTGGTTCGAGAAGAAGTATCCGGGCTGGAACGCCACCTGGGGCACGCTCTGGGACACCGTGATCGCGAACCTGGTGGACGGGCACCCGGAGAAGACAATCCCCGCGACGCTGCCCATCATGTGCAACATGTCGCAGCTCGCCATTACGGGCATCCCCGGCAAGCCGTGGACGCTTCAGGTCTACACGCTCGATTACGAGGGCCGGCGCTACAACTTCGGCACCGAGGTCGATCGCTGGATCTTTCTCCAGGAGCCGGAGCGCTACAAAGGTCACTTGAGCGCCGTCGACCGCTATGTCGGGGGTATCGTTCAGCCGCAGACGCCCGAGGGCATGCTCAAGTACATGGGCGTGCTCGACCAAGGCGGCAAGGACGCCTACGACTACAGCTGGATTGCGCCCTATAGGGAGTCCCGCTCGGTCGCGGAGTAGAGCGCCAGCGCGCGCCGGGTTGCCAGCCACGCACCTCGAGCGCGAAGCGGCGCCGCGGCGTGCGACAATGAAGCAGGCGAAGCGGGCCCCTCGAGGACGGGTGGGCAAGGCCCCGTCCGCCGAGGAGGCTCCCCCTTTCGGGGGGTTGAGGCTCGGGGCGAATGAGGTGAGTCGGCGAGGCGTCGGGGGCGAAGAGGCCCGTGCCGATGCCGGAGTCATGGTCTTGAGCATGCACCCTTATCGCGTGCGTCGGCAGGGCGATCGAGCGCGGCCGATGGGATGGACCCAATGAGCGCCGATCTATCCGGGGCGGGCCGGTATTTTCCGCAGGACGAATACGAAAGCCGCTGGGCCCGCGTTGAGCAGGAGATGAAGCGTCGCGGCTACGAGGCGGCGGTCGTCTGGGGCCGCTCGGGCGGTTCGTTCGATCGCTGCGGCGACGTGCTCTGGCTCTCGAATTTCTATTCGACCGCGACCGGCCACGGCATCGACAGTTCGGCGGAGAATCGCCGCGTCTCCTATTTCAACGCGCGCGCTCACAACGCCGTGATCCTCCAGGTCGGCCGTACGCCCGAGCTGCAGGCCGACGAGGACACGCCGCGCGCCGAGCTCATGCCCATCCCGACCGACCACATCGAGTGGCACCACGACACCGTGAAGGGCGTCGCCCAATCGATCAACCGGCGGCGGGTGAGCGGCCGCGTGGCCTTGGTGGGCTCCGATTTCTTTCCCATGAAGTACTGGGAGCAGCTCAAGGGCCACACGTCGACGATCGATTGGATGATCGACGACACCTTGGTGCTCGACGTTCGGCGCAAGAAGAGCCTGCGCGAACTCGATGCGCTGCGCGAAGCCGGGGCCATCGCCTCGCGCGCGCTCGACCGCCTCATGCAGGCCCTGATCGTGGGGCGTTCCGAGGCCGAGGCGGCGGCGGCGGCGCAGGCCGAAGTGGCGCGCTCGGGCGGGCGCACCATGATGAGCGCCGTCTCGCACGGCCCGCTCATTCAATATTTCGCCGCCAATCCGATCAGCGGCTACAGCCAGATGGCGCCCGAACGGGGCGATATCGTGCGGGCCTGGGTCTACGGCCCGATGTTTCACGGCTACTTCGTCGATCCCGGGCGGACCGCCGTCTGCGGCGGCAAGCCCACGCGCGAGCAGCGGGAGCTGATCGAGACGAATGCGCGATTCATCGACCGCCTCGTGGCCAAGGTGCGTCCGGGCGTCAAAGTCATGGACGTCGCGCATTTTGGCGACTCGCTGATGAAGGAGTTCGGCAGCGAGCTCGATCAATTGTCCGAGAAGTGGCCGCATTACGGCCATACGAACGGCCTCATGATCGAGACCCCGTTCTTCGGCAAGGAGCTGTGCGATGCGGAGCAGGTCGTCGAAGCCGGCTGGGTCTGCGGCTCGGAGATCTTCCTGTCGCGGCCCGGGATCGGCAGCGCCGGGTTCGAGCAGAACTTCTTGGTGCCGGAAGCCCGCAAGGGGATCATCAGGCGCGGGCGGATGATCTATTGGGATTGACGGTCTGGTGTGGTCGCCGTATTCGAGGAGCGATCTTCGACGGGCGGGGGACAATGGGCGGAGACGACGCGATGACCGAGATGCCGTTGATCTTCAACTTCCAGTACGATTACGGGGTCAAGCTCGTGTTCGTCACGCCCCAGGACACGATGGACGAGGTCGCGCGCAAGTCCGCCTTTCATACCGCGGGCA
>CAZVZP010000057.1:11508-13726 GCA_964631625.1 uncultured Hyphomicrobiales bacterium | reverse complement strand
CGTGGGCTTCGCGGCCCAAGGGGGCGATGTCTCGAGCGACTACCGGCGCCGGTCCGACAGCTTCAAGCCCAAGGTCGCGTTCGTCTTCGAGGGCGTGGGCCGCGACGAACGGATCGGCGACTTCGGCCTCGTGGGCGGTGGAGCCGCCGGGCTCGAGCTCGACGGCGTGTCACAGAAGCTCGGCACGCCAGCGAACACCGACCTCCTGGCGTCGTCGGAGAACCACACCGACAACTATCAGCTCGCGCTCGAGGAGATCTTGCAGCCGGGACCCGGGCGCGGCGGGAGAGAGCACCCAAGGGTGCGCGCTGATATGGTGTTCGTTGACACCGGCGGCGGCGCGGTGTTCTCCGTGGGCTCGATCGCCTGGGCGGGGCGCCTGCCGCACAACGGATACAAGAACAACGTCGTGCGCATCACGGGGAACGTCTTGCGCCGCTTTCTCGATCCCAAGCCGCTCTGAACCGTCGGGCGGCGGCAAGATCGAAGCCCATCCGACCGGTCCCCCTCGCCGCGCGGAGCGCTCAAAGGAATTGACGGCCGATTCACAGTTTGATTGAAGGTTATCGTCGGCTCTCGGTTCACGACCTGGAATTTCACGATGGAACGGCTCTTCGTTCTGGTCCGGGGCATCAACGACGTGGGATCGGCCGTGGCACAGCGGCTCTTCAACGACGGCCATGCCGTCGCGATCCACGATATGCCGGCACCGACGACGACGCGGCGCAGAATGGCCTTTGCCGATGCCCTGTTCGATGGTGCGGCGGAACTCGAGGGCGTGCGTGCCGTCCGCATTCATCGAGCGAACGACATGACGGGACTATTGGAGGCGCATGAGGTGCTTCCGGTCTTCACCGGGCGCCTTGCGCCGTTGCGCGCGGCGCTCGGCTGGGAGGTCATTATCGACGCCCGCATGAGGAAGCGCTCGCGAGGCGAGGATCAGCGCGCTCTCGCGCCGTTGACGATCGGCCTTGGGCCCGGATTCGTCGCCGGCGAGCACGTCGATGTCGCCATCGAGACCAGCTGGGAGAGCCTCGGCGCCATCGTCGATGAGGGGCCGACGTTGCCGCTCCGCGGCGAGCCGCGGCCGCTCGGCGGGCATGGGCGGGACCGCTATGTCTATGCGCCGGCTGCGGGCCGCTTCACGACGGAGAGGGCAATCGGCGAGCGGGTGGAGGCAGGCATTGTGCTGGCGCACGTCGCGGGCATCCCGTTGGCGGCGCCCCTTGCCGGCGCGATCAGGGGCCTGGTGCGCGATGGCGTGCGCGTAAGGCGCGGGACCAAGGCGATCGAAATCGATCCCCGCGGCACCGACGCCGAGGTGACGGGCATCGGCGAGCGGCCGCGCGCGATCGCGAACGCGGTGATACAGGCAATCGAAACCCGTTGGCCTTTGATACGGGAGCGCGCCCCCCACGCACGTGGACCCGCGGCTCCGTGAGCGGCCGACGTAAGTCCAGTCCGGGCCGCAATCATCGCAGCGTGTAATAGAGCAGCACGCCGAGCGCGGCGCTCGCGCCGAGCGTGGGGATCATCCCGACCTTGAAGCGCAGCAAAGCGATGAGCGCCGCCACCGCGAGTCCGACCGAGGCGACATCGACAGTCGCGAGCACCGGCACTTGCAGGTGAAAGCCGAAGGTGCGGATTTCCTCGACCCGGCCGAACAACACGTGCAACGAAAACCACACGGCGAGGTTGAGCACCACGCCCACCACGGCGGCCGTGATCGCCGAGAGCGCCGCGCTGAGGGCACGGTTGCCGCGCAGCCGTTCCGCATAGGGTCCGCCCGCGAAGATCCACAAAAAGCAAGGCACAAACGTGACCCACACGGCGAGCATGGAGGCCAAGACGCCGGCCACATAGGGATCGAGCGCGCCGGGATCGCGATAGCCACCCAAGAAGGCGACGAATTGCACCACCATGATCAGGGGGCCCGGCGTCGTCTCGGCCATGCCGAGCCCATCCAGCATCTCGCCCGGGGTAAGCCAGCCGTAGTTCTGCACGACCTCCTGCGCCATATAGGCAAGCACGGCATAGGCCCCGCCGAAGGTGACCACCGCCAGCTTGCTGAAGAAGAGCCCGATCTGGGTGAAAACGTGGCCCGAGCCCATGATCGAGGCGAGCGCCACGAGCGGGGCGAACCAGAGGGTCAGGCACACGGCCGCCACTTTCGCGAGGCGCTTGAGCGAGGGCCTCGTGTGTTCGGGCTGGCCTTCGG
>CAZVZP010000057.1:0-11498 GCA_964631625.1 uncultured Hyphomicrobiales bacterium | reverse complement strand
CAGCATCGAATCGATCACCGGCATCCCGGCTCCGGTCTTCGGCGCGTGCCCCGCCGCGACGAGGAAGCGCGACGGAGCAAGCCGGCCGCCCGCGAACCCGACGAAGGCCGCAGCGACGATGATGAAAGGAAAGGACACGGCGAAGAAAAAGATGGCGATGAACGCCGCGGCCGCGATCAGGTACAGCGGGGCGCTCTTCAAGACGCGCCGGCTGATGCGCACGACCGCCTCGATCACAATGGCGAGCACGGCCGCCTTGACGCCGAAGAAGATTGCCTGAACGACGCTGAGCTCCCGGAAGCCGGCGTACAGGACGCTTAGGATCAGGATGCTGACGAAGCCGGGCAGGACGAAGAGCGTGCCGGCGATGAGGCCGCCGCGCGTGCGGTGGAGCAGCCAACCGATATAGGTGGCGAGCTGCTGAGCCTCGGGCCCCGGCAGAAACATGCAGTAGTTGAGCATATGCAGAAACCGGTCCTCGCCGATCCACCGCTTCTCATCGACGAGAATCCGGTGCATCAGCGCGATCTGGCCGGCCGGCCCGCCGAAGCTCAAGAGCGCGACGCGCACCCAGACGCGAACCGCCTCCGTCAGGGAAATCCCATGCGATGCCCGTTGGGCTCCGCTTGATTGCGCTTCATCGGACCGGTGCTTCACGCTTGTCTCACCGCTGGCCTCTCGGATTGATGCGGCGCTGGCATCGGCAAACGCCCTGCACCGGCGCACTGTTCACGGCACGAGCGCGGCGTGCTCGAGGCCGCCCGGACCCTTAGCCGCCCACGGCACCGCTTCTTTGACCTGCGCGAGCGGAAACTTGCGCATGCGCAACGCGGTCACGTTCAGCGCGCCCGAGCCGATCGTCGCGGACGAGCCCACCGCCGGCCTCGATCTCTCGATCCAGGGTGAGGTGCTCAACCTGCTGGCCGGGATTCAGGAGAGAACGGGGATCGCTATTCTGATCATCACGCACAACCTCGCGGTCGTACGCCACATCAGCGATCGCACGATCATCATGTACCGGGGCGAGTTCGTCGAGGAGGGCGAGACCGAAGCGGTATTTCGTACGCCTTCCCACGACTACACGCGCCGCCTCATCGCCGCGAGCCAGCACGCAACGGCGCGACGGTGCCCCTCAAGCGGCGAGCCCGCTTTCGCGCAGCGTCTTGGCGCGGCTTCCGAGATAGTGCAGGAGCAGGCAGCAGACGAGCTTGTTGCTGATCTGACTCACGTCGAACATCGGGCAGAGCTCGGAGAATTCGAGCACGTCCGCGCCGTAGGTTCCGGCGATGCGCGCGATCTGGATCGCCTCGCGCGCCTTGATGCCGAAGCATTCGGGCGCGGTGGTGCCGGGCATGCACGAGGCGTCGAGCGAATCCGTATCCCACGAGCAATAGATCGCATCGGTGCCGCGCCAGGCAATGTCGAAGATCTCCCGCGTCGAGGGCTCCACTCCGCGTGCCAGGATCTCGCTCATGGGGATGATGCGGATGCGTTTCTCGATGGAGAAATCCATCGCGTCCTTGGGATTCAAGCCGTTGCGCGAGCCCAAGTGCGCGATGTTGGTCCGATCGCAGTTCGGGAGCTCGAGCGCGCGCGAGACGCCCGAGCCGTTGGTGTTGGTGATGCCGCCCCAGTCGGGCACGGAGTCGAGGTGGCAATCGATGTGGAGATAGCCGATGCGGCCCTCGCGGTGGACATCGGACAAGGCGCGTGTGGCCGGAATCGGCACCGAGTGATCGCCGCCGCACAGAATGACCTTGGCGCCGCCTTCGAGGCACTCGGTCACGTACTCGTGGATGTATTCGTGGGTGCGCTCGTTGTTGCCGGGCACGATCGGCACGTCGCCGCAATCGACCAGTTGGAAGAACTTGAGCACGTCCGCGTCGTACTCGAACATGTAGCTAAAGTATTGGGTGGACGCCTCGCGCAAGCCCGCGGGCCCGGTCGCGGTGCCCCAGCGCACCACCTGGCCATGGTCCCAGGGCACGCCCAGAAAGCAGACCTTGGCGCCCATCGCGCGGATCGCCCGGCGCTCCGGAGGGCAGTAGGGCGCGCCCAAAAGCGTGACGATACCGCCCGCCTTGAAGGCCCCGTTGTGGCGCTTGGGCGAATAGAGGTGATCGTCGGCTCCCGTGTGCGCCGCCGGCCCCTCGTGCCGATGCGGCACGAAGGACCAAAGCCTTTTCGTGGTGGTCATCGCCCTCTCCCCGGTGACAGCCCGGCTTTGCTTCCGCTCCTGGGCCTTTGGCCGGGCGATCAATTCTACACCCTTGCGGCGCGGCGGCTATGGCTGACGAACGGTGCCCCCGAGCGCGGGCCTAGCGGAAGCTGCGCGCCGGGAAGTCGCGCCGCTCGGGCGCATCGAGCGGGGCGCGGGCCTGGGGCGCCGGCTCGCGCAGACGCCGAAGCCTTGGGGTCAGGTCGGTAAGCCGCTCCGCCACCACGTGGATGACCCGGCCCTCGATCTTAAGCTTGCCTAAGACGCCCACGAGCGGAGCGGCGAGCACGATGCGGCGGTGGCGCTCGAAGGTCGTCGCCCAGACGACGAGATTGGCGATGCCCGTCTCGTCCTCGAGCGTCATGAAGATGACGCCGCTCGCCGTATCGGGACGCTGGCGCGTGATCACGAGCCCGGCGAGTGCGACGCGTTCGCCGTCGGCGAGCGCGGCGAAGCCCAGACGTTCGACGCGGCGGACGAGGTCGGCGAGAAGCGCTTCTTCGCCGCCGAAGAGAAGCGCCGCGCCCGTGACATCGAGCAAGAGGCCGTCCGCGCCGTCGAGCGCGACATACGGCGAGTAGCGCACGCCCCAGTCGGCGAGTTCGGCGAGCCGCCTCGCGTCCTCGAGCGGCTGGGCGGGCGCAAGCGCGAGACCGGGGCACAGCGCGTGGGCGTCCGCCAGCGGCATCCCCGGCACGAGGCCGGCCGCTTCCGCCGCAGGGTTGAGCGCGGCGAGCCTCAAGCCCCCGGCCTCGCGCGCAACGGTTGCGAACGGCTCCTCAGCCGCGCGCGGCGCCGGAAGCCCCGTGCGCTTCGTCCGTCCGCTCGAGGGGCCGAGGCGGGCGATCCGCGCCTTCTCCTGCGCGAGCCGGTCGGTCGGAAAGCGGGGCAACCACAGCGAAATCACCCGTCTCATGGCGCCACTCCAAGAGCCAGCAGCCGGGGGTGCCGGCACGCGCGCGCAACAACTCGGCGCGCCAGCGCAGCCGCCCCACGCCGCCCAACGCCGGCGCCGAAGGGGCGGGCGAGACGCGCCAGCGGGTGAGCGCCGCGAGCGCCGGTGGCCCGGAGCTTCGACGCAGGAGGAAGCCCACGCAGCCGCCCGCCTCGGCGGCCAGCTGCAGCCGCCGGGCATCGCTCGCGCCGAGTCGTTTCACCTCGCCCACGGCCGCCGCAAGCGCACCGGAGCGCAAGCCCTCCTGCAGGACCCAGAGCCCGTCCACCTCGCGGCGCGGACGCACCAGGAGAAGGCGCGAGGGCAGCAGCCCGAAGCTCAAGAGCCCGGGCCCGTAGAGCTCGCTCCGTCTGGGAAAGGCGCTGTGGCACCAGAGCACGGCGCGCGGGTCGTCCTTAAGGAGACGCACCAAGAGCGCGGCACAAAAGCCTAAGCCCGCCCCACCGCCTTGGGCCTCGATCTCGTGCAGGCCTGGAACGGGCAGGCCCCCCTCCGGCAAGGCCACTTCAAGCTCAGGTGCCCCCAAGGCAAGGCGGTGGCGCCCGGCGGGCTGCTCAAGGGTCTGGATGCGTTCACGCAAGTATTTGATAAACGGAGGATTCCGCCCATTCGAACGAGCTTCGATCAGGCGACCAGGCGGATGCTTTTCAAGCGATGGAAGGCCCATCGGGCGGTTTCTCCCCCGGTCTCTGGCTCTTGCTCTTAAATTTTGTTCTTGTTTTGTTCTATAACCGAACAGAGCAGGGAGTCAAGCCGGCAAGAGGGCACCCGTCATCTCTCGCTTTCTCGATCCCGCAGGCCCGAACGCTCAGGGAGCATTGGCCGCCCCCTCCCCCATAGACCCTTGGCTCTCCCACGAACACGCTGGACAGCGCCGCGCCGGGCCGGACACCATCCACGCCACGCCCTCGCGGCCGCGCGGCCAGGGGCTCAACGCACGACAACCCCGGCACGCTCGACCGGGGGCAGGGAGGCTCGTCCATGACCAAGGTGGCCTTGAAGCAAAGGCTCAACGCCCCCGCCGACAAGGTGTGGGAGCTGGTGGGCGGGTTCAACAACCTGCCCGAGTTCGACCCGACCAGCCGCTGGAGCATCCTCGAGTCGGGCGGGCGGGACCGCCGCGTCGGCGTCACCGGCGGCGGCGAGATCGTCGAGCGCCTGCTCCACTTCGACGAACGGGCGCACGCCTACAGCTACACGATCACTGAGCTGATCGGCCTCGAGTTTCCCTTCACCAATTATCTCTCGACGGTCTCGGTCGCCGAAGACAGGCCCGATCAGAGCTGCGTGCTCCACTGGGAGGGCTCGGGCGATCCGCTGCCCGGCAAGACCGACAAGGACGTCGAGACTGAGCTCACCGCCATCTACGAGGGCATCTTCGGCGAGCTACGCAAGCGCTTCGGCGCGTAGATTCGCGCGTTCGCCTCAGTCTTCGGGCACCGAGAGTCGGCAATACGGCCGCCGGGAGGCTGCGTTGCGCCTCTCGGTCGTCCGCGGCTAGGCGGCTGGCGAGGGCATATACCTACCCCTTTTGGGGGATGGACGCGATCACGCCGACACCCTGCACTTATGGTTGGGTAGGCACAGGCGGCGTCACTGGTTGGGTGCCCGAGGGCCTAGCCGTTGGCAGAAGGTGCGCAAGAGCCGTCGGCTCCGTGCCGAGCCATTGACTTTAACTGCCGATCTGGCACCGTTTTTCGCCGTCGCAAGACGGGGCGACCGCTCCGCGTCACCCGATACGGCCGCCGCAAGATCAGCTGGGTGACTCTGCCGCAGTTTCGCTAGGTGAAGGGAGTCCTCAGCATGTTGTGGCGCATGAAGTTCATCCGCAAGAGCGTAGCCCTAATCGCCGCCGTCATCGGCGCGATCGCGGTCTCGATCGGGAGCGGGGTATCCGCGAAGGCCGACGCAATCAAGCTCGGAGCCCCGATCCCGATCACCGGACCGTACTCGAGCGACGGGCTCGTGATGCAACACGCGCTCGAGCTCTCCGTCGCCGAGCAGAACGAGAAGGGCGGCCTGCTCGGACGTCCGATCGAGATGATCGTGTTCGATATCGGCGATCTGACGCCCGACAAGCTCCAGGCGGCGGGAACCAATCTGGTCGACAAGGAAGGCGTGAACGTGCTGATCAACGGCTATGGCGGGATGGGGCCCGATATTCCAGCGTTCTGCCCCTACGCGCAGCCCTATATTCACAACGACGCCACCTCCAACGTCGTCCCGCTCATGGCGGATTGCCCAAACATCTTCATGGGCGCCGACGTGGACGTAAACTACGGGCGCATCGTGTTCGAGCAGATGACGGCGATGGGCTACGAGTTCCCGAGCAAGACCATGGCCATCGTCGAGGGTCCCTATGACTGGGAGTTCGGCAACACGGGCGGCGCCAAGGCGGCGGCCGAGGCGGCCGGCTGGGAGATCGTCGCTTACGAGAAGGTCGAGTATGGAATCAGCGAGTGGGGCGCGATTCTCACGAAGCTTCGCGAAGCGAACCCCGCCTTGATCTTTCTGGAGGTTCTCGATCCGGTGGCCGTGAACACCTTCGTCGACCAGTTCAACACCGATCCTGCCAAGGGGTCGCTGCTCTACGTCGGTTACACCGGAAGCGTGCCGGCGTTTTCCGAGGTCGTTGAGCGCGGCATCGCCGAAGGCGTGCTCGGCATGACGCTCTCGGCACAAATACCGGGCGACGAGGCAGGGGACGCGTTCGTGGCGAAATGGCGGGAAGCGTACAACGAGGATCCTCCCTTCAGCATCGCGGCTCAGATTTACGATGAGTTCGCTCACTGGGTTGCCGCCGTCAATCAGGTCGGGGCGGTCGATGACTACCTTGCGATCGCCGACGCTCTGCGCAGCATCACGCTGGAGGGCGTGACCGGCACGGTCAAGTTCAACGAGCAGCAGTTCGTGTACTCCTCTGACGAGACGGTTCCCACTCATCTGCTGCAAGTTCAGGGAGGCAAGGTCGTGCAGATCATGATTGGATCAAAAAAATATGCCGATTTCGTCAGGCCCTCGTGGCTCGAATAGGCGCGAAACGATCAACGAGCCTTCAGGGCTCCCGTAATCGGACGGGCGGGCTCGACCCGGCACCAGGCCGGGGTTGCGCCGTGAACCGCGCAACCCCGGCCACGGGTGCGTAGCCCGGCCCGCTCGCCCGTTTCGTGTGAGAGTGCCCGTTCGCATCGTCTGGGATTTCTCAAGGTTTCAGGCCATGGTTCATCGGCACCATAGGCGCCGCGGGCGGCGCGCGATGTCGGCGCGACCAGGCGATTCGTCCGCGCTCCGGGCGCACGAAACCGATTCGGGCCGAGGGAGCCCCGGATGACGAGTGCCGCCATCCAACCGAACGCCGCTCCCCTGCTCTCGGTGCAAGGGATCAGCCGCTCTTTCGGCGCGCTCGTGGCCCTCGACGGGCTGTGGTTCGACGTTCATGCGGGCGAAATCTTCGGCATCGCCGGGCCCAACGGCGCCGGGAAGTCGACGCTCCTCAACGTCTGCTCGGGCCTGCTCAAGCCAAGCGCGGGCAAGATTTTCTTCGCGGGCGAGCGGGTGGACGGCCAGCCCATGCACCGGCTGTGCCACAAGGCGCTCGCGCGCACCTTCCAGATCCCTCAGCTCTTCGCTTCCTTGAGCGTCGCCGAGAACGTCGCCGTCGGTGCGACCTTCGGGCTCGGCAAGAAATCCATCGAAGGCCGGACGAAGAAGGAGTTCCTCGACGACGTCATCGCCGAATGCGGCGTAGCGGCCAAGCGCGACATGACGGCGAGCAAGGTCGATCTGCTCACGCGCAAGATGACCATGCTCGCGGCCGCGCTCGCCACCAAGCCAAAGCTCGTCTTCATGGACGAGCCCCTGGCCGGATTCACGTCGGCGGAGATCGAGCGGATGGTCGAATTGATCCTCCATCTGCGCAAGACCTTCAACATCACGTTCATGATCATCGAGCACAAGGTCCGCGGCCTGACCCGCATGTCCGACCGCATCATGATTCTGCACCACGGACAATGCATCTGCCTCGACACGGCGCTCAACGCCATGCGCGATCCGAAAGTGATCGAGATTTACCTGGGGTCCGAGTCCGTTGCTTGACGTTACCCGACTCAACGTCTTCTACGACGAGTTCCACGTGCTTCAGGACGTCTCGATGCGCGTGACGAAGGACGAGGCCGTGGGCCTGATCGGCGCCAACGGGCACGGCAAGAGCACGCTCATGAAGGCGATCTGCGGGCTGATCCCGATCCGCTCCGGCAAGGTGACGTTTGCCGGCGAGCGCATCAACGATCTCACCGCGCCCGAGATTGTGGCCCGCGGCCTCGTTTACGTCGCCGAGGACCGCCGCCTCTTTCCCGATATGACGGTGCGGGAGAACCTCGACCTCGGCGCCTACCTGCCCCATGCGCGCAAGCGCAAGGGCGAGAATTTGAACCTCGTCTTCGACCTCTTTCCCCGCCTGAAGGAACGGCGCGATCAGGTGGCCCGCACCTTGAGCGGCGGCGAAGCCCAGATGCTCGCGCTCGCCCGCGGACTCATGTCGGCCGCCCGGTTCATGGCCATCGACGAGCCTTCGTTCGGACTCGCGCCCAATCTCGTGCAAAGCATGTTGCGCACCATCGGTCGGATCAACAAGGAAGGAATCACGATCCTGCTCGTCGAGGAGAACGTGGCGCAGCTCGAGACCTTGATCGACCGCGTCTATGTGCTCGAGGAGGGGCGGGTCGGCTACGAGGGCCCCTTGCAGGACTTCGAGCAGCGGCGAAAGGGAAGGGCGACGTGACGAGCGTGACGTCGCGGCAAGCCCGGGAACAGCGAAGCGCGCGGGGGCCGATTGGCCGGATGCGGGCCCGCCCCCGGCGGCCGAAGCATCGCTCCGTCCGACGGCGTTAGCGGACGGTCCGACCCCCGATGCATCAGATCGTCGAAGTCCTCATCAGCGGCATCATGCTGGGCGCGGTGTACGCGCTGTTTGCGGTCGGCCTGTCGCTCGTCTACGGCGTGACCCGTGTGCTCAACTTCTCCTATGGCGCGATCTACACCATCGCCGGCTATATCGCCTGGGTCATGACCGTCGGCTATCTCGAGGTGAGCTACCCCCTCGTCTTCCTGGCGGTGATCCCGACGCTCTTTGTCCTCGGCATGGCGCTCGAACGGCTGGTGATCCGGCCGTTGCGCTGGAAGCCCAAGTGGAACATCACGACGATGATGGCCACGCTCGGTGTCGCCTTCTTCATCGACAATGCGAATCTGATCATCTTCGGCCCGGATAACAAGGTGCTGCCGCCGCTCGCGCCCGGCAAAGTCGAGGCGCTGGGCTTCGTCCTCTCCTACCACGAGATCATCGTCTTCCTGATCGCGCTCGTGCTCGTGGCCGCGCTCGAGCTGTTCCTGCGCAGCTCGCGCTACGGCCAGGCCATGCGCGCCGTGGCGCAGGACATGCAGGGCGCCAACATGGTCGGGATCAACGCCAACCAGATCTTCGGCTATGCCTTCGGGCTCTCGGCGGTCCTCGCGGGCCTGGCCGGCGTGCTGCTCGCGCCGATCAACCTCATTTCGCCGCTGGGCGGCTGGCACCCGTTCCTCAAGGCGTTCGTCATCGTCGTTCTGGGCGGCCTCGGCAGCACGCGCGGCACGCTCGTCGCGGCCTTCATCCTGGGAATCATCGAGTCCTACGCGATGTACTGGATCGGCGCGAGCTGGGCCATGCCGCTGTGGCTGCTGACCCTGCTCGCGATCCTGATCTTCCGGCCGCGCGGCCTGTTCGGCGTGTGGACTTGACGAGGTTCGGGAATGGTCGAGGGAAGTGTTGGCCACGGCGCGGGCCCGCGCGGCTTATGCGCCGTGCCCGTGATCGCTGAGCGAAGGGGGCGGGCCTCGTGAATCGGCTGTATTTCGCTGCCGTCCTCGCCGTTCTCGCCATTGTGGGCGTCGTCGTCCAGGAACCCTATTTCGTCCACGTCCTTATTCTGTGCTTCATTTGGAGCATCGTGGTCGCGGGCTGGGATCTCGTGCTGGGGTATGCCGGCATGGCGAACTTCGCCCAGCTTGCCTTCTTCGCCGTCGGCGCCTACGGCTCGTCGATGGCCGCCCTCAGCCTGGGGGCGCCCTCGCTCACGCCGCTCTTGATCGGCATGGCCGCCGCCGGCCTATTCGGCCTGTTGATCGGGCTGCCGTGCCTGCGGCTGCGCGGTGAATACGTGGCCCTCTTCACCTTCGTCGTTCATCTCGCGCTGCCCCCGCTCATTCGCCAGGGACGGCCGATCGGCACCGGCGGCTCCACCGGTCTGCTGGGCGTACCGCCGCTCGAAATCGGCCCCTTCGTCCTCGATCCGCAGAACAAGATGGCCTGGTACTTCTTCGCCCTGGGGGTGGCCGCCGTTGCCATCTACGTCATCTATTTCGTCATCTTGCGCGGACACTGGGGCAAGGCCTTCGTCGCCATGCGCGATTCGGAGGCCTTCGCCAAGAGTCTCGGCATCAACGACTACAAGTACAAGCTGATCGTGTTCACCGCTTCGGCGCTGATCACCGGGCTCGCCGGCGGGCTCTATGCCCATTACGTCGGGGTGGTCACGCCCAAGATCCTCGAGACCGAATTCTTCCTGATCGTGATGGTGATGCTCTCGGTCGGCGGCCTCGGCCGCTTCCCCGGCGTGATTCTCGGCGCCTTCATCGTCACCATCGGCAACGAGTTCCTGCGCGAGGTCGGTCAGTTCCGCCTGCTGCTGCTCGGGCTCGCCGTCGTGCTCACGGTGCTGTTCGTGCCCAACGGCCTCGTCGAGCTCTACGATCGGTGCAAGAGCGCCAAGTTGAAGCGGCTTGCCGGATCGCGGCGGCAATCGCTGAAATAGGGCTTGGCGCGCGCCACGCGGCGCCGCCGGCCGGGGCGGCTTAAGCTAGAGCGCAAAGCCCAGCGTGGCGCGCCAGGACCGCGCCGCGCTCTTGGCCTCGGCCGCGGCCTTGGGCGAATCGGGAAGCGCGGCACAGAACGCCTCGATCGCCTGATCGCCCAGGGGCACCCACGTCTTGAGCCAGCTTTCGAATACGCCCTTGTTGCTCGAGCGCTTCAAGGCGAACTCCGCAAGCGCCTTGCTCCAGCGCCGGTGCCGCTCGCTGTCGACCAGGGCGGCGTCGTTGAGCATGGCCAAGAGCGTGTCGCCCTCGCGCCGGGCGGCGGCGGCGAACTGGCGCAGGAACGCCTCGTCGATGGCCGGTTTCGCGACGAGATTGAGCGCCGTGAAGCCCTCGCCCCAGTCGTAGGCCACGAGAGCCTTTTCCATGAGCTCGCGGAAGCCCTGCCAAGCGGCATCCTGCTCCCACAGGCGCCGTTCGCCCTCGCCGAACTTCTGATCGGGCCAGCTCTTCGCGAGCTCGGCGGTGCGATAGGCGATGCGCTGCATCCAACGCATCGAGTCGCCACCCTCAAGGATCAGGCAATTGGTGATCGTGCTCGCGGGCGCGACCGAAAGCAGATAGGCCGAACCCATCTGCACCATGTGCATGAGGTAGCGGCCCGGCGTGTAGAGGCGCGCCAGGACGCCGACCCATTCGCGCGAGAGCTGCGTGTCGTGGCCGATGGTGTTGTACTCGTTCAGGAGGCCATCGACGTACTCCTCCTGCCCGTCCTGGATCGCGTTGTAGGTGCGGTAGATGATCTGGTCGGGATCGCGGAAATCGTCCCAGTCGTCGTGCGTCAGCGGGCTCTCGTTGACGTATTTCCGATACCACCGGTTCATCGGGATATTGGGGTCGAGCTCGAAGGGCGCCGCCGCATCGTCGGTGCGGTAATGGAGGTTGACCGAAACGATCTCGTACTCGGTCGGCTTGCGCTTGATGCCCTTGTTGATGAGGTAGCTCCACGTCTTCAAGGCCTTGGTCCGCCCTTCGGTCATCGCGATGTCTCCCTGCCTTCGGTGCCGCCCCCGGCGGCCCCGGCGTTACAGTTTCTTGTCGAGAAAGAAGCGCACCTGATCGCTTCGCGTGTCGATCTGCCCCGCGAAGCCGCTCAGGTTGCGTTCGAGCTCGCGCATTTCGAACGGCCGGCCGAGGCAGGTTTCGACGGTTTCGCGCCGGATGATCATGCCGCCCTCGGCCTGGATCCGCACATAGGCGAGGTGATCGTCCACGACGATCTCTTTGTCCGGGTTGTCCTGCCGCGCCGCCTCGATCACGGCGTCCGCAAGTTCGCCCGCCTGCATGACGGGTCCCGCCATGTTCTTGTGCGCTGCTGCTTCCCCCGCCATCCCTCGTCCTCCCTCAACCTCGCCGTTCCGCTAGTGGTGCGAATCGAACACTTGGTACCCGCGACTGACCTCACCCTTCGAG